>CATKEF010000001.1 GCA_949747905.1 uncultured Eubacteriales bacterium
AAGAATAACTACCGTATTTTTGCAATTTGCCTTTGAAAACGCAATAGTTGCCTTTTCTCTTGCTGTCAGCGCAAGATAGTGCGGTGTGCCGTCATCATATGCTTCCGTACGTTTATCAAGCCCTTCCGAGCCTTCGCGACTTATGAATATGATACCTATACTGCCCGCCACGTCGTTTTTAATAGTGCTATAGATATTAGCATCGTATTCGTTTATTTGCGCGTGCTTTCCCCCTTGCATCATACCCTGTATTGAATTTTTATCCCAATCCAAAGGGTTAGTTCCCGCAGCCGCATCAGGATAACTTGCGCTTGCCGACTTCATACGGTTTACCGTTGCGGCATTTACGGTAAAATGGTCTTCAAGTGCCTTCTGTGGGGACACTTCATCCGAATCGTTTGTAGCGGCTGCACCGGTACCGGAATACGTCGGATTCATATACGCATATCCGAAAGGAGCTACGCTGGTTTTTTCACCCAAAGGCAAAACTCCGTTATTTTTCAATAAAACGATACCTTCATCCGTTATCTTTTCAGATACGGCGTTGCTTGCCGCTTTTGCCTCGTCGTGGCTTTTATATTTTGAGCCGTAATACTCAGCATCCCAATTTTCTGTTCCTTCAGCGCGTATAACATGCATAGTACCCCGTCCCAATTGACTGTTAAGGACTGTTCTGTTATTATCCGCCACAACGAATAAACCGATGGTAAGTGCCAATAAAATCGCACAAATAGGCACGAAAATCGACATAAACCTTTTGTTGCTCATCTTTAATTTTTGTTTGCTCATAACTTCTCCTTATATATAAATTTTTGCGGATATTCTTCCGCAAGTCGTTATGAGCATACCACCGAATACTTTTAACGGCAAGGGCTGTTTCCTCATTGGTAGAAATTATTTGCTGTTTGGTAGTTTAATGTAACAAAAGTATATTAAGATTAAAAATATTTTCGCAAATAGTGCAGGTAAGCGTGCCACCATGCTTTTCCGCAAGCGTTTTCATTGAATGCATACCAAACCCGTGGAAATTAACGTCTGCTTTAATTGTTTTCGGTAATCCATCCGCCCCGAACTTCGGTTCGGTAACGAACGGATTATCAACGTGAATTGAAATAAAATCGAATTCACGTCGGACAGTAAGACGAATAACCCTTTCTGCGTCTTTAACGGCTTGAGTTGCTTCTACC
>CATKEF010000002.1 GCA_949747905.1 uncultured Eubacteriales bacterium
AAGAATAACTACCGTATTTTTGCAATTTGCCTTTGAAAACGCAATAGTTGCCTTTTCTCTTGCTGTCAGCGCAAGATAGTGCGGTGTGCCGTCATCATAAGCTTCCGTACGTTTATCAAGTCCTTCCGAGCCTTCGCGACTGATGAATATGATACCTATACTGTCCGTCACGTCGTTTTTAATAGAAACATAGATATTAGCATCGTATTCGTTTATTTGCGCGTGCTTTCCGCCCTGCATCATACCTTGTATAGAATTCTTATCCCAGTCCAAAGGGTTAGTTCCCGCAGCCGCATCAGGATAACTTGCGCTTGCCGACTTCATACGGCTTATTGTAGCAGCATTTACGGTAAAATGGTCTTCAAGTGCCTGCTGTGGGGACACTTCATCCGAATCGTTGGTAGCGGCTGCACCGGTACCGGAATATGTCGGATTCATATACGCATATCCGAAAGGAGCTACGCTGGTTTTTTCACCCAAAGGCAGTACTCCGTTATTTTTCAATAAAACTATACCTTCATCCGTTACCTTTTCAGAAACGGCGTTGCTTGCCGCTTTTGCCTCGTCGTGGCTTTTATATTTTGATTCGTAATACTCGGCATCCCAATTTTCTGTTCCTTCAGCGCGTATAACATGCATAGCACCCCGGCCTAACTGACTATCAAGCACTGTCCTGTTATTATCCGCCACAACGAATAAACCAATGGTAAGTGCCAATAAAATCGCACAGATAGGTACGAAAATTGACATAAACCTTTTGTTGCTCATCTTTAATTTTTGTTTGCTCATAACTTCTCCTTATATATATTTTTTCACGGATATAATTCTTCCGCAATTCGTTATGAGCATACCATCGTATTCCTTTAACGGCAAGAGCTGTTTCCTCATTGGTAGAAAGTATTTGCTGTTTGGTAGTTTAATGTAACAAAAGTATATTAAGATTAAAAATATTTTCGCAAATAGTGCAGGTAAGCGTACCGCCATGCTTTTCCGCAAGCGTTTTCATTGAATGCATACCAAACCCGTGGAAATCAACGTCTGCTTTAATTGTTTTCGGTAATCCATCCGCGCCTAACTCTGGTTCGTTAACAAACGGATTATCAACGTGAATTGAAATAAAATCGAATTCACGTCGGACAGTAAGACGAATAACCCTTTCTGCGTCTTTAACGGCTTGAGTTGCTTCTACC
>CATKEF010000003.1 GCA_949747905.1 uncultured Eubacteriales bacterium
GAAAGTGGCAATAGTGTTGGAAAGTCTACAACAATAAAAATAATTGATTTGTGTTTGGGTGCAAAATCAATTAAAGAGCTTTATTATGATTCAGATACGAGAAGTGAAAACAAAGATGTGAAAGATTTTTTGAGTAAATATAAAGTTCAGGCTGAATTGATTTTAATAGACCAGAAAGAAAAAACATATTCAATAAAAAGAGATTTATATCCTAGAGGAAATAAGTATATTTTTGATGAAAGCTATAATCAACAGGAATTTTGGAATGAGTTAAAGAAATTATTATTTAATTTAAATGAGCCAAATCCAACCTTTAGGCAGTTGATACCTAAATTTGTGAGACTCGAAAATACTGCGGAAGATAAAATGATAAAATATCTGCCAATAATGACTACATCAGATGACTATGATGCGATTTATTGTTTTTTGTTTCAGATATATACTGAAAAGTTGATTAGCAAGAAGAATGAACTTGCAGGAAAAATAGCTGAATGCCAGAAAACAATTCAAGCATTAGAAAAAAGTAAAAGTATAACATCATTAAGCTTTTTGAAACAGTCGCTTGAGATTATTGATTCAGATTTGGCAGATTTATATAAGAAAAGACAGAAGTTATCTTACATGGATTCTTATAGAGACGAATTAGATACAAAACGAAAACTGACGGTACGAATCAATAATTTACAAGAAAAAATGCAGTTAGTTGATTTTGAGATAGAAAATATAAATAAAAGCATTAAAAAACTTTCCAAAGAGAAAAAAGACATTGATTTTGGTACATTAAAAGCAATTTATACAGAAGCTCAAAGTTATGTGCCTGATTTACAAAAGAGCTTTGAAGAAATGGTGAATTTTCATCATTTAATGATACAAAATAGGATTGATTTTATTAAAGAACAGTTGCATACAAAACAGGAACTATTGGAGCAATATACAAAACAGCTGTCCGAAACTTTAAAAAGGAAAGAAAAAATAACCATAGAAGTTTTGGATGAAGGATTATTGGATGAATTAAATATGCTTAATCAAAAAATAGAAGAGTTATCTCTAAAAAAAGGGGAGATACAACAATCTATTCATTTGCTAGAAGAGCAGGAGCAGATACGTTAAAATCTTAATAATGAGCTTTCTGGTATTGAAAAACAAATGAATAATGAAAAAATAGAAGATAAGATTAAGATATTTAATCAAATATTTTCTGAC
>CATKEF010000004.1 GCA_949747905.1 uncultured Eubacteriales bacterium
CAAGCGTTCTCGAAAGACACGAAGCCATTTCAAACAGAGTAAAGAATAACCGCCGCTGACGCGGCGGTTGATTGTCGTCCGACAAAGCATGCTGAAATTCTATATCGGATTCCTCGTCTACGCCTCGGAATGACTCATTACCGTCATGTTGAGCGGAGCGAAACATCTGTCCCTCGCGTTGCTCGGGATGACAGTCGTGGCATGTCGAGCCCTTCTCGTCTTGTTGAGTTATCCGGTCTTGTTGAGCGAAGCGAAACACCCTGTTCCTCGGAAAGTTTGTATCGGAAAAACAAATATTGACAAGTGCCCATAAAAACGTCAATATGTTCATACCCTAAACGGCGGGCAAACGTTTTTAAATGCTTCACAAAAAAAGATGTATCGTTAATAAAATTACTTTTCGGTGTGTTTTGCGTGCAACCTTATGTGACGGGGCAAACCGTCAACCCAAAGCGGAGCAATCTCCGCCTGAATAAGCGGATAGATGTAATGTACAAGCTCGGGGCGCACGTTTGCGCCGTCCTCGGTTATCCATTCCGCGGGCACTTTCTTTTCCACATTCGCAATAAAATGCACGTCGGCAGGCTCCGTAACGCACATATACGGGTCGTCGGAAACACGCTTTAAGGTTATCACCTGCCCTGTAAGCCCTTCGAACGCCGCCTTAACAGCCGCGCCGCCCGCATTGTAAGCCTCGGTCATATCCACTCTCGCCATAATGTGGGAAGCGCACCTTTGCAGAGAGGAAAGCTCTATCGCCCTTGTCTTTACACCATATTTTTCGGCAATCTTTCCCGCAAGAAAACGCGCCGTACCAGCAAGCTGTTTGTGCCCGAAAGCGTCCACGTAATCGACGTGGTCGGCAAGCTCGCAGACATATCTGCCGTCCGCGACCTTTACTCCCTCCGAAACGGCAATAACCACCGAACGATTCTCTTTCAAAAGCGCGCCGACACGCTCTACGAATTTATCGACGTCGAACACTCTCTCTGGCAGATATATTTCATCCACTCCCTCGCAGTCCTCGCCTTTGGCAAGCGCGGTCGCCGCAGTGAGCCAGCCGGCATTCCTGCCCATAACTTCTATAACTGAAACAACGGGATAATCGTAAACAAGACCGTCGCGGATAATTTCCTTGGTGGTCGCCGCGATGTATTTTGCTGCGCTGCCGTATCCCGGCGTATGGTCGGTCACGGCAAGGTCGTTGTCTATGGTCTTCGGTACGCCGATAAATCTTATTGGACTGTTTATCCTCAGTCCGTAGTCCGACA
>CATKEF010000005.1 GCA_949747905.1 uncultured Eubacteriales bacterium
CAAAGTATAGCGCACCATTCTTCGCTTGCGAAGAATGGTGCGCTATACTTTATTAAAGATTAGAAAAATAAATTGAAATTTATCATTCAATCATTATTTCTTGTAGTTATCAAACTTATATTGTTCGTATACGTGTTTACCTATAATTGTAATCGCTTTTTTCGGGCAATTTGCAAAACAACGATAACACATAGTACATTTATCTCTATGAACTACTGTATCCGCTATTTCTATATTCGACATCGGGCATAACGATACACACAAACCGCATTTTACGCATTTGCTCCCGTCCGTTCTGATTTTGGTATAATACCGCTTTGTTTTTCCACTGAAATATAATCTCTGACCGAACACCCCCACGATACGGTAAAAAAAATTCAATCCTTCCTTCGGAAATTTGCCGTTCCTGATTTTATTTATTGCCGAGTCCATTTTATGTTCGGCTTTTAATATCGTTTTGCGGTTTTCGTCAAGCGACTTTTTCAGTAATTTAACGTCCCCGATACAATCGGGCATTTTCAGATGTAACCCGCCTGAAATTTCCGCACCATACTTTTTGAATAAACGTGCCGAACAACCTGCGCCGTCGCCGCTGAATAAGCCCATTGTCGCAATTACAAATATTTTCTTGCCTCGCCATAACTCGGCATTGCTTACGATAAACTCTTTGACTATCTTCGGTAAATTAGAATAATATACGGGATAGGCAAAAACAATTTCATCGCTTGATTTTATGGCGGCAGTTACCTCGTCGCTTTCTATCGTGTAAGCAGTACCGCAACTATCAAGCCGATTCAATACATATTCAACACAATATTTTGTGTTGCCTGTTCCGCTAAAATAAACGCCTATCATATAAATTTTTGTCCTCTAAATTACTGTTTATCGTACAAGCATTATAGCATAAGGATATTGAAAAAACAAGCTACTGATAAGTGTAGCTTATTACACTATGCTTCATAAGTTCCGTTTGCTTTGCTGGGCTTGTCGACCACACAGAAAATAATCAAGCAAAAAGGCGTAGCTTTACGCCACGCCAATTCTATCTTGCCCGCGGTTTACCATAATTCCGTCTGGAATACATCCCAGACATGCGCGCCGCTTTGAAAATATTCAACCGCAAACTTCTTCAAACACTCTGAGAAAATTTTTATACGCAAACTTTTCCAGAACGTCCGCGCCGAAACCGTTGTGCGAAAGATAATCGAACAGCGCGGGAAGCGCCGTACAGTCTTCGATGCCCGGACATGCGGGAATTCCGTCGAAATCGCTTCCGA
>CATKEF010000006.1 GCA_949747905.1 uncultured Eubacteriales bacterium
CTTAGCGGACTATCCGCATAATTCAAAAGGCAAGCCGCAGATAATATCCTTCGTTGAGTTCTGTTATTCCTACTACGCCGAAAAGCAAGCGGACTTTGGACTTTACGTCTACATCTACAATCCGCAGGATATAGCTTTCGATATATCAAGCGAGCGCAATCAAATACAGCTTACTTACGGGCAAACGCCGAGCTACGCAAAGTACGTTTTAGAGTTTATAAATTACTCCACCGAATCGGGCTACGAAGGGCGGTTCTGGAAGTTCAAAGTAAATCTCACGGACGGGCAACGCTCTGAAATTTTGCGTGAGCTGGACGAAAACGGACGCATTTACAAAATAAGCGGTATCGAGCTGTCCTATAAAAATACCGTTACCGAATACGCTTGTAAACAAACCTATACATATAAAGGTTACGCGCTCGGTTACGGTTCGGAATTGGCGCAGTCCGATACGCTTTCCTGCAAGGTTGACGGATTAGATAAGTATTTAACGTTGGACGTGCATAGCACCTTTTTTCGCGGTAAAGGCACGAACGGTAAGAAGTATATTCAGGACACGCTGCATAGCGTTTATTTTTCCGTTCCCGACGAAATTATAGACGAATACGGCAAGATGACGGCAGTTCACGCAACGTGGCTGAACGCCTACACCGCGCCTGCGCTGGTTACGGGTAATAGTAGTTATTATGAAAATTTTCTGAACCATATAGACGAAGATACGGGTTTACCCGAAACTTACGACGACTTAAAGTTCAATTACAGTTTTAGAACAGAAGAAGATTTATCTAATACTTCCATAGGCGGCGTACATTTTTCGGGTTATCACAGCGGCTATAACTATCCGTCTAAATTATCAAGTAAAATCGTAAACCATATATCCGTATTGCATTGGCTGTTTAAAGCGGAAAACGGAAACGCAGACGAATACGACGTGCCGAGCGAGCAAATTCTGGACTATATGAGCAGATACACCGCGCAACACGGCGGCGAACTCGTGAACGATAAATACAGTAAAGCCCTGTTCCAAAGCGTTGACAGTTCTTTTACCGATATAAATATTCAGGCGGACGAAACCTATTCGCTTACGTCGGAGATAATAAAACAGTCTTGGTGGGAAAAGCTGTTCGGTACGTCGCACGTTGAAGAGATAGAAGAATTTAACAATATTAAGGCAATAGAAGCTGTTGATTACAGCGACATAGCTAATCTTGAAAGCGTGCAAGTTTGTAAGAAATACTACGTTGACGACGCCGATTATAAAGAGTTCAGCGACTTTTGCAAGACGGCGAAACGCAAAAACGAAACGGTCTATCTGTTCCGCTATAAGCAGTCTGAGTATTTTTCTGCGGAAGTTTATGAAGGCACTTGGAAACGGCAATGGGTATTAAATACGGGCGGACCCGCCATAGCTCCCGGCTACGTCTATTCTTAC
>CATKEF010000007.1 GCA_949747905.1 uncultured Eubacteriales bacterium
CAAAGGAGAGTTGTTTTCCGTTGGTAATGGCGTTGTCGATCTCATTTATGCTGTACAGTATATTCTCGTTTGTGTGTTTCGTCGTGTTAAACCAAACATTTCGTTTAAGCAAAGCTGCTCTATGCGATCCGCCGAGCTCGGCTATCTTATCTAATAATACTTCCGTTTTCTTGGGGGTTATAAAGCTCGCTGCTTGAACAGCGTCCATAAGTATGCGAAGTTCGGGAACGTCGAAGCTGCGGTCGGCAATGAAGTATTTTGTGCTTCTTGCTTTTATGCGAACAATATCATAGCCGCTCTCGATCAATTGGTCTATATCTTTTGCAAGAACGCGGCGGTCGCATACTATTCCTTGCTCGTTGAGTTTTGCGCATAATTCGGGCGTAGATAACGGATGTTCCTCGTCCGAGTCTTGTCGAAGTATTTCGAGTATTTTTAGTAGCTTGATTTTCGATGCGTTTTCACGTTTCATAATATACCGTCCTAATGATATAAATTATAGCATAAAGTAGTTCGGCTGTAAAGTATATGTGTCCACACTTCTTGACAGTTTGAGTTATATTCCTTGACTTATACGCGCTACTATGGTATAATATATCTGTCAATAAATATGGACAGTAATAGGCGATTATCGCCCCTAACCGTTTGAGGCTGAGGGCGATAATCGCCTTAAAACAGTAGTTAAAGGAGTTAAAGAAAAATGATCAAAGCGGTTATATATGCGCGGTGTGCGGAAAAAAATGATGACAAAATCGCGAGTCAGTTATCCGTATGCAAAGATTATGCGGTGAAAAACGATATGAGTATCGTTGCGGAGTATGCAGACAATGGCTATTCGGGTATGTCCGCAAAACGACCGAGCTTGAAATCTTTACAGGTAAACAATGATTGGGAAGTGTTACTTATAACTGAATGTTCGGTATTGTACAGAGATCACGATTTGCTCATGCGCTTTATGGATTCGGTTGAAAAAAATGGACGCAAGATAATTTTGACGGCATCGGGAGAAGAACTATCGTTTAGCGTCACTCGGAAATTATTACGAAATATGGGAGTTGCTCACTAATGGATAGTGCTGTTATCTACGCTCGGTTCAGTTCGCACGGACAGAACGAGCAGAGTATCGAAGCGCAAGTGCGTATATGCAAAGAGTTTGCGGAAAGCAAGGATTTGAAAGTAATAAATATCTATACCGACAAAGCGCGGACGGGAACGAATGACGCGCGCCCGGGTTTTCAGCGCATGATCTCCGATGCAAAGAGCGGCGCGTTTCGGTACATAATCGTATATATGTTCGACAGGTTTGCTCGTAACCGTCACGATAGCATTGTGTATAAGGAAACATTGCGCGAAAAATATAACGTACGTGTTATCTCTGCGTTAGAGCCTATTGCCGAAGACGAAGGCGGCGAATTCTACGAGATGTTTTTGGAGTGGAACGCCGAGAAATACAGCAAGCGATTGAGTAAGCGTGTAAAGGACGGTTTGGATACGAGCGTGGCGAACGGAACGTTCTGCGGCGGTATGCTCATTTACGGATACAAGTTAGAGTTAGAGCCTATTCCCGGTAAATCGGGAAAGTTTGTTAAGCGTGTCGTTATAAACGAAGAAGAAGCGGAAATATTGCGTTACGCTTTTCAGCAGTATGATATGGGTGTAAGCAAGAAAGATATTGCCGAAGCGTTGAACGCCAAAGGTTTAAGGTTTAACGGTAAGCCGTTCAAAGGTCGTACTTTCGATAGATATTTCGTCAATGAGAAATACACAGGTGAGTTTTATTTCGGGGAAAGACTCTGTACGAATATGTATCCGCAGATTATAGATAAAGATTTGTTTAATAGGGTGAAAGAAAAACTGACAGCGAATAAGTATTATGCCGGCGGTGAAGCCCAAGCCAAAGTACCGCACTTGTTGACGGGCAAACTTATATGCGGACACTGTAAAAAGCTTATGCGCTCGGATAAGGGAACGGGCAAAAAGGGTAAAGCGTACTTTTACTATATCTGTCGGAATGTTAAGTCGGGCAAGTGTAATAAGCAGCGCATGGAAAAAGATGCGTTGGAAGAATATGTCACTCGGTCTGTTGTGGAATATCTTTCGGTGAAAGTTAATGCCGAAGTCGTTGCGAAAGATACTATTGATTTTTACGATAAGCGGACGGACGAACAAAACATTAAGACGGTACAGGCAAAAATAGCGAATGTCCGCAAAGAAGTCGAAGATCTTACCACTGCGTATGTAAAAGCGCGGAACGATTTGTTACGCGATACGATAGAGCATCAAATGGAAGAATACGAAATTCTCTTGAACGATCTTCTCGAACAGGAAGCAAAGTTAGAGCTTGAACGCGGTTATAAGCTGACCGAACAAGATATACTCAATTTCATTGATATGATAACTCGTGGCGATACTTCCGATAAAGAGTTTCAAAAGCGCGTCATAGATAACATTGTAAAATGGGTGTATGTCTATGACGACCATAAGATAATCATTCTTAACATCAATAACGACAATACGATAGAAAAGTTGACAGATGACGAAATGAATGATATACTAAACGAACTTGAAGGGAACAAAACGACGGGCGAAGAAAAGGTGTTCGTAAGCGCTCACCACCTTCCCGCCA
>CATKEF010000008.1 GCA_949747905.1 uncultured Eubacteriales bacterium
GATATTTGCTCCTCCCCGTAGCTTTTCGCAGCTTGTCACGTCCTTCTTCGGCGCCATGTACCTAGGCATCCTCCGTATGCTCTTTGTAGCTTGATCTTTCCTCAATAGCACTTTCGCTATCTTGTCTACTTATCTCATTACAAAAATTCTACTCTTAACTCGACTAATTTCTTTTCTATACAGTTCAAAGCTTGCAAAATTGCTTCCCTTTTTCTTCGTATTAACCTAGAATTAATCTTTTTTTATTTGCCTTCTTTTTGTACTCTATCTTTCTTCTCTTCTATGCAGTTGTCAATCTTCGCATCACCGAAAAAACGGCGGTTTTTCAAAAGAAAAACATCGCTGTCTAACCGACAGCTTTTATATCTTATCAAACTATATGTATTATGTCAAGCAATTTTAGATTTTTTTTGTAAAGTTTTTTAATTTATTTTCACACGTAAAAGCCGCACACCCGACAAACCATTATTATATAATATGGAATTACACATTCTGTCTTTTCTGCATTCTGCTCCAATTTATAAAGCCGTAAACGTCGTTTGCGAGAAATACGACAAAACACATAACCATAGCGAGATAGTTAAAAGATTCCATGCTTGCCAGCACCCATAGCGCAATGAGAACGATGTCGTTCGCCGCATATGCAAAGGCATAAAAACGGCTCCTTCTCAAAGTCAGGTAGGACGCAACAAAGCTCGAGAATACGGAAACCGTACTCAAAACAAGGTTGTTTGTATTAAAATATTTAAGAATAAAATAGAAAACCGCGGTAACGCACGCCGCAAGCGCCGTCATACATATATATTCTTTCAGAGAAATTTTGTTTACTTTCACTTCTCCGCGGTTATCAGCCGAAGCGGGGTTGCGAATCCAGCTTACCACCGCCGCTATGGCAATGGGCGCGGTCATCCCGAGATAGGTAGCCATTTCTCCGTAATAGCGGTAAAAATAAGATACCGTAGCATACAACATCCCGAACAAAACCGTTAAAATCTGACCGATAAAACTGCCTTTTGCGATTAGCGTTAAAGAAAACAGTCCGACAAGCGACGTAGCCAGATAAAAATACTCGGTATTGCCGAAAGCAAAAAACGAAATTATAATTGCAGCAAACGACGCAAAAAACAGAATTATTTCAAACAACGTAAAACTTTTAAAAAATTTCTTCATAACTTTTCCCGAAAAAAGGCACTTTAATTCTCTTCTTCAAAGACCTTACGAAAAGAATTAAAATGCCTGGAAGCATTCAGTACCCGGTGGCACATATTAAATTTGCGTTCCGCGAGGGAACGAACCGAACTTATAAGATAATCTCTTTCAGCCGTTCGAAACTCATTTTCAAATCGGACGAAGCAGCTGCGCCTGCAATGACGACGTTGCCGTCAAAATTTAAAGATTTCAATTTACGGATAAAACTTTTCAGAATTTTTTCGTCCACGTCCGCGCAGGAAACATTCACCTGCACTATTGCCCCCGCCATATGCGCAAGATACTCGTCCGCAACGTATCCCGAACGCTCGGCTTCGCGCAAATCGAGAACGCCGCTCAACCCGGGGCAAAGTTTAATAATTTCACAAAAATCGGACGGAGATTCGAATATAGCGTCCTTATTGTTTTTAAGGCACAATTGCACTCCGTATCGGGCGCAAAAACCGCTTATTTCGCGCATATATGCCGCCGTATCCTTGACTTTGCATTTCCCGTTATTTAAAACATAACCGTTTAAAACATAGTTTTTACAGCCGAAAAACCCTGCGGACCGCATTACCTGTTCCAACCAGTAAAACCCGTCCCCCCTTATTCGCCGTGAAGGGGAAAACAACTGAGGTTCGAAATTAAACGGCGAAACACGCACGGAACATACCTCTGCTCCGCCCGCGTTCGTCGCATATTTTTTTGCAAATTCGGGTCTGTATTCGTAAAACGTTCCAAGCGATACTTCCGTGCACGCCGCACCCAGTCCGGCAATTTCAAGAAGCGCTTTTTCCGTTTCCGAACTCCCGACGAAACAAGCCGTAGATATTCCCGCTTTCATAGACAGATTATATCATACCGTGCGCAAAAAATCAACGTTTAATTTTCGTTTGCGAAATATTTTGAAAGCGAATATGTAATATCTTTATCAGCTATATCGTTTATAGGCGCGAGCGGAAACGCAATTGCCGGTTTGTTTTCAAACGAGGCGTTCGCAGAAGTATCCGTATTCGTCCCGGAAAAAGCCGAAGCGACAGCGTTTATACCGCCTGTTCCCGTCATTTCCTTGACCGCGGACAATACCGACGAAATCTCTTCCGCGCTTTTCAGCGCTTCGCGCATCTGGTCGCCACCTATACTTTCGAGTACGGGTTTTACCTCCGAAAGAATATTTTGCGCGCCCGATTTCCCGCCGTACAGCAAAAGCGCTAAAATTATCAGAAGTTGCATAAAATAATTCCCCTGCATATTTTGATATTAACATTATATGCGGAGAAACTATGAAAGATTTTAAAAGCTATTCCAACGAACACCCCGAAAAAACTTCCCAAAACGTCACAAGCAACGGAGGTTCCGACGTCAACTCCACCGTAGAAATGGCAAAACTTATGTCAAAAGCCATGAGCGGAAAGAGCGAAACGCAGATTTTACATACAATAATAACAGAAGCCGAGCGAGGAAAACGCGACGGAACGCTGACCAACGCCGATTTGGACAATTTCTATACCGCCTTATCGCCGCTTCTGGACGGATTCAAAAAACGCAAGCTGAAAGAAGTAATCAC
>CATKEF010000009.1 GCA_949747905.1 uncultured Eubacteriales bacterium
ACCAAGAAAGATTTTGACGAGGTTACTTATAAAGAAATTTTGCGTAAACTGTCTTTCGGACTTTTTAAGCCGAATTTTACACAAGAAAACAAGTAAAATATGGAATATATAGTGAACAACAAGCAATCTTGATAAGATAAATTTCAATTTGTCTTTCTGAATAATTTGTAGTGAAAAGCTCTCGAACAAAATGTTCGGGAGCTTTCTGTCATTCCTTGAAAGTGCAAGTCTTTTTTAATTCCCTATGGAAAGTGCGCTTTATCCTGCGCAACGTTTTGATTGTATTCCGCGTATTGCGACTATGTTATTGAAGAAAAGGTGTTTCGCCGAGACTCAACATGACAATGGAGTCATCCCGAGTAACGCGAGGGACCCTTCTATAAATCTCAGGGTGACAGTAGCGCGGCAATCATGGCATGTCGCGTCGACAGTT
Organism: uncultured Eubacteriales bacterium; assembly: GCA_949747905.1. Classification (GTDB taxonomy): domain Bacteria; phylum Bacillota; class Clostridia; order Christensenellales; family Borkfalkiaceae; genus Coproplasma. The sequence continues at coordinate 434 of CATKEF010000009.1, forward strand.
TATGTCATTCCGAGGCGAAGCCGAGGAATCTTTTGAGCGGAAACAGCAAAAAATATTCCGCCTGTGCTTTTGCACGGGCGGAAATTCAGATAAAATCAAAATAGCAAAACAATACCGCAAAATATCGCGGCATAATTTTTTAAGCGCGCTCTACGGATTTAAGGCATCTTGCGCAAACATAACCCGTAACGGTTTTGCCGCCTTCTACGTAGCTTACTTTCTGAACGTTTGCTTTGAAAGTCCTTCTCGTTCTTCTCTTGGAATGGCTTACATTGTTGCCAGAAGTCTGACCCTTACCGCATACCGTACATACTCTCGACATATTATTTACCTCCGTGGGTGTATTTTAAAGCTGAAAATAAAGCCGTTTTTTAAGCGACCTAACATAATATAACACGGCGACAAAAAAAAATCAATTAAAAACGGCTTTAAAGTTTTATTTTTTTGAGTATTTTCCAAAATAATTTTATACGCGACTTGCTAATTTCGGATATTTGTCGGGAAATACTTGCAAAATGAAAATAAATGTTATAAAATAGCAACGGAAAGGAGTGTACCATGTCTGTAAGTACGAGTAACGTTTTCGGTAAAATATCGATTTCCGACCAAGCCATCGCAAAGGTGGCTAAAAACGCTGCGCTCGAATGTTACGGTATCGTGGATACCGTTTCGCGCCGTCTCGGGGATTCGCTTTCCGAACTTTTGAAAAAGTCCGACGGACGCGGAATAAAAGTGGTGACTGCGGGCGACAGAATTTTTATCGACGTTGACGTTATAATCAAATATGGCGTTTCGATTAACGCTGTCGCAGAATCGCTCAAAGAGGGTGTAAAATACAAAGTCGAAAGGTTTACGGGTATGATTGTGGATACCGTAAACGTAAACATAATGGGGGTAAAGCCGTAAAGCGTACGGTTTTACTCTTTTTGTCGTAAAATCAATTCTTATTCTATAAAATACAGCTTTGCGATATAATACGGTTTTTGAAATCGCAATTCGAGGGCGCGGCTCTCGGCTCGCGGAAAATTACAGGGCGCAAACAGTCTGAAATTTCCGTCAATCAAATTCATTGAGGAGTTTTATGCAGAAAACAATCAACAGCACCGAATTCCGTAAAATGGTAATCTCCGGTGCGAGAATGCTTGAAATAAACAGGGCGAAAGTGGACGCCCTCAACGTTTTTCCCGTTCCGGACGGAGATACCGGAACAAATATGTCGCTTACTATGCAGTCTGCCGTCAGAGAAATGACCGCCTGTACTTCCAACCGTTTTCAGGAAATTTGCGACTCCGTTTCCAAGGGCGCGCTCAAAGGCGCTCGCGGCAATTCGGGCGTCATTTCATCGCAGATTTTCCGCGGTATTTGTTCGGTCGTCAAAGACGTTAAAGACAGTTTCGACACCAAAACTTTCGCAAAGGCTATGGAGGCGGGAACCAAGGTCGCTTACGGCGCGGTATCCATACCCAAGGAAGGAACAATACTTACGGTCGTAAGAATGATGAGCGAGGCGGCGCCCAAGCTCGCGGGTAAGCATAAAGATTTCGTGGAATTTCTCACTGCGCTTATAGAAGTCGGCGACCAGGCGCTCGCTAAAACTCCCGAATTGCTGCCCGTTCTTAAAAAGGCGGGGGTCGTCGATTCGGGCGGCGTGGGTCTCATGACCATAATGCGCGGATTCCTTGCCGCGATTTCCGGCGACGAAAGCGTTCTCGACGATATTCCTACCGAAGCGGGGGAAAGCGGCAAGAGCGAGGACGACCTTTTCGGTGACAACTCTGATATTATCAATCTCGATTTGGGCGATATCGAATTTGCATATTGTACCGAATTTTTCGTTATAAATCTCAAACAGATGACGACGCTTGCCGATATAGACAAGCTGAAAGAAAAACTTATGCAGATAGGCGACAGCGTAATCTGTATAGGCGATTTGGAACTTGTTAAAATACACGTTCACACCAACACGCCCGGCGTAGCTTTGTCTTACGCGCTCGAACTGGGCGAGCTTGACAGAATAAAGATAGAAAACATGCTCGAAGAGAACCGCGCGCTCAAAGCCAAACTCGAAGCCGAGAAAAAGGAGACGGGTATGCTTGCGATATGCGCGGGCAGCGGACTCGAAGAGATTTTCAAAGACCTGTTGTGCGACAGGGTTATAAAGGGCGGTCAGACTATGAATCCTTCCGCTCAGGATATTGCGGATGCCGTGCAGAAAATCAACGCTTCCAACGTATTCGTATTTCCGAACAACTCAAACGTAATTCTCGCGGCGGAACAGGCGAAGGCGCTTGTGCATAACCGCACAATCCACGTTATTCCCACAAAGAACGTGCCTCAGGGCTTTGCGGCTGCGCTCGCATTCAATCCCGAGGCGTCCATTCCAGAAAACAAGACAAATATGACGCACGCGATTGACAACGTGTCTTCCGGTCAGGTGACTTACGCCGTCAGAGAAACGACGATGAACGGGTTCAAGCTGAAAGAGGGAGATATAATCGCGCTCGACAATAAAAAGATTCTCGCCAAAGGCGATAATATAGAGGAAACAACTTTGAAACTCGTCAAAGCTCTTAAAAACGACGAGCACGAGATGATAACGCTGTATTACGGCGAGGGGGTGACGGAAGACGACGCGGCGGCTCTTGCCGGGCGCATTTCCGAAGTTTATCCCGACTGCGACGTCGATTTCCATTGCGGCGGACAGCCTGTATATTATTATCTGGTTTCTTTGGAGTAAATTTCGAAACGATAAAAAAGCGGGACCCTTCGCTACGCTCAGGGTGACAAAAGAGAGGAGCGGTCAAAAATTCCAAGTGTCAAATCAAAATCGAAAATGAATTGAAATGCGGGGGAGGCGGTTGTCTTCCCTGTTAATTTTATTTAAGAGTGAATAAACTTTTTTAATAAATATGAAACTTACCGATTTGAAGTTCGTTTCCG
>CATKEF010000010.1 GCA_949747905.1 uncultured Eubacteriales bacterium
AAAAAGAAACGTCAGTTGATGTGGTCGCCGTAACAATCTCTGTCTTTTAACGTGTGTTTTCCGCGTGCGAGCACGGTAACGCCAGTGCGTTGCATTTCAAGTATGCCGTACGGTTCGATTACTTTCACGAATGCGTCGAGTTTTTCGGGCGCGCCCGTGATTTCGAGAATCATTGTGTCGGGGGAAAGGTCCACGACCTTGGCTTTGTAAATTTCCGTAACTTCCACGATTTGTCTTCTCGCTTCCGACGGCGCGCTTAACTTTATAAGAGCCAGTTCCCTGTAAACGCAATCGAGTTCGTTTGCGCAACCTATCTTTTTGACGTCCTCCAGCTTATCCATCTGTTTGATAAGCTGATATAGAATATACTCTTCGCCGTTAAGAATGATGGTCATTCTGGAAAGTTCGGGGTCTTCGGTGGCGCATACGCTAAGACTTTCGATGTTGTAACCTCTGCGTGCGAACAGACCGGAAATACGTGTGAGTACGCCGCTTTTGTTGGAAACAAGCGCGCCTATCGTATATTTTTTTACTTCTTCCACGTTAATTTTCCTCCATTTCGTTGATTTGCGTGTCGTAAGTCGCGCCGGGTTTAATCATAGGTAAAACGTTTTCGTCGGGGGATATGCGGCAGTCTACTAGTACGGGCAGGGACTGTTTCTTAGCAGTTTCGAACGCCTTTTCGAGCGTTTTTTCAACGTCGTCGTTTTCGTCCAGTAAAATTCCCTCGCCTCCCAGACTTTTCGCAAGCGAAACATAGTCTATGTTGCGCCCCAGCGTCGTCTGCGAGAAACGGCGGGAGTAGAAAATCTTCTGCCATTGTCTTACCATGCCGAGAACGCTGTTGTTCATAAGCAGTATAACAACGGGCACTTTATATGCTGCGGCTGTCGCTATTTCGTTCATGTTCATTCCGAGACATCCGTCCCCTGTTACGAGTACGGAGAGCTTTCCGCTGCCCAGCGAAGCGCCTATCGCCGCGCCCATTCCGTAGCCCATTGTTCCCAGCCCTCCCGAGGAGCAGAAGAGCCGCGGCGACGATACCGCGTAATTCTGAGCCGCCCACATCTGATGCTGACCTACGTCCGTCACAAGCGGACTGTCCTTGGGTGCAATGGCTGAGCATTTCTTTATTATTTCCTCCGCGCGTTCATTGCCGATTCGGCGCGCGGTACCCTTTTTATATGCTTTTATCTCTTCGAGCCAGTTTTTGCGTTCAGTTTTTTCAAGCATCGGAAGCAAGGTTGAGAGGGTTTCCTTCAAATCCGCCATAAGATGTATGGTCGATTTGACGTTTTTATCTATTTCGGCGTTGTCCACGTCTATGTGGATGATACACTTTTTTTCTGCGAACTTGTCGCGGTTTAAAGCTACTCTGTCCGAAAATCGCGTGCCGAGCGCAATAATCGTGTCTGCGTTTATAATGGCTTTTGCCGCCGCAACGGTGCCGTGCATTCCCAACATGCCTAGGCAGAGTTCGTCGCCGTCGGGTATGCAGCCCTTCGCCATGAGGGTATATGCTACGGGGCAGTCGCATTTGTATGCGAGTTCCTTTAAATAAGAGGAAGCGCCCGAGGCGATAATTCCGCCGCCCGCCATAATGACGGGGCGCTTGCTTTTTGCGATTGCCCCCGCAATATCATTGAGTTTTTCGGCTGAAACTGCGGTTGTTTTGGGTTGTTTCGGCATTTTCGGCTGATAATCGCATTCCGCAATCTGTACGTTTTTAAGTATATCGACAAGTACGGGACCCTTTCTGCCGCTGTTTGCTATATAGAACGCTTTTCTCACCGTGTCGGCGAGTTCGCTGACGTCTTTTACAATAAAATTATGTTTTGTAATAGGCATCGTAATGCCGCAGATATCCACTTCCTGAAAGGAGTCTCTGCCGAGAAAATTCAGCCCGACGTTACCCGTTATTGCAACCATGGGAACGGAGTCCATATATGCCGTGGCTATTCCCGTTACGAGATTGGTGGCTCCGGGACCGCTTGTCGCAAAACAGACGCCGACTTTGCCCGTGACCCTTGCATATCCGTCCGCGGCGTGCGCCGCGCCCTGTTCGTGAGCCGTAAGCACGTGCTTTATTTTGCCGTTGCGGTACAGGGCGTCGTAAATATCGAGCACCGCTCCGCCCGGATAGCCGAATACGGTGTCCACGCCTTGTTCCGAAAGGCAGTTGATTAGTATGTCTGCTCCCGTCATTTTCATTGCAGTAACCTCCCCGAAGTATATTCCTTATATTTTACGAAAAACATGCGGTATTGTCAACTGTTTGAAATGCTAAAAATTTTCCTGTTCGACCGCCGCTTTCGCCGCGTTGACTTTCCGATAATAAAATGTTATAATTTTTAAAAAGGTAATCTTATTATGAAAATCGAAATAATTATATCCGCGGTCATATGTGCCGCGGTATGCATAGGTTTTTCAATATATTTCGGCGTGACTGCCAACGTTGTAATGTGCATTGCTTTTGCTGTCGCCGCCGTACTGAGCTTTATTCCGACGGTGCGCGAGGTTCTCAGGTTGCGGAAAAACAAAAAAGAAAGCGACGAGAAAAAAGACGAATAGCGGCATATAGGCTTATTGTCCTTAATATGTCGTATATGTTTGACATTGAAAGGTCGCTATGATAAAATTAATCAAACGGTTTACCCGCGCATGCGGGCGCGGCGGAGGACTCGGTGCTTAAAACAACGGATTTATTCGATTTGACACATACCCTTGCGGACGGTTATCTTAGAGGATTCGAGTATCCATATCTTGCATTGAAAGGCATAAGCGCTATGATTTCGGCTTTGGGAAAGACTCTTTCGGACGACTATGCGGAAATTTCGCCCGAAATCTGGGTGCATAAAAGCGCTAAAATCGCGCCGACGGCGCATTTGGGTTCGCCGTGCATAATCGGCGCGGGTACGGAAATAAGACACTGCGCGTTTATCCGCGGCAGTGCGCTCATAGGCGAGAACTGTGTTGTGGGCAACAGTACCGAGCTTAAAAACGTAATTTTGTTCGATAACGTTCAGGTTCCGCATTACAATTACGTCGGTGACAGCATTTTGGGTTACAAAGCGCATATGGGCGCGGGTTCGGTGACTTCCAACGTGAAGTCGGATAAAAGCGAAGTCGTTGTAAAATGCGGCGGAGGAACGGTGCGCACGGGCATGAAAAAGGTGGGCGCAATGCTTGGGGACTTTGCCGAGGCAGGATGCAACTGCGTTCTCAATCCCGGCTCCGTCATAGGCAGAAACACCGTAATTTATCCGCTTTCATGCGTTCGCGGAGAGGTGCCGCAGGACAGTATTTATAAAAGCGGCGGAGTCATAGTAAAGAAAGTTTAAGCGGACTTTCGGTTTTGAAAGTTTTTTAACAAAAGGTGAATTATGGGCAGATATTTCGGGACCGAC
>CATKEF010000011.1 GCA_949747905.1 uncultured Eubacteriales bacterium
CAATGCAGCAAGTGCAAGTATCTCGACCAATGCGACAGAGCAAGCGTATGTAACGGCGACTGCGGTCGGTGCGATATTACCGACTGCGAGAATAATCCGAATTACGGGAGACGGTAAATGAAGCTAACGAGAAACAACATAAAAAGATTACGGCGGGATAGCGACAATAAGTTATTCCGCCATGTTTGTTCTTGGGTAATAGCGCGTTGGCCCGACTACTCGAATAAAGATTATATATTCCGCGACGTTCTCGAGCATGGTTGCGTTTCGGGTATGGTAAGCGAGCTTATATGGTATTCGCAAACCACCGCGTTTTATAAAAGATACCGTGAAGAAATAAACGAACTGTTAAAGGATTGTATGTACAGCACGGGGCTTTACTCAATGAAAGACTTGTTCGGGAAAAATTGGGACGACGAAGATCCACTTATAATAGACACGCACAACCAAAACCTACTCGCATGGTTCGGATTCGAGGAAACTCTACGGAACATCGGGTACAACTTCGAACAATTACAAAACTACATTTAAGGAGACATTATGGATTACAGCGACGATATAAAATACATAGCCGAACAGTTGGACAAAGAACTGAACGGCATATCTAAAATAGTGACTGAATTGGGCGGCGATAAAACCGACTCTATCTTACATCTTTGCGATATACAAGATGAGGCTTTGGACACATTCATTTCCGAGAATAAAGACGTTATACTCTACCGTCTTTTCGCGTTCTATAAACCTATATTCGACGAGATAGAAAAACTCGGATATATCGTAGAACGCGACGGAGAGCAAGTCTTTCTGAAAAACTACTCGCCCGCAGGTGAAGAGCTATGCATAACGATAAATCTTGACGGAAACTATAGCCTGACGTATCAGCTGTTTGCGCTCTATGACGATTTCGATATCGAAGACCATGTATACGATTTACTCGAAGCCAAGAAAAACGGGCTCAGTGGCGTACCGTCCGTTAAAGAGCTTATTGACGATGCGGTACGTATTCATGAAATGTACAACGTACTACAGCTAACCGCTTACGATAACTATATGCTTTGCAGAAAAGCATAAAATAGATTCGCTTAAAATTCCAAGATAAAGGAGAACAAATAACATGGAAAAACAAATCAAGAAAGCCAAAGCAATCGAGCTTATGAAAGCTCTCGACATCTACAAGCCGTATATAGACGGGTTTGAGCAAGAAGACAAAGTATGCTTTTATGAAATGTTCGGCGGGTATTGGGTAGACCAAGAACCCGAAATACAAAAGAAACTGAACGAACTCGAAAAGAAATACAACTGCGTCGTGTATGCCATCACGCACGAGTTCACGGACTTCGGCGAGTGTTGGGATTTCCTTATTGTCACCGACTACCCCGAAGAGCACGGCACGCTCTTATACAAGCAGAGCAACGACAATTACATAGCGTTTGCGTATGTGTGGAATAAGACTGACGATTATTGCAGCGAGTTCGGGAGCATTGGCATTCAATCGTTCGGCGGCGGCATTAGGAGGGTTGCATAATGAACAGCGTGTATATGATTAAGTTCATGTGGTCCACGGACGACGACAACGGCTGCGAAATCGAGCTATATAAGAGCTATGACGACGCAGTAAAACATTTCAACGATATAATCAAAAACGAAAAGAATCCGAATTTTAGCTGGGTGGCAGACGCATTCAATGGCAAACAGTTCGATGAAGAAAATTACGAGCTTTCTTACTACACGGGAACGGACTATCTGTATTGGTCCGTAAACAAGCGCGATTACAGTAATTTCTATTCGACTATAATTCTTTCAAAGGAGTGTATAAAGTAATGTCGGACGTTAAAATACAAATAACCTACAAAGACGATATATACGCTTTCGAGTACGGCTCGCAAGCGTATATTTTTCATACGGGAATATATAACGACGTAGACGGCAAGTACAGCATTGACGGCTTGCTCGATTATACGGCGTTAGTTCTCGACTGCTATTTGTCGGATAGCAACCGTACCCCGCTCGGCGAGCTTTGCGATTACATCGCCGAACGGTGGAACGAGATAAAAGATTTGGGCAAATACGAAATATTAGATAAATTCTACTCGGAGGCATGACAATGAAAAACACAAAAGAAATCCAACCTATACTCACGGCAATATTCTGTCTTAACCGCACAGACGCAAGAAACGAACTAATAAACCGCATTTGCGATTATGCGTTTAGAAGACTGTTCGGCGCTAATACCAACCTGCTGTCTCTCGCATGTATAGGACAAACCAAAGAATCTATGGAGCAGCAAATAACCGAGTTGCTCGAACAAGAAACCGAGTTCAAAAAATATTTGGAGGAATACAAAAAATGAAACCTTACACGACAACGGCATACATACAATCGCTTAACTGCGGACTGACAAAGCCGACGCACAAGGACGAGATAACCGTCCTCGAAAAAGTCGGCGACAACGATTATATCGTGGATTACAAGGGCGTGAAATGTCATGCCCTTTTTAATTGGTTCGTCGGAGCATACTTTGCCGACGACATTTACGGGAGGATAACAATATGAAAAACAAAGAATTCGTCTTTTTCGATAACACCGACGTCTGTGGACTTTTCGACTATATGTGTGAATTTTTATTCGATGCGTATGCGCAAGAGAATGGGTGGCAAACCAAAAACGATATACCCGAAGACTATGTTTGGGAAAATGTATACAGTCACTTGGACGACGAGTATACCGACTTTACGACTGAGCTCGACCGCTATCTCAACTGCGGCGTGTTTCTCATACAAGGCGTTTGCGGCAAATGGAACGGACCTGTGGATTGCGGTCGATTCGTTCGTAACTATGAGGATATACGTTCGGGCATTGAGCATCTCGACTATATTAAGTTTTACGATAAATGCGGGCATTTCTACATAGAAGGCAGCTATCACGACGGCAGTGACAAATACGAACTGAAACAACTCACAGACAAAGGTATCGCGCTTGCCGAGCGTAATTGGTTCGCGCATAAAAGAGAACTTCACAACAAGCTAATGCAAAATGGCAGTTATTCAAAACTCCCGCATATTGCCAGAACGATATACGGTGCATAAGGAGAACGACAATATGATAAACTTTAATCTCGAAACGAAAGACAGTGCGCAAGAACGCATAAAAGCATACCTCGAAAACAACGCGTCGGATATTCTCGCGGAAAAAATTAACAACGGCGCAACGGTCGAGAAAGACGGCACGCCGCTCATCAACAGAAAAGACCTCGACGGGTTTATGAAATATGCGTGCGAGGAAGCAAGAAAACAAGCCGCAAAAGGCGCTAACTCGGCGTGCATAGAAGATTCGGTCGTTTACGGTTGGGCTATTCACTACTTCGAAGAAGATAGCATAATCGGTAAACTGTTTAACCTTGACGGCACAGAATATAAGCCGCCCGCTTCGGAGAAACCGAAAACCGCTATTCCCGTCAAACCCATAACGCCGACGAAACCTAAAGAACCCAATCTTTTCGATATGATCG
>CATKEF010000012.1 GCA_949747905.1 uncultured Eubacteriales bacterium
AAAATCTCGGAAATAAAATAGCAGACGGCTCTGGAAGACTTAGAAGTCGCGTTGTGTGCTTCACTCTGTCATGTAGCGATTCACTCTGTCATGTTGAGCTTTTACTGTCATGTTGAGCGTCAGTGAAACATCCGGTTGCTTGCAAGAGATGAATGACAAGCTGCCAATCAAAAGAAAAAAAGCCTTTCCAAAAAGGAAAGGCTTCAAAACTTTTTCAGTTAAAAATCATCGTCATCGTCTTCATCTTCTTCGTCGTCGAAATCATCGTCGTCAAAGTCTTCGTCATCGAATTCATCGAGCTCGGCAAGCGAATCGTCGTCGCTCTCATAAAACTCTTCGTCTTCCTCGCTGCCGCCGAACGCTTCCTCAATCTCTTCCTGCAACTCCTCGTCGTCAACCGTAAGGTCGCCTTCGTCTTCCTCGAGGTAGTTCTTCCACTCTTCGTCCTTATCCAAATCGACTTCTTCCTCGTCGTCGTATTCCTCTTTCGCACGGCAAGCCTCGCACATTTTATCTCCCGCGCGCATCATATTTACGCCGCATACCGGGCAAAGCTCCTCCTGTTCGAGTTCTGCGTCCAACGCTTCGTATTCTTCTTCGTCAAGGTCGGCAAACTGTAATTTATTGCCTTTGATTTCGGCAATGCATACGTCGCAGAATTCCTGTTTTTCAGTATCGATATAGTTAAGTTCGCATCTGGGACATTTTTCGTATCTTACCATAAGATTAACCCTTTTTACCCGTTTTGTACAGCATATGCCGCCACTTCATTTTCGGTAACATTATATTAATATTTATTGCATTTGTAAACTGTTTTTCAAAACAATTTTAAGAAATTCAAAAATTTTTTACAAGATTATTTTTATACGAAAAACCCCCGACTATGCGGGGGTTTTACAAATTATTGCCAAATATCTTTATTCTTCGGTTTTTTCGCCGTCGGAATTATCGTCGGTGCGGTAAACGTCTATGCTCTTATCGTCCGTGGTATCGACCTTGACTCTCTTCTTTGTATATTCGGGCAACCTGGTCTTATTGCGCTTAACAAGCCAGAGAACAAGAACAACCGTTCCGCCGATTACAATCAAACCTATAAGGCACATACCTATAATGAAGAACACTTTCGCTACCGTACTGAGCCCCTCGAACCAAGTAAGGTCATCGGTAGGATAAGCCTTTAAATAATTGCTCTTCAACGCTTTTACATACGCTTCCGAATCCGCTTCGGACATTTCGCCGAGCACGGAATAATAATATTCGCGTCTGTTCGCATACACTTCGCTTCCGTTTACGGTAGCTTTGTCCTGATAATCTTTCCATTCGTTATCGGCTGTCGGCGCAAAGAATTCTGCGAACTTTGCAAGAGTTTCTTCCGAATAAGCAGGCTTTTCGTCTTCTTCGAGTTTTGCGTTCAGAGCTTCAGCCAGACTTTTGATATATTCTTTTTCGCCCGAGAAAGACGCATATCTGAGCGCGTCGCCGAGATTCGCATAGGTATCCGCGTCGTAATCGTCGGCATTGCCGAATGCAACGATTACATCGTTGATTCCCTCGAACAATTCGTCTTTTTCCTTCAATGCGGGATTGTCCATCATTTTTCCGTCTTTGCCGCGCAAATCGCACGCCATAACATACTTGTACGAACTCATATTCTCGGTTTCGCTGGCGAAAAGAAGGTGTCCCTGAAGCAACTCGGGTTTGAACCAACTGCTTACGGGCGCCGCGTCGATAACCGTAACGGCGTTGAACTCGCCTATATTGTCCTGTTCGGGCATTCCGTCGTAATCTCCGACGCTGCCGGTATGGTTAATACGGTTTACAACGCTGTTCGCCGTGAAATATAGATAGGTTTCATCTGCGAAAAGCAAGGTTGCCGTCTGCGACTTCGTAATGGGGAAATACTTTGACCCCTCCAAAGTGCTTATGTCTTTTTGCAACTTGCCGTCCTCGCCCGCATAATTCGCGGATATTCCGCCGTTGCTTTCGGCGATAAGTACTTTTTCGAGCTTGCCGTCTTTGAAAATATACATATAATTTTCGGCAGACGAGCCGTCGGTGAGGATTCTCGTATTACTGTCGGCATTACCTTTCACGGGATTGCGGTCCGTTTTAAGGGCTTCGTCACCGAAACCGAAAAGATACGCACCCTCGTTGTTCTTGGAAGACCGCGTATAGTACAGGGTTTTCTCTTCGTAATGTTTTAAAGTATAGGTGTATCTCAGGCTGTTGGTAAGCGTTTCGTCGTCCGGAGCATAGTTGAAAGGCGTCTTTTCATCCGCCGCGCCTATACCGTCGAAAACAAGCGTACCGCAGTTAATATACAAATCTTCTTCATCGTCCCAGCCCAAAAGGTCGGAAACGTCGTATTCGTTGCGCGTCGTGGCGTCGGCGGTTACCGTATATACCTGATTGTATTCGTAATCGCTGTCCGAGACGTAGTTCTTGACTTTCATCGTGTAATAAACACGGGGATTGGTCTTGTCCGCAGAATCGAATATAACGCTGTCGACATTGTGGGCAAGCACGGTATCGGTACCGTCTTCGGTATTGTAAGAATGCAAGTTTTTAGCGCTCGCACCGCCCTCTTCGAGCGTTTCGGCAGCCGTAACGTACATAAGATAAACGGTATCGTCAACCTCGACAAATCTGTACTCGGTAGTAAGCGACGAAAACTGAACGTAAGCGTCGCGCATGGTCTCGGTACCGTCGAGTTTCGTGCGTTTCATATCGAGATTGCCGTTCAGAATTTCACCGTTCGCATTCTTTGCGGTGGACGGAGTACCGTAATAAATGTAATCTCCGTAAATGAACAGACCCGAATTATACTCGCCCGTGTAAGCGACAAGGGGCACTACCCTGTCGGTTTTCGCATAATTGCGTGAAGTAAGGTTGTCTTTGGAAATACGGTAAATCGCTCCTTTGACGGGCGCGCCGTAATCGTTGAGCGCGGTATTGTTTTCGACACCGTTTATAAAATAAACGTAGTCGCCCTTTTCAACCGCGAAACCTCCGTTGGAAACAGCTTCATCCGTAGTGAAAATATTTTCACCGGGAAGCGCCGACGAATTGAAGTATCCGCCGCATCCCGCCGCAAACACCGCACCGGAAACGACAACTGCGGAGGATAAAAAGCATATAATTTTAGTGAAACGCTTATTCATTATTGTGTAACTCCCTAAGGAAACGATAATTGCGCATTTATTAATACGCCCGAAACTTCGGGCGATTAAATCTCAGCATTGTTAATTATATACCAAACGGAGTTTTTAAGCAATAAAAAACGGCGGCTATTTTGAAAAAAAACGAGAAAAAGGAGAATCGTTACGGAAAAATTCGCACTTTTGAACTTACTTAAAGCAATAGGAAGCCTTTCCCCGGGCGCCGAAAACACAACCGAACCCGTCGCAAACGAAGAACACTCGCAGCAACGGCAAAATCAATCGCCCTATTCGGCACAAAATTCCTCAAGTCAGACAGAACAACGCACATACCCGAACGTTATGGCAAGCGTTCTCGAAAGACACGAAGCCATTTCAAACAGAGTAAAGAATAACCGCCGCTGACGCGGCGGTTGATTGTCGTCCGACAAAGCATGCTGAAATT
>CATKEF010000013.1 GCA_949747905.1 uncultured Eubacteriales bacterium
CGACGGAACGCTGACCAACGCCGATTTGGACAATTTCTATACCGCCTTATCGCCGCTTCTGGACGGATTCAAAAAACGCAAGCTGAAAGAAGTAATCACGAGGCTGAAAAACATTCAGCCTTGAATTTAAAACTCTCCGCATTTTATGCGGAGAGTTTTAAAATTCGTAATTCGTCTTTTCTGAAATGTACAGACATCCGAACTTATATAAGTCCGCCGCCGTACGATTCAATTTAAATAACTTTATTCGGAAAAAAGTTTTGTAGACATATATCTGTCCGCGGAATCGGGAAAGATAACCGCAATATTTTTCCCCTCGTTTTCTGGGCGTTCCGCAAGTTTTACCGCCGCCCAGAGAGCGGCGCCTGAAGAAATTCCGACCAAAAACCCTTCCGTTCCGCCGACTTCCTTTCCCGCAGCGAATGCATCCTCGTCTTTCACCGCTATAACTTCATCGTATATGCCCGTATCGAGCACGGCGGGGACAAACCCCGCGCCTATGCCCTGAATATTGTGAGCGCCAGCTTTGCCGCCCGACAAAACTGGAGACGACGAAGGCTCCACGGCAACCACTCTTATCGCGGGATTTTTTTCTTTAAGATAACCGCCCACGCCTGTAACAGTTCCGCCCGTACCCACTCCCGCGACAAAAATATCAACGGCGTCCTTCAAGTCGTTCCATATCTCGGGACCCGTGGTAGCGCGGTGCACGGCGGGATTTGCGGGATTATCGAACTGTCCCGCAATAATACTGCCCGGTATCGTTTTTCGGAGTTCATTCGCCTTGGAAATTGCGCCGCTCATTCCCGCTGCGCCGTCGGTGAGAACAATTTCCGCGCCGTACGCCTTAATAAGATTTCTGCGCTCCGTACTCATAGTTTCGGGCATGGTAAGAATAACTTTATAACCCTTAGCCGCACCGATAGCCGCAAGCCCTATTCCCGTATTGCCCGAGGTGGGCTCGATTATCGTTGCGCCGGGATGAAGTCTGCCGTTCCTCTCGGCGTCCTCTATCATTGCTTTCGCCACCCTGTCCTTCACTGAGCCGGCGGGATTGAAATATTCGAGTTTCGCGAATATATTTGCTCTAAGATTGTGTTTTATGCAATAAGACTTCAACTCGACCAGGGGCGTTCCCCCGACGAAGTCGGTCACGGTTTTATATACGGTCATTTCTAATCTCCGAAATTCAGTATAATAATTTTACCGCCGCGCGGCGACTATGTCAACCGTGCGGCGGTAAAAACTTACTTCACAAGATTTTTTATTGCCGATACGAGAGTTTCGCATTCGTTTTCGGTATTGAAAGCGGATACGGATATACGGACGAGCCCCTCGTCGGAGAGCGACGCGTGCATGAGCGGCGCGCAATGCAACCCGCCGCGCACGCAAATTCCGTATTCCTCTGAAAGATTATAAGCCGCAACCTCTGATTGCATATTGTCAAGAGCTATCGCCACTATTCCGTAAGGATTGGGCACCGAATACAGTCTGACTCCCTCCGTTTTGCCGAACTCGGAGCAAAGATACTCGGTAAGACCAACCACAAACCGCGCGTTCTTTTGCATATGCTGTCTGAGATAAAGGACGCCTTCGCCCATAGATATAGCCGCAGGCGCGGATATAGTGCCGCTTTCGAGTCGGTCGGGATAAAAATCTGGCATATTCAGATTATTGCTTTCACTTCCCGTACCTCCGAACGTGACGGGCGAAGGATTGAGTCTTTCGGAAAAAAGCAGAGCGCCGCTGCCCTGTATACCCAACATACCTTTATGTCCGGCAACGCACAGCGCGTCTATGCCGCTTTCCTTCATATTTATTTCAACGTGTCCGCAAGCCTGCGCGCCGTCGCAAATAAGCAGGCAGTTTTCGGGAATGAATCTACGCAATTTTTTAATATCGGGCGACGTTCCCGTAACGTTGGAAGCAAGCGTAATAATTACAGCCCGCGTTCTCGCCGTCACTTTCGCGGCAAGCGCAACCAAATCTATATTGCCGTTTACGTCCAACGGCGCGTAAGCAACGTTAACTCCTTTCTTTTTGAGAAATTCCAGAGGGCGCAATACGGAATTGTGTTCCGCAACGGTAGTAACCACCGAATCGCCCGGTTTAAGCACGCCGAGTATGGCTATATTCAGAGCTTCGGTGCAATTTTTGGTAAAAACTACCCTGTCGAAACTGTAACCGCCGAAAAAATCGCAGAGCAATTTACGGCAAGCATATACTCTTTCCAAACATGCAATCGAAAGCTTATGTCCGCTTCTTCCCGGATTAGCGCTGAATTTTATCGCAGCCGTTGCGGCGTTTATCACGCTGTCGGG
Organism: uncultured Eubacteriales bacterium; assembly: GCA_949747905.1. Lineage (GTDB taxonomy): Bacteria > Bacillota > Clostridia > Christensenellales > Borkfalkiaceae > Coproplasma. The sequence continues at coordinate 2,322 of CATKEF010000013.1, forward strand.
CTTAAAACCGCCCGTCGCCGCGTTGTCGAAATATATCATATTTTAACTCTCCGTCATAAAATGTATTATTATTATACTAAGGTAGAGTTAGAATATGACAGATATACTTGCCGTTTTCCGCTCGCGTTCACAAGCGATTGACTGCAATATAAGGCTGAGAACGCACGGCGTTCCCGCCAATCTCGTTAATACGCCCAAAGAAGCGAATATCGGATGCGGGCTGTCCGTAAAATTACCGCAGAATATGCTGACGCGCGCAAAAGCAATTATCGCAAGCGGAAAATATTCGGCGTTTTACGGCTATTATATGACCAGAAACTACTGACGAACTCTTGATTTTACACATATTTTGTGTTAAACTCTGAGTTATGAAAGAAAATACGCAAAAGATATTATCTGAGCTTGCGGCGCTTTATCCCGACGCAAAACCCGCGCTCGAATTCCGTTCCCCGTACGAACTTCTGGTTGCGGTAATACTTTCCGCACAATGTACGGACGAGCGGGTAAACAAAGTTACCGCGGAACTTTTCAAAACTTATAATACGCCCGAAGCTATGCTCGGGCTTTCTCAGGAAGAACTGGAAAAATATATTTATTCCTGCGGTTTTTACAGAAATAAAGCGGCGCATATTCTCTCTGCGTCGCATGATATTATAGAAAAATATAACGGGCAGGTCCCCTCCACGTTGGAAGAGCTGAGAACTCTTGCAGGAGTTGGCCGTAAAACCGCAAACGTCGTATATGCCGTTGCGTTCGGCGGAGACGCCATCGCCGTGGACACACACGTTTTCAGAGTTTCAAACAGACTGGGGCTCGCGCACGGCAAAACGCCCGAGAAAGTTGAAGAAGCGCTTTGCGAAGAATTGCCCAAAAGCGAGTGGTCTAAAGCACACCACTATCTGATTTATCACGGCAGACGTGTTTGCCATTCACAAAAGCCCGACTGCGCAAACTGTACGCTGAAAATATGCTGCGAACATTATTCTTCGGTATCGGCTTTTCCTCCCGACAACCTTTCATAATATTTTTTGAGATTATCGGCTATAGAGTTCAAAGACGCGTACATATTTTTACGCGCTTCTTCAGTCAACTCGCAACCGCCCGCCATAACGGCTTTTTCAGCCTTATCGTTTATATAACGCGCAACTTTTTCGCCTTCGGAAGTCAGTTTTATCCGCGCGTTATATTTTTTGTCGCTGCACTCGACATACCCTTTCTCTTTAAGGTGGGCAATCGCACGGGAAACCGCCGCCTTGTCTTCAAGCGTAAGGCGAACCATTTCGGTAGCGGTAAGTCCGTCACTGCGAACAAACAGATAATAAATACACATTACGTGTATAGCTTTAAGTCCGAACTCTTCCATTTCGTGCAATTTTATTTTCTGAACGAGTTTATTCAGTCTTAAAACCGTTACTGTAAAATTTTCAAATCTGCTATCCATATCCACCGACGGTATTCTCCGATTTAAAATTTGTATATTCCGATATATTATATATCTATAATTTTGACTTGTCAAGTTCGACAAGCGCGTTACTTCGCATCTAAAATTTTCTTGGGGAATTCGGATTCTTCGCTTCGAATGACATAAATAAAGCTCGGGACGAAGCAATAATAACGATAAAAAGTTGTCAAAGTGGCGCAGGGATGTTAAATAGCAAAGTTTATAATATAGCAGAAATCATAAAAAAAGCACCCGTAATCGGGTGCTTTTTGCTTCGAATTAAAGAACTTTTACAATTGTACCGGAACCAACCGTTCTGCCGCCTTCACGGATAGCGAAACGAAGTTTCTCTTCCACAGCTACGGGCTTGATAAGTTCAACGGAAATTTCTACGTTATCACCGGGCATAACCATTTCTACGCCTGCGGGAAGTTCGATAGAACCGGTAACGTCGGTAGTTCTGATGAAGAACTGAGGACGATAGTGGTTGAAGAAAGGAGTATGACGACCGCCTTCATCCGCTTTAAGAACGTAAACCTGAGCGGTGAACTTGGTAGCGGTTTTA
>CATKEF010000014.1 GCA_949747905.1 uncultured Eubacteriales bacterium
AGGAGATTTCAAAGTAATCAAGCGCATTATAGAGGTTTCCGTAAATAAAGACCTTGCAACAAGCGTGTACGGCTCGCAGCCCGTAGACCTCAACGCCGACGGAATGTATTCGGTAACCAAGAAAAACGGTGCCGATGACGGTATCCTTGCCGATAATATTTTCAGTCTTTCCGTAGCCGGTTTATCCGTAACTTCTCCTATAAGCTCGGACGCCGTTGACTACCCGATTATTTGCACGACGGAAAATGCAAATTATACCGTTAATTTCGTTGAGTGCGATTATATCGTGACGCCTGCCGAGATTACCGGCGAAAAAGTCTCGGTTTATAAGGGTACATATGATGCGGACAATCACAATATTTTCGATGTTGACGCGATCGCGGTAAACGGACAGGAACTGCACTGGTTCTATAAACCCGCCTCGGCAAGCGATGCGGAATGGGCGGAATACACGATTACGGACGGTGTGGCGAATAAGACCGTGCGCAACGTTAGCGATAATCTGTCCTACAATATAAAAGTAACGGCGGAAAACCACAAAGACCTTGTTTTGGACGGGATTTTTACGGTCGGCATTACGAAAGCCGTGTTGACGGTTCGCGTTGGAATGGAAATTTTCTTCGGTGAATACGGTCCTCACAATTACGACGGTACGCAGACAAAATATAAGACGGGGCTTTCCGACCTGCGTGAAAACGGCGGAATTTATACGGTGACGGGTTTTATGGGCGCCGACGAAGATTTGTTCTATACGGGCGGCGATTTTTACGGCATAAGCGGTACGTTTACTTATCGCTATGCGGGGAATTCCGTTTATGAGCGCGGAGGCGTGTGCGGCGATTACGTTCTCGAATGCGTTATTGCCGGAGGTCAGGGTATAACGGGAGTAACTTGTGAAAACTATACCTTCTCCGGCGCGACGGACGGTATATTAAAGGTTAAACCTCTTCCCGTTATCGTTGAAATCGATGATTATGTGGCAACCTACAATGAGACAGACCCGCAGACGCCTGTTGTAAATATTAAAACGAATCAGCCTTCTTCTTATAAAGGCGTAGACGGCGTTATAAATTATGCGGTCGACAACGTCAATGTGGTTACAATAAGTAACCCAGCGCTTTCCGTTCACGAGGAGGGTGTCAGCACCAATAATGCGGGTGTATATGATATCACGGTTACTTTGAACGCAAATTACATTCTCGACAGTAACGCTGCCGACGGCGGATACAAAAAAGCGACTTACACAATCAGAAGAGCCGCGAACAGTATCGTTACCGAAAATTATGAATTGTTTACGGGCGTCGGACTTTCCGCGAAAGACAATGCTCCCGACAAATCGGCATGGATATACGGAAATTACAGCTCTGCGCATTCGGGAGGATATAACGCGGAAGGAAGTCAGGCGTTGAAAGCGCTTGCAATGCTTTGCGCCGAAAACGACCTTACGGTTACTCTTTATCGCGGAAACGCGATTGTCGGAGAGTCGTTGGTCATTCCTGCCGAAACCGTTGACGCAACCGCGCTGTTAAAACAGTGGTTTGCGGAATTGTATGCGGAAAAGACGTTTATTGCGAGTACGTATTCGATAGTTTACGAAATGCCGCAGACAACGAATTATGCCGAATTCGTCGAAACTTGGTGTTTCAATGTCGCACAACAAAAACTTACGGTAAAAGCTGATGATTTCTCGGTGGAATACGGCGAAAATATAAGAACGGAAGGATATACTTTCAGTACGGATGGACTTGTCGCAAACGGTGACGGCGCGGTTGACGCAATTGAAAACGTTGTGGCTTTCGAATTCGGTTCGTCTTACGAAAAAGGCTTCGAAAACGGTTCTGTCAGGAAAAACGGTTATGTGATTTCTGTAAACGAAGGCGAGCACGGCAGTCTTTACGACAATTATAAAATCGAATTTAAGGAAGGTAAGCTGACTGTTACCGCCCGTAAAATCAATATTCAGATTGTCGATTTGGAGAACTATTTCAATTTAATAAAATTGGACGGCACGGAGTATGTGACTGAGGAAGCCGATAATTACAGATTCAAACTTTTAGAAGGTACGTTTGCGGCGGGAGACGGTAACGTTACTGATAACGGCGAAACGGAAGCGGACGCACAAAACGTATTCAATCTTGTTTCCGGTGCGCTTACGTCGCCCGACGGAAAAAATTACGCGACGAATAATCAGGGCGTATATCCTATATACCTCACAGCCGGCGCTCATTACGGCGCTGACGGTGCAAACTACGATATTACCGTAGTCAACGCAACATATTCGGGCGGAGATGTTCCTTCGGGCGCGCTTGCGGGCGGTAAAGCGGGTACTTTCGTTATCAAAAAAGCTCAGTTGTTTATGAGTATCGACGGTCCTTTTAAAGATGAAGAATGTACCGAATCGTCCAAATATGCCGCCGATGACCCCGACGCTTCCAGATACGACGGCAAGAGCAAGTATTATAAAGCTCAGCTTGACTTACCCGGAAATGCGGAAGTGC
>CATKEF010000015.1 GCA_949747905.1 uncultured Eubacteriales bacterium
CCTTTTTCCCGGGCGCCGACAAGTCCGCCGCAGTCCAAAAGAGTCTGCCATTCGCATACTTCCGCGCGTATAAACCCTTTTTCGAAATCGGAATGTATTTTTCCTGCCGCCTGCGGGGCTTTGGTTCCGTTGACAATCGTCCAGGCGCGCGTTTCTTTTTCTCCTGCCGTTAGGTAGGATATGAGGCCGAGAAGCGCATAGCTTTTTTTGATAAGTCTGTTCAGTCCGCTTTCTTTAAGACCGAGTTCTTCCAGAAATACCGCGCATTCCTCGGGTTCCATAGCGGAAAGTTCTTCTTCGGTTTTTGCGCAGATTACAAGCACTTCGCTGCCTTCGGTTTTTGAATATTCTTTTACTTCGCGAACCAAAGGTAATTCGTCTTCGTCTTTGCCCATATCGAATTCGGAAATGTTCGCCGCATATATAACCGGTTTATCGGTAAGCAGGAAGAGGTTGTCCAAAAGCGGTTTTTCGTCGTCCGAGCAAGGGAAAAGTCTTGCGGGTTTTTCTTCGCTTAAAAATTTTTCCAGTCTTTCCAAAAAAGCAAATTCCGCTGCGGCTTCTTTGTTTGCTCCGCCGCGGGCTGTTGCGCGTATTCTGTCTTCGCGTTTGGTTACGGCTTCTATATCCGATAAAATCAGTTCCAATGTGATTGTTCGGATATCTTCTACCGGAGATATTTTGTTGTTTACGTGCGTAATATTTTCATCTTCGAAACAACGTACAACGTGTACGATTGCGTCGCACTCTCTTATATGAGAGAGAAATTTATTGCCGAGTCCTTCTCCGCGTGACGCTCCCTTTACAAGTCCTGCTATGTCTACGAATTCCACAACAGCGGGGGTCACCTTTTTACTGTCGTACAGTACGGCGAGTTTATCAAGTCTTTCATCCGGAACCGCCACAACGCCGACGTTCGGTTCGATTGTACAAAACGGATAATTGGCTGCTTCCGCACCGGCGTGCGTTATAGCATTGAAAAGTGTGGATTTGCCAACGTTCGGCAGACCGACTACGCCTAATTTCATAATGTCATTCCTCTTGCGGATAAGTTTCCGCTTTTTGCTGATTATGCCTTAATTATAATATAAAAAGTAAAAAATTCAAAACGAATATGCGGCAAAAGTTGCCAAATTTTATGCTTTATGTTAAAATATCGGTATGAATTACAAACGGTATATTGCGGAAAAGTTGACAATAGAAGGAATAAGTTCGGAAGAAATATATTCTTTGCTTTCAATACCTCCGAACACGGAAATGGGGGATTACGCGCTCCCGTGTTTTAAGTTCGCAAAAGTTTTCAGAAAAAGTCCTGCGGCAATCGCAGAAGGTTTGGTGAACACCTATAACTGCGATGACGTTATAAGGGGAGTTTCAGCTGTTAACGGCTATCTCAACTTCACTTTGAATAAAGCCGCGCTTGCGGAAAGCATACTTAAATCGATTGAGTCGGAAAGCGAATATTACGGTTCGTCGTGCGAAGGCGAGGGGAAGACCGTCTGTATAGATTATTCTTCCGTAAACGTCGCAAAGCCATTTCATATAGGGCATTTGTCAACAACCGTTATAGGCGGCGCGCTTTATAAGATATATAAGTTTCTCGGTTACAATGTGGTCGGTATAAATCATCTCGGCGATTACGGCACGCAGTTCGGTAAGCTCATATGCGCATATAAACACTGGGGAGACAAAGAAAAAGTAAAATCGGGCGGCATTCACGCCATAAATGAACTTTACGTACGTTTCAACGAAGAAGCCGATGCGGAAATGGAGAGCGAAGCACGCGAATATTTCCGATTAATCGAAAATGGGGATAAAGAAGCGAACGACCTTTTCGAGTGGTTCAAGTCTCTGACTTTGGAGTACGTCAAAAAAATATACGAAAAACTGAATATAAAGTTCGACAGTTATGCAGGCGAGCGTTTTTATACCGATAAAATGCAGCCCGTAATAGACGAACTCAGAGAAAAGAAATTGCTCAAAGAGAGCAACGGTGCGCAAATAGTCGATTTGGAGCCTTACGGAATGGCGCCTTGTCTGATTTTGCGCTCAGACGGAGCTTCTTTATATGCAACGCGCGATTTGGCGGCGGCTGTGTACCGTAAAAATACTTACGATTTTTATAAGTGTCTTTACGTAGTGGCATATCAGCAGAATCTTCATTTCAAACAATTTTTCAAAGTTCTGGAATTAATGGGCAAAGATTGGGCGAAAGATTTAGTTCACGTGGCATACGGAATGGTTTCGCTCGAAGACGGCGCAATGTCCACACGCAAAGGCAAAGTAGTCTGGTTGGAGGATGTTATTTCCAGATGCGTCGAAAAGGCTTACGCGATTATCGACGAAAAAAATCCTGCGCTTGAAAATAAAGAGAAAATAGCCGAAACAGTAGGTCTCGGAGCTGTTATTTTCGGCGCGCTTTATAACAATAAAATTAAAGATATTACTTTTTCCTATGATAAAGTACTTAGTTTCGAGGGCGAAACAAGCGTATATGTGCAATATACCTGCGCCCGTGCGAATTCCGTACTCGCAAAAAGCGGTGAAAAGGAAACTATTCCCGAAAATTATGCTCCGAACGCAGAGGAATACGAAGTAATAAAAATGCTTACGGCTTTTCCCGATACGGTCAAAGAGGCGGCAAGTAAGTACGAGCCTTCATGCGTCGCCCGTTATGCGGTCGATTTAGCTCAAAAATACAATAAATTCTATATCGAGTGCAAAATTCTTTCAGAGGAGGGCGCGACTAAACAGTTCCGATTAGCTCTTACGCGGGCAACGGGTACCGTTCTGAAAACCGCTTTGTCGCTTCTCGGCATCGGCGTTCCCGAAAAAATGTGATATGAAAAAAGCGTTGATATTCGATTTGGACGGAACTCTTCTGGATACTTCGCGCGATATTCACAAAGTGCTGAATGCGACATTGAAGAAATTCGGTCTGCCCGAAGTGACGTTATCGCGCACTTTGAGTATGGTTGGTGACGGGGCATATAAATTAATCGAGCGTGCTGCTGGGCAAGAAAACGCGGGACTTGTTCCTCAGATTTATGCCGAATATTCAAAAGCGTTTGCTGCCTGCGATAATTCTATGACTTGTCTCTTCGAAGGCGAGGCTGAGAGCTTGGAAAAATTCGTCGCAGTTGGGCTTAAACTCGCGATTGTCACTAATAAACCTCAAAAAGCGACGGAGCGTGTGTGTTCGCAGTACCTTGCAAAATTCGATTTTGCCGAAATAATAGGATATAGCGGAGATTTTCCTTTGAAACCCGACCCGTCCGCCGTCCTGGAGATTATAGGAAAATTTCATTTAAAAAAAGAAGATTGTCTTTTTGTCGGCGACGGCGACGCCGATGTAAAAACGGCCGCAAATGCAGGTATAGACTGTATCTCGGTCTTATGGGGTTACAGAACAGAAGAAAGTCTTTTGCGCATAGGAGCCGTTAAATTTGCGCATTCTTTTAAGGAACTGGAAAAATTAGTTTTCGAGAGTTAAATTTTTTGGTTTTACCATTAAATTTAATTGATATTTAATCTTGTTTATGTTATAATTAAATCACATAAAAATTAAAAAATCAGGAGTGACATCATTATGAAAAAATGTGTAGTTTGCGGCGAAATAGTTGAAGACGACGTAGAAGTATGCCCTGTATGCAAGGCTAAAAAGTTCGTTCCCGTTGAGGGTGAGGCAAAGTTTGCCTGCGAGCACGGCGTTGGCGACGGAAAAGTCGATGATATCGAAATTATGGACGGTCTGCGTGCCAATTTTACCGGCGAGTGCACAGAAGTCGGCATGTATCTTGCTATGGCGAGAGTTGCAGAGCGCGAAGGTTATCCCGAAATTGCCGAAGCCTATAAGCGTTATGCTTACGAAGAGGCGGAGCATGCGGCTAAGTTTGCGGAACTTCTCGGCGAGGTAGTAACTCCTTCGACAAAGAAGAACCTTGAACTTCGCGTTGCAGCGGAAACAGGCGCTTGCGAAGGCAAACTTATGATTGCAAAACGTGCTAAGCAGCTCGGTTTCGACGCTATCCATGATACCGTTCATGAAATGGCTAAGGACGAAGCGAGACACGGCGCAGGTTTTGCAGGTATGCTTAAAAGATATTTCGGCAAATAATTAAGCAAAAACAGGTAAAAATTAAAAATACAAGCATAAAAATAGGCAGCCTTTAACGTAATTCCCATAGGGAATTTTAGGCAAGCCGTAGGCAATAGAAAAGGTATGGCATAATGCCATACCTTTTCTATTGTATTTTAAGCGTGGACGAATCTGGCTACTCGTAGCCTAGTGAGATATGGATATGTTTTATATAGCACGCAAAATTCAATGGGTTGCGCTCTTTTATTTTTCGTGATATAATGATTGTACGATAAACAGTAATTTAGCGGAGAGGAAATGAGAATAATAATGCAAGATAAAGAAATGACTTTTGACAAACTGCCTAAACTGAAACTCATTTTGGCAA
>CATKEF010000016.1 GCA_949747905.1 uncultured Eubacteriales bacterium
TATTTCGGTGGTAATGGGTGTGCGCATAAACGGAAACAACCACCCCGAACGGGTGGTTGTTCTTTGGAGGCGCCACCCAGATTTGAACTGGGGAATGAGGGTTTTGCAGACCCTTGCCTTACCACTTGGCTATGACGCCTTATAAAAAAATAGTGCGGCTTGGTGGAGCGGGAGACGAGATTCGAACCCGCGACATTCACCTTGGCAAGGTGACGCTCTACCACTGAGCCACTCCCGCATATACGCCGCACTATTCTTTTGTTGGTGGGAGCTACAGGGCTCGAACCTGTGACCCACTGCTTGTAGGGCAGTTGCTCTCCCAACTGAGCTAAGCTCCCAAACGCTTAATTAATATATCAAATATATTATCAAAAATCAAGCGTTTTTCAAGCGGTTTTACAAAATTTAAAAAAATTTTTAAACGCTTGTGCAGCGGCTTTTTTCATATACAATATATAGTATATGCGCGTTTCAACAATCTATGTGAAAACAAAATTTTTTAAATGAATGTATAAATTACAGAATCGCAGTCAATAAACCTCCCGTAATAAAACAGCGGAGACTGAAATGAAAAAATTTACGGCAGTTGCTTTTTTGACCATTATACTTATTATCGCGACAATATGTTTTGCGGGAACGCAGCCTGCGGAGGGCGCGCAAAACGATTATCTAAGAATACACGTACGCGCAAATTCCAACGACCAAACAGACCAGAGCGTCAAATATAAAGTAAAAGACGAAGTAGTCAAATTTATAACGCCGTACGTTGCCGAATGCGTTGACAAGCCTACGGCAATGTCTGTAATAGGCGAAATTTTGCCGGAAATAGAAAAAGTCTGCGACGCAAAGCTCAAAGCCGAAGGGTTTTCCTATACATCAAAAGCGCAGATTCGCGAAGAAGAATTTCCCACCCGCGTTTACGGCGACCTCACACTCGAAAACGGAGTTTACGACGCACTTATTATCGAACTCGGCAGCGGAACAGGCGACAACTGGTGGTGCGTAATATATCCTCCTCTTTGCTTTACCTCCGGCACAACGGACGTCAAGTACCGCTCGGCAATAAAAGAAATTATCGATTATTTCTTTTCCAAATAATTTGAATAAAAGATTTCAAAATCTCTTCCCGGGAAAATTTGAGGAAGAGATTTTTATTTTTGTCTTGTCGTTATATGTTCGAATCCCTCCCTGCCTTACTTTTTTATCAACCCGAGGCATGCGAAGAACCTTGTGCTATGCTCAGGAAGACAACAGAGGAGAACTGTCATTTCGCTGTAATTGCTAATTTATTCTGTTTCCTTCATTACGAATACGTTGCGGTTTCCGTTACTTCCGGCTGTTTTAAAAACATACATCCCCCGCCACTTCCTACATACGTCTGTTTTATGTCATCCCTAGCAACGCGAGGGACCAGGTGTTTCGCTGTCGCTCAACAAGACGATGCTAGACACAGCGTGTCATCCCGAGCAACGCAAGGGCACTGTCATTTTGCTGTACTCGACACAAAAAATAACCTTTTCAAATTAATTTATACATATCCAAGTTCCCCGAGCGGAAAATATTATCGAATTAATTAATATCCCGAGCAACGCTTCTGTATAAAAAATTATAACTTATTCATAATATTTGCAAGGCGGGAAACCGCCGACACATATTTTACGCTCGCCGCATGGCGGAGCAAGGAGGAAAAATGAAAAAAGCACTTAGAATAGGCGCGGTCGCCGTGGCTGCGGCAGCGATTTGCACGGTCGGCGCAGTATTCAATTCGGGACACACAAGCGAGGAATACGCCTTAGCTCCCTACGTTCAGACTGCCGTACTGAAACAGGGTGCGAGCGGCGGCGAAGTAAAGGAATTACAGAGAAGACTGAAAGAATGGGGTTACTACAAGGGCGCGGTAGACGGTGTTTACGGCAAACAGACTGTAGAAGCGGTCAAATTCTTTCAGCGCAAAAACGGTCTTACAGCAGACGGAATTGCGGGTAAATCGACTTTTGCGGCGCTCGGCATGAACGACTCCGTCAAAGCTCTGGAGAACGAAGGCAATAAGGGTAACTCAAACTATACTAACTCAGACCTGTACCTTCTGGCAAAATGCATATATGCGGAAGCGAGAGGCGAAAGTTATACCGGACAGGTTGCCGTCGGCGCCGTCGTCCTGAACAGAGTAGCTTCGAGCAGCTTCCCCAACACCATTTCCGGCGTCATTTATCAGAGACACGCATTCACGGCAGTTTCCGACGGACAGATAAATCTCGCCCCCGACAAAACGGCAATGAATGCGGCGCAGGACGCTCTTAACGGTTGGGACCCCACCTACGGCTGTCTGTATTACTACAATCCCGCGGTTGCGACAAGCTCGTGGATTTTCGGAAGAAAGACGGTAACCACTATCGGCAAGCACGTCTTTGCAATTTAATGGAGGTAAATTATGAGTAAGAAAGAAATTTCAAGCGGTACCCAGAAAGCCGAAGCTCTCGCACGCAACGGTAACGAAAAAAAGACGGCTAAAACCGCAGAAAACAAAAAGAAGCCGGTTAAAACTACGGTTAAAAGCGAAAAAACCGTAAAAAATACGACTAAAAAGACCGCTAAAAAGGCTCGCCCCGCTAAGAAAATGAGCGAAAAAAGACGTCAGAGAATAGCGGCGCGCGAACAGAAGAAGCTGGAAATGGCTAAAATACGCGCGGAAAAGAAACAGAAGCGCCTTGAAAAAAGACTTGAAAGCAAGCAAAAGCGCCTCGACAGAATTGCGTCTTTGAAACAGGCGCGTGCCGAACGCCGAGCAAAGAGACAGGAGCGCCGTGCTCTTTTGAGACACGAATCCAAAGAAAACCGCAGAGAGCGCAGAAAGGAAGAACGCGATGCGAGAATTGCCGCAAGAGTGGCAAAACGCGAAGCGGCTATGGCGGACAGACGCGCAAAGCGCGAACACCGTCTTAAAGTTCGCGCGGAAAAACGTGCGGAAAGAAACGACAAAAGACATGCGCCCGGCTTCGGCGGCTGGCTTGCGGCGGTTATCTCCCTCGGAGTAACCACCCTTGCTCTCGGCACGATGCTCACGTTCGGATGGATAAACATGAACGGTATGCAGTCCGATATGGCGACCGTTCACACCGAGTCGGTGTACGAGCTCAACTCTATTGTAGACAACCTTGACACGAACCTTTCCAAGGCGAGAATTTCCAACTCCAAAAACGAACAGGTTAGACTTCTTTCCAACATCGCAATAGAAAGCGAAATGGCAGAAACGGTGCTCGAACGTCTTCCTATGGATATTCAGCTTACGCAGAACATGACTTCTTTCGTCAACAAAATGGCGGACAGCGCTCAGTCCATGCTTTACGCTGTCGCAAGCGGCAAAAAACTTACCGACAGCCAGATTGCGACCATCGAGCATATGTATAAAACCAATCTGCAACTTAAAGAAATCATAAACGAGCTCACTGCCAACGCAAACGGTAACGATATGATAGAAGCTATGCGCGGCAAAGACGGAAACCTCCTCTACCTTTCCTTCGGCGAAATTCAGAACAACACAATCGAAACACCCAAGGAAATCAACGACGGTCCTTTTGCCGAAAACATCAAAAAAGTAAGCGCGAAGAACCTTGAGGGACTCGAAGAAATTTCCGCACCCCGCGCCGAGGAACTTGCAAAACGTTATTTTGCAGACTATAAAGTGTCCGACGCTCGCTGCGTAGGCGAAACCGTTGCCGAACAGCTCAGCTGCTACTCGCTAATGCTTACAACTCCCGACGGAGAAATGAGCGCCCAGCTCTCCAAACAGGGCGGCAAAGTGGTTGAATTCAACAGCTACAAAGACTGCAGCTCAAAAAACTTCTCCGTGGAAAGATGTATCGATATAGCACAGGATTTCCTTGCTAAAATCGGTTACAACGGAATGAAGGCAGTGTGGACGAGCGAAAACGGAACCACCTGCAACCTCAACTTTGCCTGCACTCAGGACGGCGTAGTGCTTTATTCCGATATGGTTAAAGTTAAGGTTTGCGAAGAAAGAGGAATTGTAACCGGTATAGAAGCGTTGAGCTATGTTCTCAATCACACCGAAAGACAGCTTCCATCCGCTAAGATTTCCAAAGCCGACGCAAAGGCAAACTTAAGTTCCAATCTCAGCGTTGAAACTTCGAGACTCTGCCTTATGCCCATTGACGGCAACGAAGTTCTTGCATACGAGTTCTACGGCTCGTTCGACGGCAACGATTATTATGTTTACGTCGATGCGGCAACCGGAGACGAAATAGAAGTATTCACAGTAGTGGGTACGGCACAAGGAAGAGCTTTGCTCTAATAATAAAAACTAACCGCCGCACAAATGCGCGGCGGTTTTTTATATTTGGAAATAGATTCCTCGCTGTCGCTCGGGATGACGTGCCGCGTAGTCATACGAGTATTAACTTCGTCATGTTGGGCTTCATTTTCGTCTTGCGAATTTATCCCGTCTTGTTGAGCATTAATTTTGTTTTATCGAGCGACAGCGAAACGACATTTCTCCTCTACCGTCACCCTGACCGGAAGGGTCACTCGCTATTGCTCGGTGTGGCACGCCGTGTCTAACATCGTCTTGTTGAGCGACAGTGAAACATCCGGTCCCTCGCGTTGCTCGGGATGACGAACGAGAATAATGAAAACAAGCAAGGAACTTATGAAAACGAACGAAAAATCAAAGCACTGAAAATTAAATATAACAGACCAAAACAACGAAACTGAGAATGCGGTGCAGAGCTTTTTAACGAATATAACCCGCAGCGCGGACGAAATCGTCCGCGCTGCGCCTTTACTATCACTGTTTATCTATAATATCTAAAATCTCTGCAATTCTGTCCAAATCGTCGCGCGA
>CATKEF010000017.1 GCA_949747905.1 uncultured Eubacteriales bacterium
GGGGCGGTACGACGACGTATCGCCCTTTATAATTACGGACAGAGAATTTGCGCTTAAAATAGCTTTGCCGGGTTTCAACGGCGAGTTTTATTTAGTGTACGAAAACGTCGTGGAAAGGGTAAAGCGTATTATACCCGAAAACGGCGAATTAACGCTTAAAGGACTTGCGGCTGGCGAGTTTAGGGCGGAAGTAAAGCACTATCTTAAAGGCGAGATTATAAAGACTTACAAGGTTGAGCCGCTTATTTTAAAGGAAGCAGACGGCAGTCTTGCGGCGGAGCCCGAAATGGCCGAACTGCGGCATTTGTACGCGGAGCTTAAAGAAGAACTTGCGGCGGAGCGGGCACGGACGGAGGGTCTTTATAGCGCGCTTACGGAAGAACATAAACGCGCGGACGGGCTTACAGAGCGTCTCGAAGCTGCGGAAAGAACGGTCGCGGGACTTGTGAAGTTTGCCAAAGACGACTACAAAAACAACGTGTATCTCGGCGGCGGGTCGTCGGCGGAAGAATTCAATGAAAAATACGGTTTCGCGGAAAGCGAGCCGAAAGGAGAAAACGAAAATGACGAATAAGATTAAAAAGCTGTTTGTTTGTACTTTATTAGCAATAATAGTCGTGTTTGCGTGCTTTACTCCCGCCGTCGCGGCGTTTGCGGACGAGGGCGCGCCCGAACAGACTGAAACTATTGTAAACCCCGATATATCCGCGGACGAACAGGGTATAGAGGCGCTCGTTACGCAGTTTACGGAGTATCTTAAAGATAAGTACGGCGCAGACTATGAGTTTTATTATAATAACATTATAGAGCGTTGGGGAAGCATTGAAGCGTACCTTATGTCTTTGGGCGAGGATTTGCCCGAGGAATACAGAAGCGACTGGGAAAAGTTCATAGGTTGGTTGGGCGAGTATTCGGTTATATGGGCGCCCGCGCTTGCCGTGGCTATCGTTATCTTGGTTGCCATAATAGGTAAAAAGTCTTTCAATAAGCTCGTGGAGCGGATAGTAAACTCAAAACTTTCTCCGATAGTCAAGGAATTGAATTTGCAATCGAATGCAACGGTTGCTATGATAAGGGCGCAAAAAGCTATGCTTCCGAACAACGAGAAGTTTTTCGGAAACGCAAAGGAGCTGGAAGAGAGCGAAAGGAGGCTTAACGGTGAGTAAATACAGAACCTATAAAAAGGAAGCGGTATTGTGCTTTATATTTTCCGTAACGGCGTATTTTCTGCCGTTTATCATAGTTACGTGCTGTCTTTTGCCTATGGTAAAGGCGACGGACGGATTTAAAGCAGCGATAGGTTTGGGGGTTGTGTTTATAAACGCAATTCCCTTTCTAATGGGAATATTCCGCGCGTTCTTTGCGCACTTCCCTATGTTCAACGTGCTTGCGGTAGTGTTTTTAATGCTTGCGGCGTTTTTTATGCTCGATACGTTCAGAACGTATGCGGAAATATTTTTATGGATTGAGTTCGCTGCGGCGACAGGTAGTATTGCAAGCTGTATTTTATGGGGCAGATACAAGCGCTATGCCGAGAGTTACAGAACGGTAAAAGCCAACGTAAAAAGCGGCGCGTTCGTTTTAAAGGAGGAAAGCGATGATTAAAGAACCAAAGGAAATTATAACAACCGAAAAGATAGCGGCAAACGCAAAAAAAGCGGTGAGCGGCGGGAGGGGGACTCTCGCGCTTGCGGTGGTGGGAATCGCTATATCGCTAGGCTCGTCGTTTATGTTCTGTCTTGCCTCGATAGGCTTCGATTTCACTCAGCTCGGTGAGATGACCTTTTGGTCCCGCTGGGCGAGCATGTCTATATCCGCGCTTTTTGCTTACGGGCTCGTAGTGCTGCATAAGGACGAAGTAAACAGACTGAATAAATGGTACCAGGACAATCTGAAACTGCTTGCGGAGAAGTCTGCAACGGTGGGCGACGATTTCGACGAGTACCTGAAAGAGGTTAATTTAAAGCGTAGGATAGAGTGGTATAGGAATTACGTGAACGGAAAGCTCGCCAAGCTAAACAGGGAGCTTTTGCGGCTTGAACTGAATTGCAAGCCTACGGAAAAGATTAAGGCAAAGATAGAGAAGTACAAAGCATGCGTTACCGAAGAATTTCTCGGAGCCAACAAATACGTTCTGAAAACGCAATCGAAGCCGTTCAGCGCGGCACAAATACTTTCGGAGACTCAGCGCGGCGACGGTACTGAGGAGAACTTCCGTTCGGCGGCTGCTTATTACGGCGGCAAGGCGCTTACAAAGCTCGTAATGTCGCTATGTATGACTGCGGCGTTTGCGTGCGTTATTGTGCAAAACCTTGAAATCTACGTGAATGTTGCGAGCATAGTTATGACTATAATGGCGGTTATGGCGGTGCTTATTTCGGTTGTCTCCGCTATTCTTGCCGCTAACGGCTGTTACAGGAATATCTATGTGCCCAATCTTCAATTGAAGCTTAAAATCCTCTCCGGCTTCGAAAAGTGGCGGGAGACGAAAAACAATTAAATTGCATTCGAGTGCAAAAATGAGAGCCGCACGGGAATACCGTGCGGCTTTTTTTGTATAAAATTACGATGATTTTGCATATAATAGTATCATGAATTAAAAAATTTGTAAAAAGTATTGACAAATTGTTTTAATTCGGTTAAAATATGTTTACTTTAAAGTAACATATTGCTAAACTGCTCTTGATAGTAAGGTTCCCAGTCTATAAGGGAGCGCCTGAACCCAAGAGCTCATTTTTTTAAGGAGTGTACTAAGGATGAAAACGGCGATTTTAGTTGACGGCGGGTTTTATCGGAAACGCGCAGCTTATTTATGGGGACATAAAACTGCTGAGCAAAGGGCAAAAGAGTTACAGGCATATTGTCAGGCACATATAAAAAATCAGGCATCGGAATTGTACAGGGTTTTTTATTATGATTGTCCGCCGTCCGAAGGACAGGCTTTTCATCCGCTAAAACAGACTAACGTTAATTTAAAAAAGACAGACACTTATTCCTGGACGGTAACTTTTCATCAGGAATTAAAGAAATTAAGAAAATTTGCGGTAAGGCTTGGAACTCTTTCCGAGATTTCGACGCGTTATTCATTAAATGCTGAAGCAACGAAAAGATTATTTGCGGGCACATTAAAACTTGAAGAGATAACTGAAAAAGATTTTGATATTAATATAGGGCAAAAGGGCGTTGATATGAAGCTCGGAATAGATATAGCTTCATTATCATACAAAAATCAAGTAGACCAAATAATTTTAATTTCGGGAGATAGTGACTTTGTTCCTGCCGCAAAACTTGCTCGAAGAGAGGGTGTGGACTTCATACTCGACCCTATGTGGGCGAATATAAAACCCAACTTAGCCGAACATATTGACGGTATACACTCTAATTGGAGAAAAAAAATAAAAACCGATACAGAAAGTTAAATAATTTAAGAATATCGATTTTGCTGCACGGAATTTTCGTGCGGCTTTTGTTTTTGTGGTGATTTTCAGTCAGCAATTTTAGACAAATCGTTTTGTATTAATCCAAGTATTTTAAAAATTGCAACAGGTGAAAAAAGACGGCTGAAAAACAGCCGTCCAAACGTTATCGGAATCTATTTCGTTTTGGGGAATAATTGGGGAATTGAATTTTAATATGTAAAGTTTTGTATTGTAAATATTTACAACTAAAACGAAAGATGTAAAGATTTTGGCTTAATATGTTCCCCAAATTTTTTCGCTATTTCAGTTCAAATCTGGGTGGCGCCTCCAAAAGCCCCGTGTGAGTGCGGGGTTTTTATTATCTTATTCGTTTTATAAAAGGTGCGAGGGTTGTCCTAATAATATAAAAACGCCGTCACGCAAGGGTAGCGGCATTTCAGGCGGCAGAAAGAGTTTGTTTTTTGTGTTTATCATAGTAATAATGGAACCATTTTATAAATTGATGTCGGTATCGGTATAGTGTTCGGTCTGCAATGTTGAATTCTATAGCAAGTTTCCAAATCGCACGGTCGTTATATCGTCGAATGTAAATAGCTTCTATTAACGGCGCTTTCTCAGTACCGTACATAGCATCGTCGTCCGAAAATCTTTCTATTAATTTATTCAGAGCGAAGATGGCAATCGGGTCGAAATCGTCAAGCAAAGAAAAAATGAAATTCTCGTCTGATTTCAGCTTTTGCATAGTAAACTCTCCGAAATAAATTATATAACTTCGGATATTAAGCTGTCGGACACCTTTTGGCAGAAATTCAGATGGGGAACAGTTCTTCCAAATTGAAAGAAATTTTTTCGGTTTCGTAAATTTGCAAGAATTCCAGACATTCTAAAAATGCGTATTTCTGTCCTAAATTGAACTCTGAAATTTCGGAAGATTCCAACTCGCGTACCGACTGCAACATAAAATTTATGAGATTTGTTGTTATATTCATAACTTATATTTTATAGTGCAATAAAACAAAAATACTGCCAAAAATTGGCAGTATTTGTTGCATTTTAATTTAATAGCGATTTTTTTTGAGATAATTATCGTTTTTTAAACAAATTTAAGATTTTGTCTGTTACGGCGGAATTGAAAACTATGAACTTGTCCCAGAAAAATTCCGTTATAAAGTTTATAACCATCATAATAAATGTGACAAGTATTCCAAGGTTTGCAGGTAATTGAGCGGCAATTGCGTCTCCGCCGAATACGGAAACGGGAATAAACGCGCAGTAGTAGACGAGAACAAGAGTCATTGCAAGCGGGATGTTATTGGCTGCTTTGAATGTGAATTTACGGTTAAACGTAAAATTCCAAATTACCGAAAGTATTATGCTTATAAGATATGCCGGCCACCAGGGGAGCAATCTCGTCCAGTCGCATAATGCGCCGAAAGATACAAGTTGAATTACGCCTGCCGAAATGGAAAACCCCGTAAATTTCAGGGCTTGAATAATTTGCTGCTTTTTCGACGGTTTCGTTTCGGAAATGGTTGTTTCATTTACAGACTGTTCGTTTAATGATTCCTCTTCCATAAACACCTCGGTAAGAATATGTGCCTGAATATATTACAATAAAAATATAGACGTGTCAATAAAATTGACGTTTAGCCTGCTTGACTTTTTGTGTGCTATTTGATAATATACCACTGTTAAATAAAAAACTGAAAACTTAACAAAAAACCATGCCCGAGTGGTGGAATAGGCAGACGCAAGGGACTTAAAATTTTTGGCAGAAAATAATTAACAGAAAATTAAC
>CATKEF010000018.1 GCA_949747905.1 uncultured Eubacteriales bacterium
GCGGGGTCTGCGGGGAATGACGCCAAGGGAATCTGGAAGAATTGCGTCGTCATTACGGTAACGGAGGCGGGAGCGCCCTCGTAATTATAGTCAAAGGTAACTTGCGATAACACTTGCCAACGCGCATAAACCGCAGTATCGACGGTAATATTGGTATTATACTTAACTTGCGTACCGCCCGTCGCTGCGGCAACGGTAAACCAACCAAGGAATTTATAGCCTTCGCGGACGGGGTTTGCGGGGAATAAATCATTCGGAACTCTGCTGTACGTCTGTCCGCTCACCACGTTAGCCGTTACCACCGTAGGGTCGGCGCAGCCTTCGTAGTTATAATTAAACGTTACTTTGAAAGGAACTCTCCACTGCCCGTAAATGGTTGTATCTTGGGTAAATTGCGTAGTAGTTTTTATAATAGTTCCGCCTTCGGGTTCGGTAAACCAACCCACGAATTCCAAGCCGTCGCGGGGTTCGACGGTGGGTATTTCAGAAAGATAATTGTTTGTAGTCTTAACCGTAGTATTCTCGGGCTTTCCTTCGTAATTCTGGTCAAGCGTTATGACGAATTTAAGCCTCCACTGTGCGTAAATGGTAGCGTTTTCGGCAAATACGGTTGTAGTTCTTACGCGGGTGCCGCCCTCTGCTTCCGTGAACCAGCCGACGAAATCGTAATCTTCACGGGTGTCGTTTGCGGGAAGGGGACTAATCTTGCCGTTGTTTGCTTTAATCGTCGTGTTTTCGGACTTTCCTTCGTAGTTCTGGTCTACCGTTATCACGATTTTCAGCTTCCACTGAGCATAGATTGTTGCGTTTTCGGCAAATACGGTGGAAGTTGTAACCTTCTCTCCTCCCTCTGCCGCCGTAAACCAGCCGACAAAGTCGTAATCCTCGCGGGCGTCCTGTGTGGGAAGAGTGCCGAACTTTCCGTTGTTCAATTTCACGGTCGCGTTTTCGGGCTTTCCTTCGTAGTTCTGGTCTACCGTTATCACGACTTTCAGTTTCCACTGAGCATAGATTGTTGCGTTTTCGGCAAATACGGTGGAAGTCGTAACCTTCTCTCCGCCCTCTGCCGCCGTAAACCAGCCGACAAAATCGTAGTCTGCACGCGTGTCCGCCACGGGAAGAGCGTTAAATTTGCCATAATCGATTTTCTGCGTTTTGTTTTCGGGTTTTCCTTCATAGTTCTGGTCTACCGTCATTACTATCTTTTCGCTCCAACGTGCATATATGGTAGTATTTGCGGTAAATTCGGTGTCGGTAGTTACCTTTTCGCCGCCCTCTGCGGCGGTGTACCAGAATATGTCCTTATCCTCGTAGCCCTCGCGGGGGAATGCGGGCATATAGGAGAGTTTTCCGTTGTATGCCTTTGCCGTCAGTTTGGTTTCGGGCTGTCCTTCGTAATTCTGGTCGAGAGTTATCGTATATACCGAAGTTATCGAAAGTTCGGTAATAACAGGCGCTTTCTGATGTCCTTTCAATTCTACAAGATAAGTTTTGCCTGCTTTAAATACGCCCTTGATATCGGTTGTCTGATTACCGAATCCGCTACCCCATCTGAATATCCAGCCTGCGGGAATGGCAGTTTTATTAACGACCATTTCCTCTTTTAATTTACCGTTAGTAGTCGAGCCGTTCCAATTACCGAATAATTCGTCCTGATATGTATAGATACAGAACTTGCCGAAATCATCCTTCTTGACGCCGTTTCCGCTGACGTCCTTTATAAAGAACATAATGGGCTCGTTGGTGCCAATCTTAACGGTTACAGTATCGCAACCTGCGGGAATTTCCGAACCGACAATAACCTCCGTAGGACCGGAGTACTGGCACGACCAATCCGAAGCGTTTCTGTGCAGATAAATTTCAAACTCGCCCGCCACGTCTACGGTTACCGTGCCCACTACTGCGGAAGCTCCGGGCTTAACGATACCTGCGCTGCTCGGTTCTATAAAGTGGTTGACGACTATGCCGTTCATATAGAGGGTTATAACGTCGCCTTTTTTAAGCGTTATTTTGCCGCCGCCGAGCCAATATTCAGTTCTGGAAGAACCGTCGTTTCTCGTTAAAGAATGTACAAACTTTTCACCCATCCAAACGCCGTCTTCACGTCCGACTTTTGCGGTGAGTTCGGCGTCGCTTTCGAATATCGTGGTTTCAACATTTACCGCCGAAGAACCGTTGTACCAGCCGAAGAACACCCAGTGTTCTTTTGACGTCGTAACCGCGGGAAGTCCTCTCTGTCCTTCGGGAAGCTCAATCTTGCCGTTTACTGTCTTATAGGTAGTGATTGCGCCTGCGGGAAGTGTTCCCTCACTGCCCGCATTGAGCGTGACGGTTACTTCCGCAACATAGCGCGCATACAGAGTTACCGCGTTTGCGTTATTTATATATGCCGACAAGTCCGTCGCAGTGGTAACCAATGTGCCGTCTGTCTCTGCCGTAAACCAACCCTTGAACCATTTATTCTCGGGCGCAACGGGCGCGGGAAGTTCCGCCAGTCTGTTCCCGGAAGTAATCATGGTTGAAGAAACGCCTGCGGGAAGTGTTCCCTCGCCTACCGTCAACGTTACAGTGATTTCCTGAGCATATCTTGCGTAAATGTTAATTTCCAATTCGTCGCCCGTGAACACCGTATCCTCGGTCACTTTTTTGCCGCCGTCCGCTGCGGTAAACCAACCGAGAAATACCAAAGCGTTCTGCGTTACGGGCACGGGAAGCGATTCTATCTTTCCGCCCTTCGTCGTTAACGTCGTTGCGGTGCCTGCGGGAAGAGTTCCGCCTTCGCCGACGTTGAGCTTAATGGTATAAACGAAAGCATAACGCGCGTAAATGGTCGTATCCTCGTCGAAGTCGGTTTCAAGGGTAACCTGAACGCCCGTTACCTGCTCGGTATCGGCCGCGGTAGTATACCAGCCTACGAACTGCTTGCCCGTCGGTGCGGTGGGTGTGGGAAGCTCGGTAATCTTACCGTCTTTCGCTTTTAAGGTAGTCGTCGTAAGCGTACCCTCGCCGGCGTTGAGCGTTATAGTGTATACCATAACATAATGAGCGTAAATCGTAGAGTTCGAAGTGAACGCCGTTGCCGTGGTAACTTTTTCGCCGCCGTTATCCTCGGTATACCAACCGACAAATTCCATTCCGTCGGGAGCCGCGGGCACGGGAAGCGATTCTATCTTTCCGCTCTTCGTAGTTACTTCCGCCGTCTCCTTGTCGCCGTCGAGTTTGCCGCCGTTAGCGTCGAGTGTGACTTTATACTCCGTCACGGTCGACGTCTTTATGTAATGACATACGTCACACTCGTCGTCGCCGCCCCAGACGTGCGCGGCATAATCTTTTTTATAGTCTTTGTCCCCTTCTTTAAGGTCGTCACAAGTCGCAACGTGCCAGTGACCGTTCGAGTCTTTTTCCCAAGCGTCAGAGTACGTGTGTGTGTGTTGGTTGTTACAGCCTGCCAGCACCGCGCCGCAAACTATGAACATAGCAACCAACACAAATGTGGCAAACCGCTTCGTTCTTTTCATAGAATTCCCTTCCTTTAAAATTTTTTTATGTTAAAAGAAAAAATTTATATTTTTTTATAATTTTTTTCTGTTAACTCCGTTTTATTTAACCGCAAAATGCACCGTTTTTGGGTTAGTTAAATGTTTAACCTTTAATAAAAAATGATTTTTTGCACAAATCTTTACCCGTCTTTAAACCTATACTTTTCAAGACGGAACAATTTGTGAATTATTAACACCTTTTTGTTGGTGTTTTCAGCATAACACACCTTAAACCAATTGTCAATAGTTATAAGCTAAAAAAGTATAGATTTGTAGATTTTTTTTATTTGTCGGAAATCAAGGAAAAATGTATAATTTTCTTATTAAATAATACGGTCGTCCGCGAGCGAAGGAGAAAATTATGAACTATGCCTATGCAAGGGTTTCCAGCAAAGACCAGAATTTGAGCAGACAACTCAATGCTTTAAAAAATTGCGATATCGGATTCAAAAAAATTTATTGCGATAAAGAAAGCGGGGTCAATTTCGAGCGAGCAAACTACAAGCAATTGATTAAAAAACTCCGTTACGGCGATTTACTTGTCATAACCTCGATAGACAGACTGGGAAGAAATTATGATTGTATTCAGCGGGAATGGAAAAGAATCACCAAAAGTATCGGCGCGGACATTTACGTTCTGGATATGCCGCTGCTCGACACCCGATGCCATGAGAAAAATCTCGTCGGAAAATTAATCGCGGATATCGTTCTGGAACTGCTGTCCTTTGTTGCCGAACACGAGCGGGAAAATATAAGGTCAAGGCAGGCGGAGGGAATCGAAGCCGCCAAATTGCGCGGAGTCAAATTCGGCAGACCGCCTTTGAATTGTCCCGATAATTTCAATGAAATTGCCGACGCCTATCTCGAACGTTCAATAAATCTCAGAGAAGCGCTGCAAGCCACCGAAATGAAGCGCTCCACCTTCTACACTTATCTGCAAAAGTATTCGGATAATAAATATAAAAAGGCAAATAACAACACCGCACTCTGAAAGTGCAATGTTTTTGTTTGCCTATTTCGGAATTTACTATCGAGCGCGCGAACAATCATGCCAAATCCGAACCGCAGAAAATAGTCGCACATCATATGTCATTATTAATGCCTTTACAAGAGCTTTTATAAAATTAAAATAAAATCGGCTATGGATTTCTCCATAGCCGTATTTTATCGCAAATTTAATATTTCTATTGCTTTTTCAACGTGTTCTTCTTCCAAACCCAGACCCAGGTGCGGATTTGTTTTAACAAAGTTACCCGAAAGTTTTCCCCAACCGTATCGGTAGTCGTCTATAATCACGAAACTTTCTATTGTCTCCTGCGCGGATTCAAGCCACGCTTTAACTTCGTCGGGGCGGTCAAAGTCTATTCCAAGGTCAGGTGTTTTGTCGTAAATTCCAAGCCCGAATTTTGCAAAAGTTTTATTTATATAAATTCCGTCCTCATCGCACTCTTCATCGGCTTTATCCCAATGTATGCGCCATGTTGAGCTTAAAATAATTTTCGCCCCCGTTTCGTCAACTATTTTTTTAACAAGCGGTAACCGCGTTTCGTCTATATCCGTCTGCTCGTTCCAATTCCTTTTTCTGTCGTATGCCCTGGAGTTTAAAACCCCGTCAATATCCAAAAAAATTATTTTCATTATTCTGTCCCGTCCATTTTATATCTTTAATAACGTACCGCAAAAATACGTGTCAAGCACTTCTGTGGGATATCCGAAATATTCAAAAAAACAACCTACTAAATAATTATATGTCGAGTTTAGATATTCGTCAAACTTTTTCTCCGTAGTAGTAAAAGTAAACACGCCTTCGTTTAGTGCGTGAGTTATTTAAAATCCTTATCAATTAAAATTTGATAAAGCTTCTTCATTCCGTCTTCGTTCCATTTGTTCGTTCCAAGATCATA
>CATKEF010000019.1 GCA_949747905.1 uncultured Eubacteriales bacterium
AGCGAAGAATCCGAACAACTGTTTTGTTATGTCAATTTAAAATTATTAAGGAATAAATGTAAAAAAGGAAAAATATGGAAGATATTTTTTATCCGTCCGAAGACGGAAAACACACCGTTCATGCCTGTGTATGGCGTCCCGAGGGTGAAGTAAAGGGTGCTGTTCAGATTATTCACGGTATGAGCGAATATGCCGAAAGATACGCGCCGTTCGCCGAATACTTGAATGCGCACGGATACATTGTCTGCGCTGACGACCATTTGGGTCACGGAAAAACGGCGGAAAACGCAGAAGATTTCGGCTATTTCGACGATGCTAAAAATTATATGACGGTAATAGCCGATATCCGTCGGCTTCAACTCATGATAAAGGAAGAAACAGGGGACAAGCCTCACTATATTCTGGGTCATAGCATGGGGTCTTTTTTCTGCCGTAAATATATATCCCTTTACGGTTCGGACTTTGCCGCCGCGGTGATAATGGGCAGCGGGTTCAAAAGCAAAGCGACGCTTAATTCCGCTCTTTTTGCGGTCAAACTCAACGCTTTGTTTTGCGGTTGGCGCAACAGAAGTAAGTTTATCAAAAAACTGGCGTTCGGTTCGTACAATAAGAAATTCAGTCCTAACCGTACCGAAAACGACTGGCTGTCTGAGGCAGAGGAAAACGTCGACGCGTATAATTCCGACCCGCTTTGCGGCTTCGATTTTACGAATAACGGATATTATATTCTTTTTTCGGTAATACGCGAGGCATGCTCCGATAAAGTTATAGCAGCCGTCCCCAAAGATTTGCCGGTATTCTTTGTCGCGGGTGCGGACGACCCCGTCGGGGATTACGGAAAGGGCGTTTTGAAATCGTACGATAAGTTCCGCTCAGCGGGTGTGGAGAATGTCTTTGTAAAGCTGTATAAGGACGCCCGTCATGAGATTTTAAACGATTTCTGTAAGGAGGAAGTGAGCGCCGACATCCTCGGATTTATCCAAAAATACAAAAGCAGATGAAAAATTTTATTTTTATATCCCCGAACTTTCCGGAAAACTACAAAAATTTTTGCAAGGAACTTAAAAATAACGGTTTTCGTGTGCTCGGAATCGGAGACTGCCCTTACGCGAACCTTTCTCCCGTACTCGTAAATTCTCTGACGGAGTATTATAAGGTATCCGATTTGAAGAACTACGAGGAGGTGTACAGGGCGGTTGCGTATTTCATTTATAAATACGGAAAGCCCGATTTCCTCGAAAGCAATAACGAATACTGGTTGGAACTTGACGCCCGCCTGCGTACAGAATTCAATATTTCAAGCGGTTTTTCCTTGAAAGAAATAAAAAAAGTCAAGTACAAGTCCGAAATGAAAAAGTATTATAAAAAAGCGGGTATAAAAACCGCCGATTTTTGTTTCGTCAGGTCTTTGTCGGGCTGTAAAAAGTTTATTGCAAAGCACGGTTATCCGGTAATAGTAAAACCCGACAACGGAGTGGGCGCGAACGCTACGTACCGTATTTCCGATTATGGCGAGCTTTTGTCGTTTTTAGAAAGCAAGCCCTGCGGGTACATAATGGAAGAGGAAATAAAGGCGCTTGTCAATTCCTACGACGCAATAGTCGACGGCGAAGGACAGCCCGTGTTCGAAACGGGGCTTGTGGAGACTGCGTCACTTATGGACGTTGTCAATAACGGTGAGGACAGCGCATATTTTTACCCTCCCGAGATTGCGGACGATTTAAGGGAACTCGGACGGAAGACTTTAAAAGTATTCGGCGTTAAAAACCGCTACGTGCATTTCGAATTTTTCCGTCTTTTGTGCGACCAGAGGATTGGCAAAAAAGACGAACTTGTCGCGCTCGAAGTGAATATGAGACCTGCCGGCGGCTGTTCCCCCGATATGGCTGACTATGCCAACAGTACGGACGTTTATAAAATTTGGGCGGACGTTTTGTCTTACGGCTCTACTTCGCTCGTTGCGGGAGAAAAGTATTACTGCGGTTATGCCGGGCGGCGTAAAGGCAGGGGGTATTTACATAGCGAACAGAGTATTTCCGATAAATACGGCAAGAACATAATATGTATCGAGAAACAGCCGGAAGCGTTTTCGGCAATGATGGGAGATTTGACGTTTCTTGCAAAATTCGCTACGGAAGAAGAAACCCGCGAATTCTTTGCCGACGTGTTTATGTGATTTGCGATTAGAACCGACTCGGATGCCTCATGTTATTTAGTCATAACGAATGAATTTTTCGTTATTCCTATCCCATAATCATCAAGAGAGTGTATTGCAGTCATTCAAAGCGGTATACCCGTCGTCCCGAGCGAGTTTTTCGTCATCCCGAACATGTATTACCGTCATGCAGAGCGTGCGTATTCGTCATTTCGAGCCGCAGGCGAGGGACC
>CATKEF010000020.1 GCA_949747905.1 uncultured Eubacteriales bacterium
AAAGGTGCTTTTTCGTCGTCGTACTCATCCCACTCGTCATCCTGAGCCGCAGGCGAAGGAACCCATAAACAAATACAAAAAAGGAAGACCGAAGTCTTCCTTTTTTGTATTTGTTGATAGGTTTCTTCGCCTGCGGCTCAGGATGATGAGTGGGATAAGAACGACGACGAAAAAGCACCTTTTGTCTGTCATATCGAATGCCGAGGGACTTATGCATTGTCGCTATGAGTTGTAAACGAATTGTCTTTATTCAATATCAAGGTTATCGAAATCAAAAACGGAGCTTTCAAAAAATTCGGTTATGGAAAGACCGAGTGCGCGAATTATCAGTGCAATACTTTTAAAGTTTGAAGCCTTGACTTTATTGTTCAATATTGCATTCATTGAACTATGATAAATGCCGGTTTCTTGCTCTAACCTATATTGAGTCATTTTCTTCATTTTTAAAATTTCGCGAACTCTTATTGCAAATGCTTGATTTAAAGTCATAATTTATCTCTTATTATTTTGTGATATGTCTATTTTATCATACGTATTTTAAAAAATATGTATTTCAAATTAGTCAAACGCTTTATTTTTTAAAAAATCTATGATAAAATATAGAAGTGAACACTTTAATTAATGATGCTAAAGATGAGATAAAGAAAATAATTCGGAATTTAAATTCTCAAACTGCGTGTTTTTCAGGACACAGAAGTCAGAATTTACCGTGGCGTTTTAATGATGAGGACGAACGATGTCTTGCGGTAAAAAATACTTTGCGTTTGGAAATTTTGAAAGCTATACAAAAAAATTACAGAACTTTTCTTTGCGGTATGGCGATAGGCTTCGATATGCTTTGTGCAAGTACGGTTTTGGAATTAAAAAAAGATTTTCCCGATTTGAAACTTATCGGAGCTTTGCCGTGCAAAACGCAGGAAAAATTCTGGAATGCCAAGGATAAAAAAATTTACAGAGAAATGTTAACGAAACTGGACGCCATCAGATGTATTTACGACGAGTACATTGGTGCCGAATGTATGATTGAAAGAAATAAATATATGGTAAACAATTCATCGTTGCTTATTGCTTTATACAACAATATATCAGGTGGAACAAAGTTTACCGTCGATTATGCTAAAAAACAAGGTTTAGAAGTTGTAATCATTAAACCATAATAACTTTGAGTGTCAAGCGCGCTATTGCAAAAGCGATGATATTTTGATGAGCAACTCGCGGACTGAACCTTTCGAGGAAGAGTATTAACATGTTGAGTTTCAGCCGTCGTTTGTAAGTATTTCTGCGCGCAAATGATACAGCTCCGCCCGCGCATTCTGCGTGGGCGGAGTTTTAATTGCTTTTACAAATTTAAATTTTACCGCCGTAAAAAACGTTGACAAGTTTTTCCGTGTTTGGTATACTTTATTAGTGCTGTTTTGAAACAGACAATAATGCAGCGGCGAGGGCAGGTGAGAAAGATTATGTCAACTATAAAAGTAGGTGAAAACGAGTCGGTTGAAAGCGCGCTCAGACGCTTCAAAAGAAAGTGCTCGCGCGACGGTATTATCGGTGACCTCAGAAAAAAGGAATTTTACGAATCTCCTTCCGTAAAGCGTCGTAAAAAGGCCGAGGCGGCAAGAAAAAGAAATAAGAACTGAAAATAAAGTCTGTCCGACAACGTCGGACGGACTTTTTTCAAGATAAAAAAAGTCGATAAACGTTGAATGTTGTCGTTTTGTTGAGAGGTAAATTATGGAAGACATCAAACAAGTGGCTAAAGCAGCGAAAAAACGTATGAAAAGCAATTTTTGGGCGGACTGCAAAAGAAACATTGACGAAAACACGACTGAAGCGAAAAACAAAGGGCTTAACGAATTTAAAGTTAAAACTACCTTGACCGATAAAGTCAAAAACGAAATCAAAGGCGAAAAGCGCGATGAATTTTATCTCAAGGTGAAGGAACTTCTCGATACCGAGGGCGAAGTTTCTGACGCAATCGGCAGACTTACCGAAAGGGAGGTCTACGATAAACTCAATTACGAGGAAAAACAGAGGTATACTTTGCAGCTTTCGGCAAAGTATCTTGCCGCGCTTAATAAGTACAAGCAGGAGAAAGCGCTCGAAATCATTTAAACTCGGTGTGCGATTCCTCGGCAAGCCTCGGAATGACGAAAGACACAGTTAATGACAAGAGGAATCGGTAAGGAAAGACACCGGTTACGTCGGAATTGTGCCTCGGAGTAACAGTTCTCATCATGTTGCGCCCCTCTTGTCATGTTGAACGCAGTGAAACATCTTTTAAACCCGCGCAATGCGCGGGTTTTTCTTTACAATACAATTTAATTGTGTTTTCCGTCGTCATATGATATAATATATCATATGGACGAGTTACTTGACAGACTAAACGAAGAACAAATGAAGCCCGTTTGCACTACGGAGGGCGCCGTGCTCGTGCTTGCGGGCGCGGGCAGCGGGAAGACGCGCGTACTTACTTCGCGCATAGCTTACATATTGCGCGAGGGCAAGGCTACGCTATCGCAGATTTTAGCAATAACGTTCACCAACAAGGCGGCGGGAGAGATGAAAGAGCGCCTTATGAATATGCTTGGCGAAGGTGACGCAAAATGGATATGTACCATTCATTCGATGTGCGTCAAAATTCTCAGACAGTTTGCGGAAAAGGCGGGGTTTTCTCAGAATTTTTCCATATACAGCGATACCGAGAGAAACAACGTAATAAAGAAGATAGTATCCGAACTCGATTTGGACGCCGACAAAGTTCTTAAAAGCGCAAAATACCATATAGGCAACGCAAAGATGCTCGGGCTCGACCCCGAAGGATACGGCAGAAAGTATCGCGACGAAAGAAATATCGAAGATATAGTTGTAATTTACGAGAAATACAACGAACGTCTGAAAGCGAACAACTCGCTCGATTTCGACGACCTGCTTTTGGAAACGCTGAAACTTTTAAGGCGCGATAAAGACGTTCTCGATTATCTTTCGGACAAGTTCAGATATATTCTCGTCGACGAATTTCAGGATACCAACGCCGTACAGTACAATATAATAAAACTTCTTGCTTCCAAACACGGCAATTTATTTGCAGTCGGCGACGACGACCAGTCCATTTACGGTTGGCGCGGCGCCGAGATAAAGAATATTCTTAAATTCGACGAGGACTTTCCTCAGGCAATAGTTTTCAAACTTGAACGAAATTATCGTTCTACGAGTTCTATTTTGGAACTTGCAAACTGTATAATAAAAAATAATGTCGGTCGTCGCGGCAAAACTCTTTGGACGGACGCGGGCGAAGGGGAAAAGCCCGTATATTATCAGGCGGACGAAGAGGCGGGCGAGGCGCTTTACACTGCGCGCGCGATTGCGGGCGGCGTTTCGCGCGGCGGGAAATATTCCGATTATGCCGTGCTTATGAGGATAAACGCGCTTACGCGTGCATATGAACAGGAATTCACCAAATACGGTATACCTTATAAAGTATTCGGAGGTTTCAAGTTTTTCGAACGCAAGGAAATTAAGGATATTCTCGCATATCTCAGACTTATTTCCAATCCGTTTGACAGCGAGGCGGCGGAACGCATAATCAACGTACCCAAGCGCGGAATAGGCGGTAAGACCATAGAGGTAATGTATGAGTACGCGCAAAGCTCCGGGCTTTCTTTGTACGACGCCGCGCTCGATTGCGACGAGCTTCCGCTTGCGCGGGGTGCAAGAGAGAAAATAAAAGATTTCGCAAATCTAATAAAAAATTTAGTGCGTTCGTCGCAGGAGCGCGCCGTAAACGAGCTTGTTCGCGAGGTTATCGCGCTTTCCGATTTGCGCGCCGCATATGACGACGGCACGGATGAGGGAGACGGAAAACTTGCGAATATAGACGAATTTATAGCGTCGGTCGACGACTTCGCGAGACTTAATCCCGAGGCGGGTCTGGACGAATATCTCAATCAGATAACTTTGTCGTCCGACACAGACGATTTGGGCGAAGGCGAATACGTCACGCTTGCGACCATACATGCGGTAAAAGGACTGGAATTCGAAAACGTGTTTGTTTGCGGTCTCGAAGACGGAATTATCCCGTCGTCGCGCTCGGACGAGGACGGACGCAGTGTGGAGGAAGAGCGGCGACTTATGTATGTTGCGATAACCCGCGCACGGAAAAGAATATATCTCACACGCTCGAAATCGCGGTATCTGTACGGGCATAGAGAGCCGACGAGACCTTCGAGATTTATAGGCGAACTTGCTCCCGTGCTCGGGGCCGTTGCGTCTGAACGCGCGCCTTATGCGGGGTTAAGGAGATTCGGAAGCGATACGGAAGTTCGGTCGAGAGGCAGGGCGTTGTATTCCGACGACGAATGCGATTTTGCACCCGACGTTTCAAGCAGCCCGTTCAAGGCGTTCTGGAACGGAAATAAGGCAAAGCCCAAGCAAAAGACCGCGTCGTTCTCCGTGGGGCAGCGCGTTTTGCATCCGAAATTCGGAACCGGTATGATAATTGCGGTAAAAAACGGCGGAACGACATTGCACGTGGCTTTCGAAGGGCAGGGTATAAAAGAATTGTCCGCTTCAATCGCGCCTTTGACGATAATTTAAACCGCGAAACGACTGCTTTTATTAAATAAAAGAGGAATTGAAAATATGACCGCAATGCGCGAACTTATCGATATACTGAATAAATGGGCTTACGAATATTACGTTCTTGACAATCCGTCCGTTCCCGACAGCGAATACGACAAGCTGTACGATAAACTCAGACATATGGAAGAGGAAACGGGCGTAGTGGAATTCGACAGCCCCACAAAGCGCGTGGGAGGAGAGCCGGTAAAAGGGTTTGAACGGCACGCTCATTTGTCAAGGCTTTACAGCCTTGACAAATCGGTAACTTATGACGAACTCGAAGCGTTCTTCACGCGGGTGCGGAAAACCGTTGAAGCACCCGAATTTACCGTCGAATACAAATTCGACGGACTGACAATGTGCCTTACGTATGACGGCGGAAAATTCGTTCGCGCCACTACGCGTGGAAACGGTGTGGAGGGCGAGGACGTTACAGCGCAGTGTCTTACCATAAAGAGTTTTCCTCTCGCCATACCCTATAAAGGGCTTATAGAAGTTCAGGGTGAGGCGGTAATACGCCTCAGCGTACTCGAAAAGTACAACGAGACAGCAAAGGAACAATTGAAAAACGCAAGAAACGCCGTGGCAGGCGCCATACGCAATCTCGACCCTAAGGTTACAGCGGAAAGAAAGCCGGAAATTCTTTTTTACAGCGTCAACTATATGGAAGGAGAAGCGCTTCCCTCTCAGGTTGCGCAATCGGAATTTCTCAAGGAACAGGGGTTCAAAGTTTTTCCGTATCTGAAATTGTGCGCTAACGCTCGGGAAGTCATCGCCGCGATTGAAGAAATAGAGGTCGGACGCAAAAAACTGGACGTTTTAACGGACGGCGCAGTTGTAAAACTCAACACGACGGCGGAGCGCGAGGAGCTCGGTTACACCGATAAATTTCCGCGTTGGGCTATGGCTTATAAATTCGAGGCAGAGGAGAGCGTGACGACCGTAGAGGACGTTGTCTGGCAGGTCGGCAGGACGGGAAAGCTTACTCCGTTGGCTATTGTGACGCCGGTCGAACTTGCCGGCGCCACTGTCAGAAAAGCGACTTTGAACAACCTCGGAGACATAAAAAGAAAGAACGTTAAAATCGGCAGCAGTGTGCTTATACGCCGTTCCAACGAAGTTATACCCGAAATTCTCGGCGCGGTTGAACATACGGAGGACAGTCGGGAAGTAGTCAAGCCTGAAGAGTGTCCCTATTGCGGCAGTAAAATTACGGAAACAGGCGCAAATATTTTCTGCCCCAACAAGTATTGTCGTCCGCGCGTAATCGGCAAAATCGTGCATTTTTCAAGCAAGGATGCAATGGATATTGAGGGGCTATCCGAGATGACGGCAGGGCAGATGTACGACGAGCTCGGTCTCAGAGACTGTTCGAATCTGTACGGATATTCCGCCGAAGATTTGAAAACTTTGGAAGGCTTTAAAATAAAGAAAACAGCTAATATATTGGGGGCAATCGAAAAAAGCAAAGATGTTACGCTGGAAAGATTCATCTATGCTCTCGGTATTGACGGCGTCGGAAAAGTAGCGGCGAAAGACCTTGCAAAAGCATATAAAAGCATAGAAGCTTTAAAATCAGCAGATAGAGAGGATTTGCTCGGGTTGGAAAACATCGGCGAAATTACCGCGGACGTCATTTGCGGCTGGTTCGGAGATGAAAACAATATAAAGGAAATAAGCGCTCTGCTAGACGCGGGCGTGAAGCCCAAGATGGAGAAGAATATCGTTAAAACGGGCATATTTGCGGGGCAATATGTGGTTTTAACAGGCACTTTGTCGGGGTTTAAGCGTTCGGAGGCGCAAAAACTTGTCGAGGAAAACGGCGGAGAATGTCAAAGTTCCGTAACGGCGAAAACAACGCTTGTT
>CATKEF010000021.1 GCA_949747905.1 uncultured Eubacteriales bacterium
ACTGCTACGGGCTTAATAAGCTCTACCTTGATTTCTACGTTGTCGCCGGGCATAACCATTTCTACGCCTGCGGGAAGCTCGATAGAACCGGTAACGTCTGTAGTTCTGATGAAGAACTGAGGACGGTAGTGGTTGAAGAAAGGAGTGTGACGTCCGCCTTCGTCTGCTTTAAGAACGTATACCTGAGCGGTAAACTTGGTAGCAGTTTTAACAGTACCGGGTTTAGCAAGAACCTGTCCCTTTTCAATACCCTTTCTGTCAATACCACGAAGAAGTGCGCCTACGTTGAAGCCTGCGATAGCTTCGTCAACGCTCTTATGGAACATTTCAAGACCGGTAATGGTCGTACCTACGGGCTTTTCGATAAGTCCTACGATTTCAGCGGGATCGCCAACGTGAGCGGTACCTCTTTCTACTCTACCTGTTGCAACGGTACCACGACCGGAAATCGTGAATACGTCCTCAACGGGAAGAAGGAAGGGCTTCGCCGTATCTCTTTCGGGAGTGGGGATGAAGCTGTCGATGGTGTCCATAAGCTGAAGAATGCACTGGCATTCGGGAGCTGCAAGAACTTCCGCATCGGAAGCACCGGAAGAAGCCTTTTCAAGAGCCTTTAATGCCGAACCTCTGATGATGGGGCAATCTTTGAAGCCCTGTGCTTCAAGAGTATCGGTAATTTCCATTTCGACAAGCTCGAGAAGTTCGGGGTCGTCCATCTGGTCGCACTTGTTGAGGAATACAACAATGTAAGGAACGCCTACCTGACGGGAAAGCAGGATATGCTCTCTGGTCTGGGGCATGGGACCGTCGGTTGCTGCAACTACGAGGATTGCGCCGTCCATCTGAGCGGCACCCGTAATCATGTTTTTAACGTAGTCTGCGTGTCCCGGGCAGTCAACGTGTGCGTAGTGACGCTTTTCGGTCTGATACTCTACGTGAGCGGTGTTAATTGTTATACCACGAGCCTTCTCTTCGGGAGCCTTATCGATCTCGTCGTATTTCATTTTCTCTGCCTGACCCTTGCATGCCATAACCATAGTGATAGCTGCGGTCAGCGTGGTCTTGCCGTGGTCAACGTGGCCGATTGTGCCGATGTTAACGTGGGGCTTGCTGTTGTCGTACTTAGCCTTTGCCATTTTTGTTTCTCCTTATAAAAAATTTATAAAAATGATAACTTTCGCCGCAGTGCGGCGTCGCAGCTATCTATCATTAACCTGCTGCTTATAACGCACTTTTATAGCGTCGCCTATATTATATATTAAAAATATAAAAAACACAAATAAAAATAGCGAAATTTTTTTAAAATATTGTTAAAATTGAAGCTCTTATTAATTCTTCTTTGCTCTTTCACCGATTACTTTTTCGGCTGCCTTCCCGAAAAATTCGGTTTGACGCTCACCGCGTCAAGGCATTATGCCGACTTTTCATTTTTCGGGAGCCGAAAAAACTTTCGTTAATTCTTCTTTGCTCTTTCACCGATTACTTTTTCGGCTACGCTCTTCGGCACTTCCGCATAATGGTCGAACTGCATCGTGAACTGACCTCTGCCCTGAGTTCTGGAACGCAAATCGGTTGCGTAACCGAACATTTCGGAAAGGGGGACTTCCGCGTCAACCACTTTCGCGCCCGCTCTGTCGTCGGTGGAAACAATCGTACCGCGACGAGCTGTTACGTTGCCCATGATATCGCCGAAATAGTCGTCGGGAGTGATGACCTCAACCTTCATGATAGGTTCCAGAAGGACCGCTTTGGCCTTAGCCATACCGTCTTTGAAGCCCATCGAACCTGCAATCTGGAACGCCATTTCGGAGGAGTCGACCTCGTGGAAACTTCCGTCGTAAACCTGAACTTTGAAATCGACGACTTCGTAACCGGCAAGGAAACCGTTCTTGGCGGCGCCGCGGATACCTTTGTCGATAGCGGGAATATATTCTTTGGGAATGGAACCGCCTACCGTTAAGTCTTCGAATGTGTAACCGGAACCGGGTTCTCCGGGAATGAGGTGAAGTTTACAATGTCCGTACTGACCTTTACCGCCCGACTGACGTTTGTACATGCCCTCGCAGTCTACAGCCTGACGTATAGTCTCGCGGTATGCAACCTGCGGAGCGCCGACGTTTGCTTCAACCTTGAATTCTCTTAAAAGTCTGTCTACGATAATATCGAGATGCAACTCGCCCATTCCGGCGATAATCGTCTGTCCGGTCTCCTGGTCGGTATACGTCTTGAAAGTAGGGTCCTCTTCGGCGAGCTTCACAAGCGCCATAGTCATTTTTTCCTGACCCGCTTTGGTCTTGGGCTCTATCGAGAGCTGAATAACGGGTTCGGAGAAAGTCATCTGTTCGAGAACGATAGGATGTGCTTCGTCGCACAACGTATCGCCCGTCGTCGTGTCTTTAAGTCCGACGATTGCGCAGATATCTCCCGAATAAATCTTGGGAATTTCCATACGGCTGTTCGCGTGCATCTGCACGAGTCTGCCTACGCGTTCTTTCTTACCCTTGGTAGAGTTGTATACATAAGAGCCTGCGTCGAGAACGCCCGAATAAGCGCGGAAATATGCAAGACGCCCTACAAACGGGTCGGTTGCGATTTTGAAAGCAAGTCCCGCGAAAGGCTCTTCGTCCGAAGTCTTACGTCCCTCTTCCGCGCCCGTATCGGGATTCACGCCCTGTACGTGCGCAACGTCTACGGGTGAAGGTAAGAAATCTATAACCGCGTCGAGAAGCATCTGAACGCCTTTGTTCTTATAGGACGAACCGCAAAGAACGGGCGTGCACTTCATATCGATTGTCGCTTTGCGAAGACCTTTTCTGATTTCGTCGGGAGTGAGCTCCATGGTTTCGAGGAACTTTTCCATAAGTTCGTCGTCGCCTTCGGCAGCAGCTTCCATAACAGCCATATGCCCCTCTTCCGCAGCAGCCATCATATCAGCGGGAATTTCATCCCTATGATACTGTTTACCGTCTTCGGAATCGTAAACCTCGGCATTCATCTCGATAAGGTCGACAATACCTTTGAAAGTGTCCTCTTTGCCTATGGGCAATTCGATAGGCACAGGGTTAGCCGACAATCTTTCGCGCATCATATCCACGGCTCTCTGGAAATTCGCGCCGTTGATGTCCATTTTGTTTACGTATGCGATACGGGGTACTTTATACTTGTCCGCCTGACGCCATACGGTTTCGGACTGAGGTTCTACGCCGCCTTTAGCGCAGAAAGTCGCGACCGCGCCGTCGAGTACGCGGAGAGAACGCTCTACCTCTACGGTAAAGTCAACGTGTCCCGGGGTATCGATGATGTTTATTCTGCACTCGTCCTTCTTGGTCTGACCGGTTCTCGTCCAATGACACGTAGTAGCTGCGGAAGTGATGGTTATACCTCTTTCCTGCTCCTGAACCATCCAGTCCATAGTGGCGGAACCGTCGTGGGTTTCGCCTATCTTATGGTTTATACCCGTATAGTACAGAATACGCTCCGTCGTAGTAGTTTTGCCGGCGTCGATATGCGCCATAATACCGATGTTTCTGGTATGCAATAAATCGTATTCTCTTGCCATATTTTACCTCTTAGAAACGGAAGTGCGCAAACGCCTTGTTTGCTTCCGCCATTCTGTGGGTGTCTTCCTTCTTCTTTACGGCGCCGCCCGCGTTGTTGTACGCATCCATAAGTTCCGCCGCAAGTTTCGAGCTCATTTCACGCTCCGAACGCTTTCTGGTTGCGATTACCAACCAACGAATCGCAAGCGTCTGTCTTCTCTCGGGTCTGATTTCGATGGGAACCTGATAGTTGGCTCCGCCGACTCTTCTGGCTTTTACTTCGAGAACGGGCATGATGTTGTTCATTGCCTGTTCGAAGATTTCCATCGGCTCTTTGCCGAGTTTTTCGCTCATTTTATTGAAAGCGTCGTAAACGATAGCCTGTGCCGTTCCGCGCTTTCCGTCGTACATAATCTGGTTGACGAGTTTAGTGACAACCTTTGAATTATACACGGGGTCGGGTAATACGTCCCTCTTGGGAACGCCTCCTCTTCTGGGCATAATTTTATCCTCCAAATAAATTTTCAGTTCGTGCATAATCAGTGTTTTGCACGCGGTGCGCAGATATCGATTATCCGCGCAAATTAAGGGTTAACCTTAAATAAGCTATTGCTTGCCCCATAGGGTAGCAAATCTTCTCCGCCGCGTTACGGCGAATACTGCCTACTCTTATCGGCTAAGGGTTATATATTCCGAAACAAGTAGGGGGAAAATACTTTCACGAAAACCGTTTGCTGTTGTGCGCAACCGATTTTCCGTGGGTTTTGGCGGCTCTGCCGCCATTGTGCAAATTTTTACGGGCAAACGATTATTTAATTTGCGTAATTCGCAGCGCCGAGGTGCAAGTTTGCACAAATTGAGTCTGCTACTCAAAAACGTAGTTTCGAGCGGCAACGAGAACACTTCGGAATTCACGAAAATCGTTTGCCATTCTGCGCAACCGATTTTACATGATTTCGAGAAACCGACTCTCGTCTCGATTAAAAAACAACAAACCAAGCAAAGCAATGCGTTGCTTTATTGCCTTTCGATTATTTCTTGGGGCGTTTTGCGCCGTAACGGGAACGCGCCTGCATACGCTTGGAAACGCCTGCGGTATCCAACGCGCCGCGAACGATATGATAACGAACGCCGGGCAGGTCCTTGACTCTTCCGCCTCTTATCAGAACGGACGAGTGTTCCTGAAGGTTGTGACCTTCGCCGGGAATGTAAACGGTACCTTCCTGCTTATTGGTCAGCCTTACTCTGGCAATCTTTCTTATAGCGGAGTTAGGCTTTTTGGGCGTCGTCGTGGTAACCGAAAGGCACACGCCGCGCTTCTGAGGGCAGTTGTCCAATATGGGCGACTTGCTCTTGTAAAGCTGTCTTTCTCTGCCTTTTCTTATAAGCTGATTGATGGTGGGCATTTTTTACCTCCTTGTTTTACTCGGTATAACCTGTGGAATATATCAAACCTTTGCGCAACCCTTAATGCGTAAGGAAGATAAAGCATAATCGATTCGCCAAATATCCGCTTCCGTTCCGAAAAGCAAACACCAAGCGCAAAAGACATTCCGTCAATTAAATAATATGATAACGGTTTTCACGCATTCGGCACAATTATCCATACTAAACGCGCAAAAGCTATTTTATCAAAGATATTTTGCATTGTCAAACGATTTTCAACGGTTGAAAGGCTTAACATTATTATTTTTAATTACCTCAACCCGTTTGCCGCGACAAAAACGGATGACGGCATCGTCAGTTCAGTATTACGTTTTTAAGACTTTCGTACTTCTCCGCAGCGATGCGGGAAAGCTCCGCGGTATCGAATTTGCCCGAAAACGCTTCGTCCGAAAGAGCTTTCGCCGTGAAAACCGTTTCGACCGGAAATCTCAGATTCTTAATTTCCGATAAAATTCTTCCGCTTTGCCGCGTACCCATAAAGTCGCCGCCGCCGCGCATTTTCAGGTCCGCTTCGGCGATAGCGAAACCGTCGGTGTTGTTTTTTATGACGGAAAGCCGCTCGCGCGCTTCCTCACCGTCGGTACCGGGCAAAAGAAAACAATAACTCTTTTTGTCTCCTCTTCCCACGCGCCCCCTCAGCTGGTGCAGCTGAGAAAGCCCGAACCGCTCGGCATTGTAAATTATCATGGTGGTGGCGTCGGGAACATCGACCCCCACCTCTATTACAGTCGTCGAGACAAGGCAATCGTATTCCTTGTTTCTGAACGCCGCCATAATTTCGTTTTTCAAGACGTCGCGCATTTTTCCGTGCAACAGCGCTATGCGCAATGAGGGAAGTTTCTTCCTCAATTCGTCGTAAAGCTCCGTGACCGACGTAACCGTCCCCTCGTCGTCGCCCTCGATTTTCGGACATACAAAATACGTTTGCTCGCCGAGCGCGGCTCGCTCGCGGACATAGGCGTACATATCGCCGTACTTCCTTTCGGAAATGATAGCCGTGGTGATATCCTGCCGCAAACGCGGTTTATCCTCTATAACGGTTACGTCCAAATCGCCGTAAAACACAAGAGAAAGAGTACGGGGAATGGGCGTTGCCGACATCACTAGAACGTCGCAACCTTCGCCCTTTCCGGAAAGCGAAGCGCGCTGAGCAACGCCGAAACGGTGCTGTTCGTCGCAAACGGCAAGCGCCAGGTTTTCAAACGCGACGTCATCCTGAATAACCGCGTGCGTTCCGCATATTATATCCACGTTTCCCGAAGCAAGCTCCTTTTTTATAAGGCGCTTTTCCGTAGCGGAAGCGGAACCCGTCAACGTGCGCACTTTGTATTCGGGAAAATACCTTTCGACAAGCTGAGCGTTCTGCCGCGCCAGAACTTCGGTAGGGGCAATCATCGCGGCTTGTTTGCCCGATTTAACCGCCATATATATCGCGGTTAACGCCACAGCCGTCTTTCCGCTGCCGACGTCGCCCTGCAAAAGCATATTCATCTTGTGCGG
>CATKEF010000022.1 GCA_949747905.1 uncultured Eubacteriales bacterium
ATATCGCATAAAACCCGTTTTGCCGCCCTATTGCTTCTTGTTTTCCAACTCTTTCCCCAACAATCGCAACAAGCATTACTGTCAACAATTTTATTGTGTTTGGAACAATTTCCAAACTTTTGCCTGTCAAACTTATAATGACCCTTTGTATATAATGCCCTATACTTTAAACAGTTCCAACAATGTTTATTTGTATCATTCATTTTAATAATCTCCTTTATATATCGAATTTCGATTTTTTATTATTATAATATATTGAATTTCGATTGTCAATCGAATTTCGATATAAATTATGATATAATCTTAAACATGAATAACTTAGGAATGAAAATTAAAGAATTACGACAAGAAAAAGGCTTGACACAAAAACAGCTTGCACATGAATTGAATATTTCAATACCTACTCTATCGCACTGGGAATGCAATTATCAAGAACCTTCTTTTAAAGATTTAAAAGAATTGGCGAAATATTTCAAAGTCTCTACAGATTACCTTTTGGATGTAGATACCGATAATTATTTTAAAGAACGAAATTCACATTTAACATCGGAAGAAAATAAATTGATTGAAAAATATCGCAAATTGGAAATTGCAGATAAAAACTTAATTAATCAAACAATCTTATCATTAATTTCAAAAAACAATAAATAAATCACCGACTATGTACCATTTTGGAAACAGATTAAAAGAATTAAGACAGGAAAAAAATTTAACGCAAGCCGATGTTGCAAATGCTATCGGCACCAGTCAAAGAAATATCGGTCGTTGGGAAAATAATGAAAACGAACCCGGCGCTTCTTTTGTGATTAAACTCGCGAATTTTTTCGAGGTGAGCTCTGATTACTTATTAGAAATAACAGACGATTTTTCTTTAACGTCAAAAAAATTACTCCAAAAAGAAACTTTATCACAAAACGAATATAAATTAATAGAAAAATATCGTAAATTAAGTACGACCGAAAAACAACTGATAGACCAGACGATTTCAACTTTAAATTCAAAATAATAAAATAAAAGAGTGAAATGCTTTGATTCCTCACTACGTTCGGAATGACATTATACTCGGAATGAACCATAACTATAAATGATATTTTAAATTAGCTGTGAAAATACGGAATATAAAAACCGCCCCGCAACTTATTTTGCGGGGCGGTAAATATTTATTTTATATTACTTCAATTCGGCGAAATATTTGATAGTTCTTACCATCTGGGACGTGTAAGAATTCTCGTTATCGTACCAGGAAACAACCTTAACCAAAGTAGTTCCGTCGCCGAGAGGCATGCACTTTGTCTGAGTTGCGTCAAACAACGAACCGTAGGACATTCCGATAACGTCGCTCGAAACGATTTCCTCTTCGGTATAACCGTAGGAAGCGGAAGCCGCAGCCTTCATAGCACCGTTTACAGCATTTGCGTCCACTTCGCCCTCGCATACGGCGATAAGCTGAGTGAGCGAACCGGTGGGAACGGGAACGCGCTGAGCGCATCCGTCGAGAACTCCGTTGAGTTCGGGAATAACAAGACCGATTGCCTTTGCCGCACCGGTGGAATTGGGAACGATATTAACTGCCGCCGCTCTTGCTCTTCTCAAATCGCCCTTTCTGTGAGGACCGTCGAGAACCATCTGGTCGCCAGTATATGCGTGAATGGTTGTCATATAACCTTTCTTGATTTTGCTGAGCTTATTGAGAGCGTCCGCCATGGGTGCGAGGCAGTTTGTCGTACAGCTTGCCGCGGAAATTACGGTGTCGCTTGCTTTAAGCGTTTTTTCGTTGACGCTGAAAACTACCGTGGGCAAATCGTTGCCTGCGGGAGCAGAGATTACGCACTTTTTAGCACCCGCTTTGATATGAGCGGAAGCCTTTTCCTTGGAGCAATAGAAGCCCGTGCATTCGAGAACGATATCTACGTCGTGCGCTTTCCAAGGAAGATTAGCAGCATCTTTTTCGGCATAAATTTTGATGGTTTTGCCGTTAACCGTGATACAATCTTCGCCTGCCACAACGGACTCCGCATACTTATATCTGCCCTGTGCCGAATCGTACTTCAAAAGGTGAGCAAGCATTTTGGGGCTCGTCAAGTCGTTGATTGCCACGATTTCATAGCCTTCCGCATCGAACATCTGTCTGAATGCAAGACGACCGATACGACCGAAACCGTTGATTGCAACTTTTACATTTGCCATAGATAAATTCCTCCGAATTATAATTAATAATTTTATTTTGAAAAACCTCTGTCATTATATCAGATTAAAGAGATTTAGTCAACGATTTTTTAATTAAGGGCTTTGACGTACTATGCCGTCACCCTGCTCACCATATTTTATTATACCCATTCACACACCAAAAGCAAACATTTTTTTGCGCATTTTTTAATAATTTTTATAAATTGACTTGAATTTTATGACGTAATAAAGTATACTGATTTAAGAAAATAAATTTTTTGAATTCGGAGGTTCTTATGGCGTTGGTTTCGGCAAAAGAAATGCTGGAAAAAGCAAGAGACGGCAAATATGCCGTCGGTCAGTTCAACATAAACAATCTGGAGTGGACAAAGTGTATTCTGCAGACCGCGGAAGAGCTTAAATCCCCCGTTATTTTAGGCGTTTCCGAAGGTGCGGGAAAATATATGACCGGTTTCAAAACCGTTACGAATATGGTAAAAGCCATGATTGACGAACTTAAAATAACCGTTCCCGTTGCTCTTCATCTCGACCACGGCACCTACGAAGGATGCTACAAGTGCATCGAAGCGGGCTTCTCATCTATTATGTTTGACGGTTCGCACTTCCCTATCGACGAAAACGTAGAAAAGACAAAGGAACTCGTAGACGTATGCAACAAAAAAGGCATGAGCCTTGAAGCGGAAGTCGGCGCCATAGGCGGCGAAGAAGACGGCGTAATAGGTAAAGGCGAATGCGCAGACCCCGACGAATGCAAAAAAATCGCAGATTTGGGCGTGACAATGCTCGCCGCAGGCATAGGCAACATTCACGGCAAATATCCCGCAGACTGGGCGGGACTCAGCTTTGAAACGCTTGCAGCGGTCAAAGAAAAAGTCGGCAATATGCCCCTTGTTCTTCACGGCGGCACGGGTATCCCCACCGAAATGATTAAAAAGGCAATCTCTCTCGGCGTTGCAAAAATCAACGTTAACACCGAGTGCCAGCTTTCGTTCCAGGCAGCAACAAGAAAATATATCGAGGAAGGCAAAGACCTTGTCGGAAAGGGCTTCGACCCCAGAAAGTTGCTTGCTCCCGGATGCCAGGCAATTAAAGATACCGTCAAAGAAAAGATGGAAATTTTCGGAAGCATCGGCAAAGCGTAAAATAAATTAAAAAAGAAAAAGCAAACCGTAACGGTTTGCTTTTTAATTATCCGGATTATGTTCGAAAGTATTATTTTTTTCTTTTGAGACATACTTTTGTAGATGAAAAAGAAAATTTTATTTGTTGCAGTAATTTTATGTCTTATACTTGCTCTTTTCCCCGCGTGCGATATATCCACGGAAGGTTCGATTAAATCGATAACACGCCCGTACATCGATGAATATGAATGCGTTGAAGCCAGAATAGGCGATGAAGATATTCTCAGTCAATACGAATTCATAAAAATCACTCTGCTCGACAAAAACGAGCTTGAACTGAACTATCAAACCAAGGACGGCGAAAAGCATTCGGTGAAAGGCAAATACGAACTTGACGACGCAACACAGGAAATGACGAGCGAAATAGGGTTCATGGGGTTTGAATTCAAGGAAAAAATCAAAATTGAAAACGGCGAATTCAGCTTTACCAAAAACATATTCGGAAAAACATTTTATATGAAATTCAAAAGCATATGAAAAAGCGCGGTTTAAACCGCGCTTTTATTATTACGAAAGCTCTTTACCGATATCTTCGGAAGACGTACCTCTCTTCTTTCTTTTATTTACATATTTTTCTATTGCTTTCGCAATAAAATAACCGGCTGCCCCGCATGCTGAACCGATAACGAAACCGCCTAAAACGTCTGTCGGATAATGAACACACAGATAAATTCTCGAAAGAGCGACCAAAGTCGCAACTATCAGTACGGGAATTCCTTTTACCTTGTACTTAAATGTGAAAGCCACGGCGGCGGCAAACATTGCCGCCGTATGTCCCGACGGAAAAGACGAATCTGTCGGAAGCCGAACGCCGCACGACTCGTAAAACACTCCGAGTTCGGGATACTCCGTCCACGGTCTCGGACGGTTTACGGACAATTTTAAAATAACGTTAACAAGCAAAACGTCGATTAAAAGCGCGATTGCGACCGCAACACCCGTCCAACGCGTTTTCCCGAATATCAACAGAACGAGCGCAAAAATTATTGCGCCCGCGCCGAATTCGCCTATATAAGTTATATATTTCATCAGGTGATTTAACCAAACTTGTCCGTGAAAAGTTACATCCACCCACTTTAAAAATTCAATTTCCATTTTCAGATTTATAATTACCCGTGATTTCCTCTACTCCTTCCGATTCTACGTTTGACAAAACGTTTTCAACCGCCGCAGCGGCGGCTTCGGCACGCACCAGGTCATCTATGGTAATCTGACTGTCGTCCCCGCTATGTTTTTCGGCAATAATTTTTTCGGTTTCCGCGTCGTATGCGGCAAAAGCATATTTCATTTTAACAAGATTTCTGCTCGCATACATTTTACTTATGTTTTCCCACTGCATTTCTTCACGCTTTTTACCGCGGAAATACATAACGATATATAAAACGAGCAACAAAAGAAAAACTCCGCCGCTCACAATTGCAACTATATATTCGACTTCCATATTTTTATTATAATGCTTGTACCGTAATATGTCAAGTTATATTATTATGTGCGAACATATGCAAATTATCATAAAACCGCGGGCTTACCGCCCGCGGTCGGATTTTTTCGTCAACCGAAAGCTATATCCAGAATCATCATAAGCGAAAACCCGAGTATTACTCCTATCGTCGCTTTG
This sequence comes from uncultured Eubacteriales bacterium, assembly GCA_949747905.1. Taxonomy (GTDB): domain Bacteria; phylum Bacillota; class Clostridia; order Christensenellales; family Borkfalkiaceae; genus Coproplasma. The sequence goes on from CATKEF010000022.1 coordinate 4,987, forward strand.
ATTTTTCCCTGTGCAAAACTTTCGGGTATAAGCTCCGAGCAGACAACGGCAATCATTGCGCCTGCGGAAAAGGAAAGCGCCCACGGAAGTATTCCGTTCACCGCCGTCACGGCAAGCGCGCCTATTACGCCGGCGACAATCTCAACCGCACCCGAAATCTGTCCTATAAAGAACGACTTGCACCTGCTCATACCGTTTGCACGAAGAGGAAACGCAACGCACATGCCTTCGGGGAAATTCTGTATGCCTATGCCGACGGCAAGCATAATTGCGGCGACCGCCTCAACCGTCTGACCTGCCGCAAGCGCGCCGAACGCCACGCCGACGGCAAGACCTTCGGGGATATTATGCATAGTTACGGCAATGCACATTACCGCGCAACCACGCTTTTTCTCGTTCCCCGAGAACATATGAAGTTTATTGATTATGATATCGGTTATTATGATTAACCCGCCGCCGAGTACGAAACCGCAAGTAAGTATTAAGTAAGAAAATTCTTCGGCACGCTCAAGTGCGGGCATAAGTAAGGAAAAAAACGTTGACGCAAGCATTATTCCCGCCGCGCTGCTAAGCATCAGGGAAAATGCGTTTTCGCTTACGTCCTTAAAAATAAATACGAGTAAGGCGCCTGCCGCAGTCAACGCCCAGGTGAACGTCGTCGCTATCAGCGCAAGCTGCCAACCCTCCAAACTATAAAGCCAATCCAATAGTGTTTCTCCGCGTAAAAATAAAAATTCAATTATTATATCTTATGTTACGCGAATGCGGGGCGTGAAATTTCACGCCCCGCCATGTTCTTATTTATTTTCCGCGTCATCCGGCATTTTTTCGGAACTTTGTTTTCCCTCCGCCGTCTCCGCGCTCTTTTTCTTTCCTGAAAATTTGGAAACCAACCAATTTTCCATACGTTCCTGATAAATGAACGACAAAACCGCAAGCGCTATGCATACCGCGAATATGACCAACCACACTGCAATTCCCCATCCTTCGAACGGAATAATCGTTCCGCTCCCCAGATAGCAATATGCCGCTATAATAAAAGGACGCACAAAAATCATTACTGAAATGAAATATGGGAAATTCATTGAGGTAAGCCCCGCGACCATACAAAGGATATCGTCGGGAAAAAACGGAAGAATCTGCATAAGAAGGAAAATGACTTTACCCTTTTTCCCGAAATACGCCGCGTACTTGTCGGTCGTTTCCTTGCCCGCTATCCAACACACAAGTTTTTTACCGAATACCTTTCCCAAAAAATAATTTATCACCGAGCCTGCGATTACTCCGAGCGAGGCAAGCAAAGTAGCGTACAGCGGACCGAAGATTACAACGCCCGGAATATAACAAACCAACGCAGGCAAAGGCAGAATTACTACCTGTAAAATTTGCAAAAGAACGAATACCGCAATACTCCAACCGCCTGCGCCGCGGATGATTTCAACAAGACGCTCGATTTTTGCACTTTCGTCCTTAATTTCGTCAAGCCCGCCGACTTTGTTTATCGTCACCGTTGCCACAAGCAACACCAGTCCGAAAATAACAAGAATAAACACCGATTTAAACAGAGCATCCTTTTTGAGAAAAAAGAAAACGCCAACCGCAACCGCGCCGATGCCTGCCGCCGAATAACAGACAACACGCACCCAAACGTTCCACCCTGTCATAAAAAACGCAGTGCCGAGAACAATAAGCACACAGAAAAACGAATTCAGTACGAGTATGGCGATTCCCGAACGTTTGCTCATATTCATTCCGCCTTACGATAATTTTCGACTCTCAGATTCTTATAAGTAGTAAATTTTATCGTATAGCCGTTTGTTTCCTGCGGGGCGCTTTCGTAAATCAAACGGAAATTTTCGTTTTCATCAAGATTTTCGAAAAATGCGTCCGCATCGCCTTTGGCTTCAACCTTTGTCACAAATACCTCTTCGCAATAAGGCAACAGCGTCTTATACATCATCTGTCCGCCTATCACAAATACTTTTTCAGGAGGATATTTTTCGATTTCGGAAAAAAGCTCGTCTACGGAACGAACTATTTTACAGTCGTCACGGTCATCGCCGTCCGGATACAGAACGATATTCACTCTGTCTTTTAGGGGCTTTCCTCCCGGAAAAGATTTTAACGTATTACTGCCCATAACCACAACATTGCCCGTCGTAGTCTCTTTGAAAAATTTCATATCTGCGGGTATTCTGAACATCAGTCCGTTGTTGCTGCCTATACCCCAATTTTTATCGGCGTGAAGAATTGCCCTCATACTATGCCTCGTTTAAACGTGTTTTTGTTTTATTCCGCAACCGGAATATCATATTTTTTAGTATTGCAATTATAATCTACGAGACGAAAGCTGTCGACGGTAAAATCATAAAAATTTTTAATGCTTTCATCCACTTCCAGCCTAGGCGCGGCATAGCGCGGCATCTCTATTATTTCTTTAACGATTGGTATATGCCTGTCGTAAATATGCGCGTCCGCAATAACGTGAACGAGTTCGCCAGCTTTAAGCCCAGAAACACGGGCAAACATAATAAGAAGTACGGCATACTGCGCGACATTCCAGTTATTTGCCGTCAACATATCGTTTGAACGCTGATTGAGTATCCCGTTGAGAGTGTCTCCCGAAACATTGAAAGTCATTGAATAAGCGCAGGGATACAGGTTCATTTCGTGCAAATCCGCAAACGTATAAATATTAGTTATTATACGGCGGCTTGCGGGATTATGTTTAAGGTCGTACAGAACTCTGTCGACCTGGTCCATTTCTCCCTCTTTATATTTATGTTTGACGCCCAGTTGATAACCGTACGCCTTCCCTATACTCCCGTTTTCGTCCGCCCACTGGTCCCATATATGCGATTTCAGGTCGCGGATGTTATTACTCTTTTTCTGCCATATCCAAAGAAGTTCGTCTATACACGAACGAAAAGCCGTGCGCCTTATCGTCAGAATAGGAAATTCTTCTCGTAAATTATATCTGTTTACAATTCCGAATTTTTTAACGGTGTGCGCGGGAGTGCCGTCGCTCCATCTGGGGCGCACCGAAAGGTCGGTATCCCATACTCCGTTATCCATAATATCGCGCATATTCGCGACAAACAAATCGTCGGCTCTACTCATATTTTGCTCCCTTCGTTTTATATAATTATAACTTAATCCGCCGTTTAAGTCAATTGATTGAAAGATTAAGAAATATCCGTAATTGCCGCTTTCTTTGCTTTTGCCGCCATAAAAAAAGCCGCGCTTATTTACGGTAATTCCCATAGGGATTTTATAAAACGCAAATAAAAAGATTTAGGCATAGCGTTAAGCTGTGCCTTTTCTGTACTTTTTTTCGTGGACGAACTAGGCTACGAGTAGCCTAGTGAGATATAGATATGTTTTATATTTCCCGCAAAATTCAATCGGTTGCGTTCTTTCATTTTTCGTGATATAATAATTGTACGATAAACAGTAATTTGGCGGAGAAATTTATCTATGGGCGACAACGAATTAAAAGAAATATGGCAAGAAGAATTAAATATTTTCAAAGGCATACTTTTCAATAATTCCGAGTTTGCCGAA
>CATKEF010000023.1 GCA_949747905.1 uncultured Eubacteriales bacterium
GACGGAACAGGCTGGTACCGAAGAGGCGGCGGGCATAACGTATTACGACGGTAAAATAATAATTTATTTTGCGGACGGAAGACAGATGTACTGCAATGTCGAGGACTTCAAAGAAGGTTGCGAATTCGTTGAATACGAGGGCTTTAAATTCGAAGGTCTCAACGATACCGAAGCCACAAAAAATACTTTGATAAAGGACGTGTATTTTAATTCCACAAAGCAAATGTTCGCGGTATATTCGGGGGCCAAAGTTTATTTGTTCGATCGTCAAATGAAGTTTATAAACGATTTCGATATCCCCGCGCATAACGGAAACGCAAGAAGGTTGATAGGCAGCGCAGATTATATTTATATAAGTTATACCAAAGACGGACTTTATTCCCCTTCGGTAAGCATATTCGATTGGAACGGCGAGCTTGTAGGTAAAATGAGCGTGCCTGTTTCGGGGGATTTCCTGCTTTCTAACGGCGTCAGTAATTTGGATAAGACGAATATACAGGGTATGGCTGTCATAAACGGCGACTATTATGCGGTATTGTTAAGGTTTAACGGAGACGACGCGGCGGCGTATGTAAAGATTACCATGCCTGAAATTTCCGAAGAGCTCGAGCCCGACCTGGGTTTTTGGGAATATCTTAACGCGTGCGACGACGCCGAAGTAACTCCCGCGTTTACGGCTTCGCCGTCTGCGGGAACATACGGCGAAATAGCGGGTTCGCCAAACGGTTATGCTATGGGCGGCGTATCCGACGGCGAGTATCTGTATGTTTCTATCAATACTGCCGGTAACTCTGCCACAACAATATGTAAAGTAGACAAAAATTACAAAACTGTAGAAAAGAGCGCGCAGTTTACGGTAGGTTCGGATTCGGACGGCGGAGACAATTCAAGGCTTTTCATAAAGGACGGTAAATTGTATTGCGTGGCGATAGGTGTTGTGTATTCGTTGGAGCTTGAGGAATTTGCGGAAGGTTGCGTTATGTTAAAAGACGACGCGATGACCGAAATGCTTACAAAGAATACCGAAAGAACTTTAAAAGCCTCCTATTGGAGCGAATCGCAACAGAAATATGCCTCAATAGATTACCATTCGACAGACGAGGAAACGGGAGCTATCACCGTTAATTCGAAACTGTATATTACCGACGCCGAAGGCGAGCTTATAGGCGTTCCCGTACAGTTGGAACACGGTAATATGAAAGGCTCGTCTGTTTATTGCGACGATAACTATATTTACGTCACATATACGGTAAACTATCAGAGCGACCTGCCCATAGACGTGTTCGATTGGGAAGGGAACAAAGTGACTTCTTATTCGGTGAAGGGAATTAATCTCGGTGACGCCGCTTATAATATTCAGGCTATATACGAGTTCGAAGGTAAACTTCACGCGTGCGTTTGCAGTTGGACGGCAGGCTTTAGTTGTTTCCATGATTTCACTATAAGAGGCGATTTGACGGTTTTTAATTCAACGGTCGCACCTTAAAATTGATTTTTAATTCCATAATAAACGCGCCCCGCAAAATGCGGGGCGCTTTCCTTTACTTTATATTGATTGTTGCGGCGGGTTTCCTCGCGTGCGGCTCGGAATGACAAAGACCGGCTCGGAATGACAAAGACCGGCTCGGAATGACAAAGACCGGCTCGGAATGACAAAGACCGGCTCGTGATAATGAAATCGTTTAAAAAGACAAAGAATTGCTCGGAAATACGACTAACGTTTCGGAACGCTGTCGACCGACCGTAAAATAAAGAACGGTTCGAAAAAAGGACGTGTCGTAATTAAAGAAAATCGTTTCGGAACGGAGGCGCACATACGAAGCGGCAACCGGGCTTGCAATAGCGGAAAATTATTTTGTCAGTCGTTCGAGAGCGAGAGTGTATATTTTAAAACATCTCTCTATTTTTTCAAAAGTAATGTATTCGTCCGCTTGGTGAATGGTATTTTCTTCGCCCTCTTCCTCGGGTCCGAATGCGGCGCCGCATTTAAGCGCTCTTGCATAAGTTCCGCCGCCTATGGCTAATGGCTTTATGTCTTTTCCCGTTACCTCGTTGTAAACTCCGCATAGAGTTTTAATAAGAAAACATTCCTTATCGTTATACAGCGGGGACTGCTCGTGCGTAATTGCGAATTTTACGCCGCTTTTCCGGATAGCGGAGAGTACCTTTTCGCGCGAGACTGTCGCGGGATATCTTATATCGCAGCAGACGCGTATAAAACCTTTTCCGCCCTCTATCACGTCGGGCGAGAAAGTGAGCGTTCCCGTTTCGTCCTTTAATTCTTTCAGCCCGAAACAATCCGAAAACAACGCGTCGCAAATTTCGGTAAGTCCCAGATAATTCAGAACGGGAGGAATGGCGTTTACGCCTTTTTCAGGGGTGGAGCCGTGCGCCGATTTGCCGCGCGAAATTATTTTTCCGTTTAAAAACGTGAGGTTTGGCGGTACGGGTTGACCATCTTTTGCTTCCGCTTCGCAGTAGTCGCACACCATATTTGCGCGTTCGCCGCCGCGAAGCGAAGAGAAATCCCCGTCGGCTTCAAAAGTAAGCTCGGTTTGAAGTATGCCTTTTACGGCGTAAATTGCGGGAAAATCAGCATCGGGAGAAATGCCTTCGTCGGGCATTTTTGTGTGTTTTTTATAATATTCTATACATTCCCAGCCGTTTTCTTCGTTGCAACCGACAATGAGCTTTATGGTTCTTTTCGGTTTGAATCCCTTGTCTTTGAGTGCTTTCATTGCAAACAATGCGATTACCGCGGGACCTTTGTCGTCCATTGCGCCTCTGCCCCAGATTTTTCCGTTTTCGACGTCTATTTCGCCGCCGAACGGTTCGTGCGTCCAGCCGCTTCCCGCAGGGACTACGTCAAGGTGAGCGAGGACGGCGAAATCCTTGCCTTTTCCAAAAACGACTTCGCCCGCGTATCCGTCGTAATTCTTGGTTTTAAAGCCAAGAAATTCCGCAAGAGCAAGGAAATAATCAAGCGATTTTTTTGCGCCTTCGCCGAAAGGCGCACCTTCTTTTTTTGCGGACTGTGAGGAATCGAATTTAATAATAGCCGAAATATTTTTTATAATATCCTGAATAAAGCGATTCATATCAAACCTTCTTAAAAAAACTTTCAAAAACATTATACAACTTTTTTTATTTATGGTAAAATGAATTATAAGAATAATTATATATGAAAATAAAATTCAATTACGAAAACGTAATAACCACAATCAAACTTTCCCTCATTATTCTTCTTGCGGTAATAGAGGCGTTTGTTTGCGCGCAGGCATATTCTCCGGATTATATTTCCAATTTTATCGCCGCTACGGTTTGTTGCGCCGTTTTGCTTATAGTGGAAGGGGTAAACGGTTTTTGCGTAAAACGATTTGCCTACAAAATGGTGTTTTTCGGAATAGATTCCGCTTTATTGCTTGCAATATGTTTTTTAACGGGCAATTCCTTTCTTTCCACTATGTATTGCATCGTTCTTACCGACTGTTATATGACAGTGGAAAAATTCGGACATAAGACTATCTTGTTCGGCATGAGCTGCGGACTTTATACCGTGTCGTTCATAGTCGGATGGGTACTCAGGAACCCTGAGCTTGCGGTTTATAACAGTATCGTCGAAATTCTTACGGGCGTCTTCTTCGGTCTGGTTGCGATTGCAATAGACTTTATTATCGTGGAATTTTTAGTCAGATTTTACAGGAATAACCGTCAGCTTTCGGTTGCACTGAAAGAGGCGGATAAAAGTCGCGCCAGACTGGAAGAAGTCTATGAACAGCTCACGCGTACAAAGGTTTACGAGGAGCGCAACCGCATTGCAAGGGATATACACGATAACGCCGGACATTCTATGACTTCCGTGATTATGCAGACGGAGGCGGCTAAACTTCTTATCGACGAAGACCCGGAAGAGGCGAAAAACAGAATTATTTCGGCGAATATGCAGGCGCGCAATGCTCTTGAACAGATGAGGGAAAGCGTGCATCTTTTGGCGGGAAGAGAACAGGCGATTTCTCTTCGCGACGAGCTTGAAGAAATAATCGCGCAGACGATAGACGGTACGGACGTTAAAGCGAGATTCGATTTGGACGAAGTCGAGCCCGGTGAAGAGGTATACAGATTTGTCCGTAACAGCGTGAAGGAGTTGCTTGCCAACGGAATACGGCACGGCAAAGCCACGGCATTTTATATAGAGCTTAAAAAGACAGAAGATGGAATCAAACTCTACGTTTCGGACAACGGGCTCGGTGTGGACGGCGAACCGAAAGAGGGTTTCGGACTGAAAGGTCTCAGGGAGAAAGTGGAAAAACTGGGCGGAACTTGCCGTTTTTCCGGAGAAAAAGACGAAGGGTTCGAGGCGTATATTATTTTGCCCGTACAAAAGGAGATAAAAGATGATTAAAGTATTGCTTGTCGACGACCAGCAGATTCTTGCCGAAGGCATAAAGTCGGTGCTGAAAACGTGCAAAGAAATTGAGATTGTAGGTATTGCGTTGGACGGAACGCAGGCGGTGGACGCGTGCGAAAAACTCAAACCCGATGTCGTTTTGATGGACATTCGAATGCCGAATATGAACGGAGTCGTCGCAACCAAGCGCATTAAGGAAACGGACGCCGATATTAAAATTATAATACTTACCACGTTTGACGACAGCGATTATATTTTAAGCGCGCTAAACAACGGAGCGAGCGGTTATCTCTTAAAGGATATAGGCTCGACGGCGCTCATAGACGCGGTCAAAAACGCATATGCGGGCGATACTATTCTTCCCGCAAAAATAGCGAAAAAAATTACGGACGCTGCCGTCATGGTTACGTCCGACAAGGAACTCAAACTGAAAAAGAATTTCAACCTTTCCGAAAGAGAGGCGGAAATTGCGCTTATGCTGTACGACGGATTCACGAACAGGCAGATTGCTTCGGCGTTGAAACTTACCGACGGTACCGCAAGAAATTATATAAGTACCATTTATCTCAAGCTCGGAGTCGACGGCAGACTCGCGGCGGTAGAGAAAATCAAAAATCTGAGTTAATTGAAAGCTCGCGGCTTTAAAAGCCGCGAGCTTTTTTGTTGCTGTGTGATTTTGAGTGGCGGTTCCTCGGCTACGCCTCGGAATGACGAAAACTCATGATGACGCGACGTGACGTAGTTATGTGGAGCACTCCCTCCCATGTCATGTTCAGCACAGCGTCATCCGTTTCCTCGTGTTACTCGGAATGACCACATATGTCACCCTGAGGCTTGCCGAAGGGTCCCTCGCTGCGCTCGGGAGGACGAAAACTGCCTTCGATGACGAAAATTGTTCGGGATGACAAGATGGCTTGTGATGACAAAACGATTTTGAATTACAAAAAGTCCGGAAAGACGGATGGGGACGGCAATGTCGTGAATTGACTGAACTTCTTTACAAATCGAAAGCGATTGCAGTAATATCGTCGTTAAGGTTATGACAGAAATTTCTGAGATTGTTTTCGAGATTTTTGATAAAATCGTCCGCGGTGCGCGAGTACGAAAGGGTTTTTATCGCTCCGTCTGTTCCGAACATTTCTCCGCGTTCGTTTTTGCACTCGGTAACGCCGTCGGTAAGCAATACCAGAATATCTCCATTTTTATAGGGGATAGTATCGTCGAAATACGCGGGATTGTCAAACCAGTTTGACACGGGCGGAGAGTTGAGCATTATTCTCGTTATTCCGTCGCCGGTTTTTAAAAGTATGGGCACATTGTGCCCTGCCATGGAATATGTTATTTGTTCTTTGTCGATTCTCACTGCGGCAACCGTTACGTAGTTGCGCTCGTCAAGGTTGAGTTCGCGGAATTTCGCGCTGAGGTTCTGAATAGCCCGTGAGGGTGAGGGGGCGTTCTTGTCGTAAGCCGCTTTCACGAACGCGGACAGCATTCCCGCGGAAATGCCTTTGCCCGATACGTCGGCAATGACGCCGCAAGCATCTTCGCCCGAAGTGTATACGTCTGGCAGGTCACCGCCTATGTCGCGGCAGGGTATGTAAGTGTATGCGTATTTTTTACCGCCCGCCCATTTGCCCGCGGGAAGCAGCCTTTGCTGAATGTTTTTCGCGGTCTGCAATTCGCGTGAGATTTCTAGCTCGAACGTATCGTCAACCGAACCCATATACAATCCGTCGCCGAGCGGGCTTACGTGAAGCGAGTATGACACTTCCATACCGCTTTCGCCGTTTCTGACGCGTTGAAAGACTCTTCGCGAGACGTCTTTATTGGATAAAAACGCGTCCTCGAACGCGCCCGCAAGCGCGCATCCTCTGCAACCGCCGTCTTCGCCGCAGCGCTTTACGTTGCCCGAGCAAGCCGTAACGGCGCCCACGCTTCCGCGCGGGGAGCCGCCGGAAAACAGCGTGCGGAAAGAACGGTTCGTATAAACCGTTTTAAGGTTTCCGTCGGCTACTATTATGGCGGATTTTACATTGTCAAGTACGCGTCTCAAATATTTTTCGGTCATATTTATTATGTCAGGGGAGGTAGAATTTCAGTTTTCCTGCGACGATGTGCGCGTCCAACGGCATATTGTCGTAAAGCTCGCCTTCCGCCTGAATGGTATAGTTTTCGCTTTTCGTTTCAAAGGATGCGGCGGTGGTCTTAACGACCGTTACTCCCTTAATATCATTGATTTTTCCACGCATAAGTTTTATGAAAGCGGGTAAAATTTTCGGTTTTGTAATATAGTCTACGATAATCATATCCATAAGACCGTCGTCCAGTTTCGCGTCGGGACAGATTTTTATTCCGCCTCCGAACTGTATGCCGTTACCGAGCGCGGCAATCAAGCCGCGGTGTTTTTCTTCTTTTCCGTCGTATTTAATCGTGAAATCGTAGCTTTTGAAATGAACGAGACTCGCTATAAGCGCATACAGATATTTTGTTTTTTTGGTGTGGGTGCCCGCATATGTGCGTTTTAAGACGTCCACGTCTATGCCCATACCGACTGCGTTTATAGAACGCAGTCCCGAAGAAAGTTCGATAAAATCAATGGGGCGGGGCGCGTGAAAAGCTATTATTTCCGCGGCTTTTTTAACGTCAAGCGGAATTTTTGCGGCACCGGCAAAGTCGTTGCCCGTTCCCAAAGGTATTAGTCCCATGGAAAAGTTGTCAAAATCCGCAAAACCGTTTATAAGGTCGTGAAGCGTTCCGTCGCCGCCCATAGCCACAAGCACGTGTTTGCCGCCGGACGAAGTGATTTCATGGGCGTAAGATTTGGCGTCGCCTTCGCGTTTTGTCGTAAGTATTTCGTATTTTATTCCTGCGGTATCGAATACGGCTTTGACTGTTTCGAGCTTTTTTGCGCTCTTTCCCTGAAGCCGCGTTTCGTTAACGATAATATAATGCACTTTTTCCCTCTCTCGTATGACGGCAAACCTGTTGCAATAATTATATAACAATACTTGAAAAATTGCAATAGTTTTAAAAAACTGATATAATATCATCATAACAAAATATCGGAAATTTTTTTGCATTGTTTTTCTTGTGAAAATTGCACGATTGAAGGTAAATTCGAGTATGTACGGAATTCTTCCCGAAAAATTAATATATCTTGCGTCCGCGTGTCCGTTTCCCCTTTATGTTGTGGGAGGAAGCGTGCGCGACTTTATCGCAGGCTTCGGCACGGAAAATTGCGACGTTGACGTGTGCGCGCCCGTTACCGCCGAAGAATTCGCAAAGCGCGCAACCGCCGCGGGCTTTTCCGCGGACGCCGTTTACCGCAATACGGGCACCGTAAAGTTTTCTTACGGCGGAGAGAGTTTCGAATTTGCGAGTTTCCGTTCGGACGAATACGAGCGCGGAGTCCACACGCCGGTGAATTCGTGCTTTACGGACGATATTTTTCTCGACGCCCGCCGCAGAGATTTCAAGTGCAACGCCGTATATTATCTGATTGCCGAGCGTAAATTCGTCGACCCGCTCGGTGGGACGGAGGATATAAAGAATAAGAAATTGAGCACCGTGGCGCCGTCGGAAAAAGTTTTCGGCGAAGACGGTTTGCGGCTTATGAGGCTTGCGAGAATTGCCGCGCAAACGGGTTTTAAACCCGATAAGGAGTGTATGAACGGGGCTTGTGCGAACGCACATCTTATATCTGACGTCTCCGCGGAACGCATATTTTCCGAGCTGAACGCCATATTGCACGCTGACGAGAGATACGGGGTTGATAAGTCGCAGTATTTCGGCTTAAAGATTTTGAAAGATACGGGCGTTCTTAAATATATTTTGCCCGAACTGTACGATGGGAACGGAATGGTTCAGCGCAGCGATTTTCATAAATACGACGTTCTGGAACATTCTTTGCGCACGGTGGCTTACGCGCCGACGGAAATAAGACTGGCAGCGCTCCTGCACGATATAGGGAAGCCGTATTGTTTCAATACGACGGGGAAGTTTGCGGGACATGAAGTCATAGGCGCGACTATTGCGCGCAAGGTGTGCGCACGGCTTAAAGTACCGAAAAAACTTACCGAAGAGACGGTGAATCTTGTGTTGCTCCATATGTACGACCTGCGTTGCGACGCAAAAGAAAACAAAGTCAGAAAGTTCATTATAAAAAATTTCCGCTACTTCGAGAAACTTCTTCTATTGAAACAGGCGGATTTCAGCGCGTGTATGGACGATTTGTCGCCCGCGCCGTCTGTAGTGAAGATGAAATCTATCTATGAACGGATGCGGGCGGAAAATATCCCGTTTACTTTAAAAGACCTGGACGTACGAGGGAACGAATTGATTGAAGCGGGCGTTCCCTCGCAGAAAACAGGCGCGGTTTTGGAGGGGCTTTTGCTCGATTGCGCGGTCGGTCAGGTCGAAAATACAAAGGATGAA
>CATKEF010000024.1 GCA_949747905.1 uncultured Eubacteriales bacterium
TCCCGAGCGTGTTTCTCTGTCATTCCGAGCGAAGCGAGGAATCTTTTTCGCATTTTCGTGCCGCAGTATATTGCAATAAGCGACATTAAAGAATAAATGACGGCTTGCCGTACTTACTTCGTCACGACCGAATAAATCATAAATAAACGTTACCGCGCGTTGCGATTGCAACGCGCGGTATATTATTTTTTGCGCCGAAATATAATATTGCGTGGTAAAAGAAAAATTCAAATCCAAAGGCGGTTTCATACTTGCCAGTATAGGTGCGGCGGTGGGGCTCGGAAACGCTCTGCGGTTCCCGGGACTTTGCGCCAAGTACGGCGGCGGAGCCTTTCTTTTGATATATTTTGTCGCGTTGGTTATACTCGGCGTCCCTCTGCTGAATGCCGAGATAGCTTTGGGCAGAAAATTTTCGGGCGGGGCGCCGAAATGCATGTCGTCTCTGAAAAAAGGCGGTGAAAAACTCGGCTGGGCGTCGTGCGTGAATTCTCTTCTTACAGCCGTTATATATGCAGGACTTGCGGGATGGCTTTTCCTTATGGCAATCGCGGTGGTGCCGCTTGCTTTCGAAGCGCATACGCTTTCGCAGAATGAAATCAGCGGTTATTTTTTCAGCGAAATTCTGTACACCCGTAACGACCCGGTTATATCAGGCGTTTCGCTCTATGTGTGTCTGGGGATAGCTTGTGCGTGGGGCTTGATGTTCTTCTGCCTGAGAGGGGGCGCGGGCTCTCTATCCAAAGCCGCAAAGCTAACGGTATTCGTGCCTATGGCGCTGCTTACCGTAATGGCGGTGCGCGGTATGTTCTATGAAAATGCAAAAGAGGCGCTCGCCGCGCTTTTTCTTCCGGACTTTTCCGCGCTGTCTTCTCCCGAGCTTTGGGTGGGCGCTCTCGGTCAGGTGTTTTTTTCGCTGTCCGTCGCGGTGGGCATCATGCCGGCGTTCGGCTCCTATCTTCCCGAGGGTACGGATATTTTCAGGTGTTCGCTGGTTATAGCCGCCGCCGACTTTTTTGTTTCGGTTCTGGCTTCCGTCGTCATGTTCACTACGCTGTACGGCTGTGGCGCTCAGGGGGAAATCGGACAGTCTGCTATAATTACCGCTTTTTCGGTATACCCCGTGGCTATATGCTCTCTTTTCGGCGGCAACGCTGTTCTTAACTCTATATGCGGGGTTTTGTTTTACTCTTCGCTCTCGATGCTCGCCGTTCAGTCTGCCGTATCTATGGCGGAAGCGTTTGTCTCTCCTTTTGCCTCGGAATTCGGAATGAAAAAGAAAAACGTCGTAGCCGCAGTGTGCATAATGGGCGGCGCGGTCAGTCTTGTGTATGCCAATTCCGCGGCGGCAGTAATCGTCTCAATTACAGACCGATTCGTGAATTTCTACAACGTGTTGGTTCTCGGCGCCGCCGAATGTCTGTTGATAGGGTGGAGTAAAGAGGGAAAAACGCTTTCGGACGAGGTAAACAGATTTACGGGCAAATTGAAAATGCCGCCTGAGATATTCCGTATTTCCCTTAAATTTTTAAGCCCTGCGGTTTTGTTTTCTCTTACGATAACGGAACTTATCCGTCTTGTGTTAAACGGACTGGGTTATCCGGCGTGGGCGGAATTCGGTTTCGGATGGGGGCTCAGCCTCGCGGTTGCCGTGACCGCTTTTGTAATTTCACTGCTTTTAAAGCCGCGCCCGCTGCGTGTGAAACGGTTGCCTCCGTTCGCCTGATTTTTTGCATTGTTCCGACATTAAAATGTGAAGATTCTTCGCTTCGCTCGGAATGACA
>CATKEF010000025.1 GCA_949747905.1 uncultured Eubacteriales bacterium
TCGGCGGCAAGAAGCCCTATCGCAAAATTAAGAAGTTCCCAAATGTCATAAAAAGTCATATTTTCAGCCTCCCATACTCCTTAAAATTGCCCGCATAAAATCTTTTTTACGTGCGCGGCTGATTTGCAACTCCTCTTTACCGCAACGAACCATACTTTCGTTCACGGCTGTACAATATTTCAGATTAACTATGTAGCAGGTATTACAACGGAAAAAACCGTGGGCGGTTAAATCGTTTTCATATTGCTTAAGCGTTGCTCCGCGATTAATGAAATCCCCCGATTCGGTATGAAAAGTTATGTCGTGCGCGCGGGATTCTATGTAAATTATTTCGTTTACGCTAAGTTTTTTTATTCCGCCTTGGAACGGTATCAATATCGAAAAGTCGAAAACCGCCTTTTGTTTACGCACTGTTTCCATACGCATTTTAATATCGTGATATCTTGCGGGCTTCAAAAAATAGTCCAGCGCATCAACCTCATACCCATGTATCGCATACTTTGCTATATTAGTTACAAAAACAACGAATATGCTTCTGTCGAATTCGCGAAGTTTACGCGCAACGGTCATTCCGTCCATATCGGGCATTTCTATATCGAGAAAAACCACGTCATAAACCGCTTTGTAACCGTCAAGAAACTTAAAGCCGTTATCGAACTTTGTAATTTTAATCTCAACGCCCACGTCGTCTCCGTATAGTTTCAACAACGAATACAGATTTTCCGACTCGGTCGAATTATCTTCGACTATTGCAACAGAAATCAAAACGTCCCCCCCCCTCGTCAATATTACCTTTGCTTGCACAGTTCTACTCAATGATGAAAATTCAAATCCCGCATTTAAGTATAAACGAAAAAATTTTTCTTGTCAATACCGAAAAAATCGGAAACGTCCACGCTTGTGGACGGTTTATTTTTTCATAAAAGCTCTTATTCCTCGGGAACATAGCCGTATTCCGCAACAATGGCAAAGTGATTCGAATATTAATCGCTTACAACGCCTTTACCGCTTTCCTGTTTTATAATTCCGTAAAAAATCGCTTTTTGTCGTGAAGATATAATCTATGGGCACCGTACAGGTAAATTTTTTATCTTCATATACTTCTGCCGGACCGTATCAGAACGAGTGAAAAGTATTACCGTTCATTGTCTCCCATGCGAAGTCGCGCGAATCGTCCGGTTCACATGAAAAATTATAAGCCCGCGGTAATTTCCCGCGGGCTTATGAATGCGTTTCCGTTTTTAAATCCGAAATTGTCAAAAAACAAAAAATACCCGTCAACGGCGTGGAATATAATATGCCGTTCTTTTTCTGCGTTTACACCGCCGTAACCTTAGACGGGCGAGTTTGCTCGTCGCCCGACGGTCCGCCTTATTTCCGGTACGCAGTACGGAACTCCTGCCTCTTTTGAGATTTTGCCCGTTCGATAAAGGTTGAATAGCGTTATAACGCGTTATCCGGCACATATACGGCACCTTACCGGCGTTAAGAATGCTTTTATAGCGGTTTTGTTCGGGCTCGGTTCCGCAAGCCGCGTGTTCGGTAAATTTCTCTTCCGTGTTCATTTTTGCTCCTGATTTGTAAATATTTTTGCGTCGGATGCGACGATTTTTTATCCGACGATTAAATTATATCCTGCTTTTTTCGACGGAAAGTGACAACTTTCCGTCACTTTCGCGTCTGGCGTAAATACACGCATAAATTTCCAGAATTTTCTTTTTGTATCTCTTAATGCTTCGAGTACTGAAACTGAATTCGCCCGCAAGCGCGACAAGCGTTTTGCTGCGATTTTTACTCCTAAGAAAAATAGCTTTAAAAAGTTTCAACATATCTTTATTTTCCGTTTTGTCGTAAATCTCCAGATATTCCTCTGTCTCCGTAAGAATTTCAAGCACTTTATAGTCGTATTCGGTACGTTCGTAATCTCTTTTCGAAACTGCCGCTTTAATTTCTTTTTCGTATTTCTTATATGATTGCCGCATAGTTACCTCTTAAAGCCGACCGAATGTAAAAGTCTGTACTTTTAATGATATCAGCCTAGAAAAAAACAATTTGGCACAAATTTGGCACTATGAGAAAATATATCCGAATTCAGGTTAATGTGTATTAATTTCAACGAATTTTACATACATTTTTAAAATAAATTGACAATTTTTAAGAATTTTGCTAAAATTAATAAAAAATATACGTAACGGTATACACACTAATGAAAAAGAAACTGATTATAATTACTGCCGTTGTCGCGTTTTGCGCGGCAATTTTTGCTATTGCGGGTTGTGCGGTATTCGGCGAAAACGCAGACCCGAACGCAGGCGGCAAAACCTTTAAGGTAACATATCTCGACGGCAACGAAATTCTTTTCGAAAGGCAGGTTAAAGAGAATACTTTTGCCGAAAATATCGTGCCCGAAAAAACACATTACCGTTTCGAACACTGGACTCACCGCGGAGTGCCATACAATTTTCTCCCCGTAACAGAAGATATTTATCTCACCGCGCAATGGCGAGCCGAGGAGTACACGGTTGACTTCGTCTGCGACGGAACGCGCATTGCGCAAAGACGTTATACAATTGAAAACAAAAATGTCGAAATACCTCCCGTTATTCAGAAAGAGGGCTTTATCGCAACATGGGAAACTTTCCTTTTGAACGGAGGAAACATAACGGTAAACGCGATATATACGGCGGTCAATTACAAAATCAACTATTACACGGACGAAGGTTTGTATAAGACGCTTACCTATACCGTAGAAGACAAAAACATAGACGAGCCTGACGTTCCCGCAAAGCCTTACTATACGGGAGTCTGGGAAGAATACCAATTGGGAGCTTCCGACATAGACGTTCACGCAA
>CATKEF010000026.1 GCA_949747905.1 uncultured Eubacteriales bacterium
ACACTATATTATAGTAAGCGGAAAGCCCAAAGTCAAGTGATTTTTCTGAAATTTTAAAACTTCTCTTTCCTAAATAAAAACGTATCCGAGCATCTTACCTGAGCACGTTCTTGCTTGATATTCTCTCCGTTAAATTACTGTTTATCTTAGTTTCATTATAGCATAACCGTGATAAAAAAGCAAAGACGATAATACCGTCTTTGCTTAAATTCCTATGTAATACACCGCTAAGGGTGAGTCTGTTCATTCCAGATATTTATCTTTTAAGAATTGCACGTCTTCGTCGGTAAGTCCGAGCGCCTGTTTGCAGTAATTTTCTATCGAGCCGTATTTTTCCTTTATCTGACTGATTGCTCCGCGGATATATTGCGGTTTGGCATCCATAAAGGCATATAAAATGTGCTTGAAGCGCAACGGTATGGGAGAGATAAACAGTCCGAATCTTTGCGCGGCGCGCTTGTGTCTTTGAAATCTTTTTGTCGCGGCAAAGTCTTCGACAATCAGTTTTTCGTCGACGCCGAGCAAGCCCTCTAAAAGCATTGCGCAAATGCCCGTTCTGTCCTTTCCCGCGTTGCAGCACCAAAGCAGACAGCCTTCTTCTTTCAGGACATAGTCGAAAAACGTTTTAAGCCGCTTCTTGCCGTCGTCGTCAAAAAGGATAATCGAGTACATGCTCGTCATATAATTGTCGGCGTTGCCGAACTCTTCTTTTATGCGCTTGCTTTCGCTCATCAAGGTCTTTGCCATGCTCTTCTGATGCGTGATGCCCGTCGTCGCCGTGCATACGAGCGGCAAGTGCACGTGAGTTACCCCGTCAATTAATGCGGGAGGATATTCCAGTCGCTCTCTGTCGGTGCGCATATCGATTACAGTCGTGACGCCGATACTTTTGAGCGCATCTGTAGTTTGAACGGGCAGTTTGTACAGTCTTCCGCTGCGTATCAGTTTTCCGCGTTTTATTTTTCTGCCGTCTTTTGTCGGCATACCTCCCAGGTCGCGGGTATTATCAAGTTTTTTAAGATTGAGTCTTTGTATGCGCATATTAACAATTATAATAAACGTGTTATTTTAAGTCAACGTCTTTTTGACGTGTTTTTTAAAGAAATTATCAAATCCGCGGCAATGAGCGCGGAGGAGAATGCAATTAGCCCCGCTCCGATTACAATAGCACAATTCATAAAAAACCGTTGAGGCATGACTTTTATTATCTCGTCGGTGTGCGGATTGAATATCCAGTTGTCTTTGCCCGGGAAAAATATCGAATGAAAGACTGTAAATGCCGAGTCGAAGTCGATAGCGACTATAATTCCCAGTACAACGGGGATGGATACGGCGATGATTGCCGACCAGAAATAAGGTTTGCGACCCGCAAAAGTTACAGGTTCGGTGATTTTCAGGGCGTTTAAAATAATAATGACGACAAGAACGGCGGCGGATGAAAGCATAAGTCCGAGGTTCAGATCAAAAAGAACTTTGCAGTCTGCGAAGTGCGCGGCGCCGCTTTCCGAATATTTCAGTTTCCCCGTTCCGAAAGGCATTCCGGGCAAAGTCAGATAGTTTAGTACTTCGTCGTAAGCCGTTTTGATTGTATCGTAAGACCATCCGGTCGCACTCTCGAGGTTGAGCGTTTTTATCTGTATATAGTATAGAAAACGACAGTATATGGGCAGACCTATGCAGAAAGTCAGCATAAACAGCACAAGAAATATGCAGAAAAGTATGCTTGTGATTCTATTCTTCATTGTTAAATAACGTTGTTCCGAAAAACGGTTTGTATTCGGCTTTATGCGTGGAGAGCGCTATAAGCACCTGAGAGGGCAGGTAGAATACCCAAATGGCGAAGCTGACGAAAGAAAGCGCGAAGTCGGAAAGTTTTACGCCTATCATCGAAGCGTTGTAAAGACCTACGCATACGTCGCATCCGACGAACAGCAGCAAACCTAAAAAGAAAATAATATGACGTCTGGATATGGCAATGAGCATTCCGCTTTCTATTGCGTTTATCACAAGCATCGGAAGATATACGGCGACGAGTCCTACAAGCAGAGTGAGTTTTCCGATAACCGCCATTATAATTATGCAGACGACCGAAATTCCCAGTCTTACTCCCAGAGAAATAAGAGGATTTCTGCCGTTAAGCAGATAGATTCTTATAAAATACATCGTCTGAGTGGCTATAAACGCGACAAGTCCTGCTTCCAGAAAACTGTATCTGACGAGGATGAACATATCGGCTATCGCGGTGAATACCAAAGCGCATGTTACGACAAGTCCATCTTTTCCGTAAAAATATATACTTACGGCAGCGGCGAAAAGGCAAAGAAGAATTCCGATATATTTTATTTCGATGGTGTCTTTACTGTTGCCGAGCGCTTGCATAACTATAAATGTAATGTATATAGCCAGTTCGATAAAGGCGAACGCGGCAAAAAACAGTTTTTTGCGGTCGGATAAAAAATTTTTCATAAGTCTCTCGTATGGTTGATTTTACGGAAATTATTTTAATATAACAAAACGGATATGTCAAGTTCTTTGCGGTTTTCGTGCAGTCTTATACGCAATCGTCGCCGCCGCCGATACTAATGGTTTGACAAGTTCAATGCCGTCGTTTATAATTGAATAAATAATCGGTCTCGGAGATAGGAAAATGCACGAAGGACATAGAGCAAGAATGCGTGAAAAGTTGGAAAACGACGCGAGCAGCTTATTCGACCATGAATTATTGGAAATTCTGCTTTTTTATGCTTATCCGAGAATCAATACAAACGGAATAGCGCACGATTTGATTAATGCGTTCGGTTCGCTTTCAGGTGTTTTCAATGCGTCGGCAGAAGAACTCAAACATATTAAGTCGGTGGGCGCTAATACCGCAGTGTTTTTAAAATGTATGGGAGAAATCAACCGTAGAATAAACGGGACTTTCAACGGCGTGGCTCTTTTGAAAAGTTACGAAGATTTCAAAAAATTTACCGCGCTCAGAATGAAAGGAAGAGTGGAGGAAAATCTCGAAATTTACTGTCTGGAGAAAAACGGGAAGGTAAAACGTATTTTTTCGTATACCAGCAACGAGGTAAACAAAGTAGTAATAGATACTCAGAAAATTACCAAAGCGATTGCCTTATCCGAACCGTACGGACTGATTATCGCTCATAATCATCTTACCGGCAGCGCGGAGCCTTCGGACAACGACGACAGATTTACTGCCGAAGCTCAGGTCATATGCAGTATGAATAACGTAAATTTATACGACCACTGTATATTCGCCGCGGACGGCTCGGTTTACAGCTATTTCTGTTCGGGTAAAATCGATATGATTAAGAAGAATTACTCGTTCAATAAACTTGTTGACAATCAATTCAGAAAGGATACTACGGAAAACAACTTTAAAAAGTAAATTCGTTTGACAAACCTTATCCGAGTTTGTTAAAATTAGTTCACTGTTAATTTACTTTTTAAAAGCGGGTTATAAATCGGTAAAACATTTTTGCCGTATTTATATAAAAACAATTAAATTTACGGAGAGATGGCAGAGCGGTCGAATGCGGCGGTCTTGAAAACCGTTGATGGGCAACTATCCGGGGGTTCGAATCCCTCTCTCTCCGCCAAATTGCTGGGGAGTACTGTAAGTACGCCCCAGCATTTGATAGAGGAAATGAAGAAACCCAGCGGTTCGCGCGAGGGCGTAGCCCGACGCTCTGCCGAAGCTCCCGAAGGGAAACGGCAGAATCCCTCTCGCGTTGGAAAAGTTCCTATGATAACGCGCTTGCGTGTTCAACCTTTAACACCTGTGCTCCGCCAAAAAGAATTGTACGAGCACACGTTAAAGCGGGTTCGTGCTTTTTTTTAACGCTTTGGGTTGACAAATATTCATTAAAGAATATTGCCTGAATCTCGACTATATTTTGCAGGTAAGGTTACTTTATAAATTTCAGATTTGCGGAGATTTTACAGAATAAGGGTGCAGGCTTTTGCGGAACAATCGGGAGTCTTATGAATTAATAAATTTTTTAACACAAATAATAAATTATAGGGGAAACTTATGATAAAAAGATTGGCTGCTTTAATTTGTTTGATGGTTATCGGTATCGGGTTATGTGCATGCGCAACTCCGGAAGCCGAAGCCGAGGTCGATTTCAATAACGTCGAGATAAGCGGACTCGACAGCGTTATTGTCGACAGGGAAACGGATACGCTTGATTTGTTGAAGGGAGTGACCGCCGAATATACTTTCGAAGACGGAAGCATCAAGGATGTGACGGATAAAATACGTGTGGTCTTGCCTGCCGGCTGTACTGTCGAGGGAAACAACGCGACTTTCAATGAGTGTGGAAATTTCGAGATAATTTATTATCTTAACGACAGCAAAGGCAATAATACCGTTGCAAAACGCAGCGTAAAAGTACGCAATATTTATAATTGCTATTTTGAAAGCGCCACATTGCCTGTTCTTTACAGCGCTTTGGATATGGCGACCAACAATTATAAATCCATATTGACTTTTACGAGAACGGACACAATCAACGTGGACGCTTTGGGTGACAGATTTATTTACGTCGCCAATGGTGCGGGTGACAGGGAGCTAAACGAGGCAAAACGTCTGGCGGTAGCCATTGCAAAGAAAGATGAAAACAGTTATTTCAGATTGTTCATAACCGCAGAATATAATCAGTTGGAAATATTTACGTTCATGCAGAACGAGATTCCGTATAACAGGTATGAAGTTAAACTTCTTTCCGACGGCGGTTATACCTATAATTCCGCGTTTCCTTATCGCGAAGACGGTTCGTACGATTTATGGGAGCGGAATAAAGATATTTATTACGGTGCACTGGATAAAGCGTATAAAGGCGAATTCAATCAGCAGTCTAACGGTATGTACAATATAGAATATAACGGAAACGTAATAACATCCGGTTATACCGACGGACCTTTGGATAAAATGGCTATAATGGCGGCGCAGCGTGAAAACGTTGAAATGTGGTGCGGATATCCCGAAACGCTTGTAAGCAAAGATAAGCGCGTTCAGGCGGAGATAGAGAAAGCACATATGCCTAAAATGGCTCCCGACGAAATGTACGCTACGCTGAGCGACGCTCAGAAAGCCGTATTTCTTAAAAT
>CATKEF010000027.1 GCA_949747905.1 uncultured Eubacteriales bacterium
ACAGGTTACGACGATACCCGTTGGGAAGTGCGTTATTCTTATCGCCGTCTCCGTCTTGTTTACCTTTTGTCCGCCTGCGCCCGACGAGCGGTATACGTCGATTCTGATATCCTCGTCCTTGATTTCCACTTCGTTCTCGTCGTCGACTTCGGGCATAACCTCCAAACTCGCAAAAGACGTATGGCGGCGTTTGTTACTGTCGAACGGAGAAATTCTGACCAATCTGTGAACGCCCTTTTCGGCTTTCAAAAATCCGTAAGCGTTCTCGCCGTCGACCTTGAAACTAACGCTCTTCAAACCCGCTTCGTCCCCGTCCTCGAAATCGAGTTCGGTAACCTTGAAACCCTGCTTTTCGCAATAGCGGTTATACATACGGTAAAGCATCTGCGTCCAGTCGCAAGCCTCAGTTCCTCCCGCCCCCGCGTGAAGATTCAAAATGGCGTTATTTGCGTCATACTTGCCTTTCAACAGCGCGCGGATTCTCATATTCTCTATGTCCGCTTCAGCGGCGGAAATCATCGTTTCCAGCTCGGGAATAAGGCTTTCATCGTCGGCTTCTTCGATTAAATCGATAAAAGCATAGGCGTCCGCAAGCGCGCCTTCTCCCGCGCGGTATGCGTCCATCTTGCTCTCAACCGAAGCAATTTCCCTGCCGATTTTTTTCGATTTTTCCAAGTCCTGCCATACTTCGGGCTGTTCCTGCTCGGCTTTGAGTTTCTCCAGACGCGCACCGAGATTGTCGATATCCAACGCATACTTGGCCTCCGACAATGTGTCCGAAAGCGATTTTAATCTCAATCTGTAATCGTCCGCTTTAAACATATAAAATCTCCTCACGAAATCGTCCGCCCTTACGCGCAACGCCTTTCCGTGATTTTGAGCGGCTCAGCCGCTGTTTGCACAATTTGCTATGTGCGACTTATTTATGGTCGTTCCAGTAGCAGCAATCTTTATACTTTTTACCGCTGCCGCAGGGACAGGGGTCGTTTCTGCCTATTTTTGCCGTTTTGTTTGTTTTGGGAAGCTGTTTGCCGCCGATGTTTGCCATTAAATCTTTGGGCGGCTGAGGAGCGGCGCCGATTGCTGGCGTACCGTCGGCGGGAGCCTTCCGCTCAGTCGGGGCACCGTTTGCGTTTTTTTCCCCGTCAGTCCGGGGAGCGCTGTTTCCCGAGTTTCCGCCGGCGTTTTCGGTTGCGACAGGCGCAGTATCTCTTCTGACGGGAATAGGTCTCTGAGGCTGTTGCACGCGCACTATGCGCCCTTTAAGAAGTCTGGAAATGGTTATCGTCTGGATACGCTCAATCATTTCGTCGAACATCTCGTAGCCTTCCTGCTTATAAGCAATAACGGGGTCCTGCTGAGCGTATCCGCGCAGACCTATTCCCTTGCGGAGCTGGTCCATTGCGTCGATATGGTCTATCCAGTGTCTGTCTACGCCGCGCAACAGTTCGTTCCTTTCAACCTGATGATAGTCGACCTGACCGTCCGTCATCTCGCTTATATTGAAAATTTTCTGTTCGTACGATTTAATGACTTCCTTGGAAATTTTATTAATCGCATGCTCGTAGTCCCATTTTTCAAGCATTTCACGGGTAATCACGAAAGTACACTCGTCGGGATATACCTTCTGGACTAGCGCTTCGTTAAGCGCTTCTTCGTCCCACTTTTCGGGCATAGCTTCGGTGTTCACCGTCTCGCCGACGATTTTCGCAACGTAGTCGGGAATATATTTAAGCATCTGCTCATGAACGTCCTCACCCTTGAGAACTTTCATACGCTCGCCGTATATCGTCTTTCGCTGCTCGTTCATGACTTCGTCATATTGAAGTGTGTGTTTTCTTATACCGAAGTTCCTGCCCTCTATGGCTTTCTGAGCGTTCTCTATACTTCTCGTCAGCATTTTCGATTGCAGACACTGGTCTTCGTCAACCTTGAACACGGCGTAAAGTTTTTTCATGCTTTCTCCGCCGAAGCGTTTTGCAAGGTCGTCTTCGAGCGAAATGAAAAATACCGAATCGCCCGGGTCGCCCTGACGTCCCGAACGTCCGCGGAGCTGATTGTCAATACGGCGCGATTCATGGCGTTCCGTACCGAGGATGCAAAGTCCGCCTGCGGCGATGACTTCCTGTTTTTCCGCTTCCGTCTCTTTCTTGTACATATCGTACAACTCTTTATAACGCGCACGCGCCGTCTTTTCTTCTTCCGTAAATTCCCTGTCGGCGTACGATATGGCCACTTCCACCATTTCGTGCGTATACCCTTCCTCGCGCATACGTTTTTTTGCGAGGTATTCCGCATTGCCTCCCAAAAGAATATCGGTGCCTCGTCCCGCCATATTCGTAGCAATCGTAACGGCATTGAGTCTTCCCGCCTGCGCTACGATTTCCGCTTCGCGCTCGTGATTCCTTGCATTCAGGATATTATGTTTTATGCCGTTACGCCTTAAAAGTCTTGCGATTTCCTCTGATTTCTCGACGGTTACCGTACCGATAAGTATCGGCTGACCCTTGGCGTGACGTTCTATAACTTCGTTTACTATCGCTCTCTTTTTACCTTCGACCGTCGAATAAATCATGTCGGCATAATCGACTCTCTGAACGGGACGGTTTGTGGGAATGGGAACGACGTCGAGTGAGTAAATCGTTCTGAATTCGTCCTCTTCCGTCATTGCAGTACCCGTCATTCCGGCAAGTTTTTTATAGAGCCTGAAATAATTCTGGAAAGTTACGGTGGCGTGAGTTTTATTTTCTTCTTTGACCTTGACGTGTTCCTTAGCTTCGATTGCCTGATGCAGACCGTCGGAATACCTTCTGCCGTGCAGAACACGACCGGTAAATTCGTCTACTATGAGAATTTCGCCGTCCTCGCCGACGATATATTCCTCGCCGTTACGGAACAACTCGTGCGCTTTGAGCGCCTGTTGAATGTGATGGTTCAAATCGGCGTTTTCTATGTCGCCAAGGTTGTTTATACGGAAATATTTTTCCGCCTTTTCGGCGCCTTTTTCGGTAATGGTGACGGACTTGTCCTTTCTGTCTATGATATAGTCCCAGTTCTCCATTTCCTCCAAAACGGCGGCAAGCCTGTCCTGAGCGGCTTTGTCCTCCTCCGAGAGTTCCTTTTTGCGACGGGAAGGCAGATTCTTCTCCGCATCCTTTTTATCATCGTCGAAACCGCCTCTGAGAGTGCGCACGAACTTATCCACGTCCTCATAAAGATGCGAACTTGCGCCCCCTCTGCCCGAGATAATAAGCGGCGTCCTCGCCTCGTCGATTAATATTGAGTCGACTTCGTCGATGATGCAGTAATTGAGTTCGCGCTGCACCATTGCGGGAATAGATGTTTTGAGATTGTCGCGCAGGTAATCGAACCCTAGTTCGTTGTTGGTAGCATAAATAATATCGCATGCGTAGGACTTTTTCTTTTCCTCGTCGTCCATACCGGGAACGACCACGCCGACGGTAAGCCCCATGAATTTATGCACTTTACCCATCCACTCGGCGTCACGTTTTGCAAGGTAATCGTTGACGGTGACGATATGCACGCCCTTACCTCCGAGCGCGTTGAGATATGCGGGAAGAGTGGAAACGAGAGTTTTACCTTCACCCGTTTTCATTTCGGCAATTCTTCCCTGGTGAAGACATATACCGCCGACAATCTGTACATGGAAGTGCTTCATGCCCAAAACGCGCCAACTCGCCTCTCTCAGCGCGGCAAACGCGTCGAACATAATTTCATCAAGAGTTTCTCCCGCCGCAAGTCTGTTCTTCAAAATCTCCGTCTGACCTTTGAGTTCGTCATCGGTCATCGCGGAATACTTCGGTTCGAGCGCTTCGACTTTCAAAGCAAGTTTATTCAGCTTTTTAAGAGCGCTGCGGCTGTCCGCTCCGAGGATATATTTAATAAGTCCCATAATAACACCTTCAAAAAATTTCCGTTTTTATATTATATATAAACCATTATAAGCACGGATAAAACCGACTTTATAATAATGATTAAAACCCACTTTCAATTGTACTATAAATCGGATAATAAGTAAAACCGTTTTTTTAAGAATTTCCGCTGTTTTTGCATTTTTTTAAAAAACAGCGGCGGCGCAACCCGTTGCGCCGCCGCAATTTAACTGTTTGAAATATTTTTCGCCAACCTCTCTGAAAAATTCAAAGCTCTATTGAAATTTATTCCGCGTTTATATCCGTAAACGCGAATTTCTCGACGTCGAAAAGCCCCTTATCAACGAGCTTGAGTCTGGGAATTACCGCAAGAGAAAGGAAGGCGAGCGACATAAACGCCTCATACTCGCGTTTAACACCCATTTTATGGGCGCGTTCTATGAGTTCGCGACTGTCGTGCTGCAACCCTTCCGCGTTGCGTGACGACATAAGTCCCGCTATATCCAGCGTAAGCGAATAAACAGCGCCGCCCTTCTCCGCTATCACCATACCCCCGCCTATTTCTTTAAGACGGTTGCATGCGCGCGCCATGCTTTCGTTGTCGTCGCCCATCAGGATAATATTATGAGAATCGTGCGCAATAGTTATGCCCATTGCTCCGCCTTTGAAACCGTAACCTTTGAAAAGTCCTTTGCCTATATTTCCCGTCATTTTATGGCGTTCCACAACCGCAAGTTTCAATAAGTCGGTACCGTTAAGTACAACGTCGCCGTCTCTGCTCTCCACTTCCGCTATCTCGCAGCCCGTCACGACGCCGCCCGGCTCTATAGTCATTACTTTGGCTTTCGTACCTTTGAGCGTGAGTATAAAATCTTCCGCTCTCATCTCTTTGAGATGTACGGTGTTAAGAACGTTTTCAGGCAGATAACGCGATGACGTGTCGAAAAGCGGTTTTCCGTCTTTCGCAACGAGTTTACCGCTCTTTACAACGTATACGGCATTGAAATCTTTCAGGTTATTCACTGCAACAAGGTCGGCAAGCCAGAAAGGCGCTATACCTCCCCTGAATTTCAGTCCGTAACATTCCGCCGCGTTCAAAGTAGCGCATATTACGGCACGTATCGGGTCCAATCCGCCCTTTACCAATTTTCTCAACGCGTCGTCGAGATGTCCTTTTTCTTTTAAATCGGCGGCATGCCTGTCGTCCGTGCACAAAAGGAACCTGCGCATATTTGCGTCCGTAATATAGTTTGCATTCCCGAGATTCTGCGTCGAAGAACCGTGACGGATATGGACGTACATACCCTTTGATATCTTCTCCTCTATCTCCTCTTTGAGAACGCACTCGTGGTCTGTCGTAATACCGCCGCAAAGATATGCGTTAAGCTCGTTGCCATAAACCGCAGGAGCATGCCCGTCGATAACTTTGTTTACAGAGTGCGCCGCTTCGAGTTTTTTAATAACGTCGGGGTCGCAACCGACGACTCCGGGATAATTCATGAACTCGCCCAGACCGAAAATATATTCGTTATCTATATTCGCGGCTATATCGTCGCCGCTCAAAACGGCGCCACTCGTTTCGAACGGAGTTGCGGGCACGCATGAGGGCAGTTGAAGAAAAACGTCCAAAGGCACGTTGCCCGCAGCTTTTGCAATATATTCGCAACCCGCCATTCCGCACACGTTGGTTATTTCGTGCGGGTCGGCGATAATAGAGGTTGTGCCGCGCGGCACTATAAGCGAAGCAAACTCTTCGGGAGAGAGCTGCGAACTCTCGATATGCACGTGTCCGTCTATATATCCGGGCAGAACAACGAGAGACGAGCAGTCGATTTCGGTTTTGCCGTCGTATTCTCCCACGCCGACAATTTTCTCGCCTACAACTGCGATATCGCCCTTTCTGAGGGTTGCGGTGAATACGTCAAGATAAGTTGCGTTTTTCAAAACCAAATCGGCTTTGTTTTCCCGCTTTGCGGCTTTAATGTATTTTTCAAGCATATATTATACACCTCTTTCGTTATTGATAAAATTATATCATAAAACCGCCGCTTTTTCAAGCGGCGGTTTAAAATTTATACGCTAAATTTTAAATAGTCGTGGGAACAAAGAAGTAAATGAGGAAGAATATCGTAATCACTCCGGTTACGATGGAAACAGGCCACTTGGGTTTCTCCGCTTCTCCGCCCTTCTTGGTTACAACGGCGTATTTGATGATATCCACAACGTAGCACACGATGTTTATGATTACATAGGAAATGATTCCGAGACCGATGCCGCCGGTAATGGAATAAGCAAGGGGCATCATAACTATGGTGATAAACGCGGGGATAGCAACTTTAAGGTTGGTGAAATCGATTTTGACAACGGAACTCATCATGAGAACTCCCACATAAATCAGAGCGCCCGCAGCTGCCGCCG
Source organism: uncultured Eubacteriales bacterium (assembly GCA_949747905.1). GTDB lineage: Bacteria > Bacillota > Clostridia > Christensenellales > Borkfalkiaceae > Coproplasma. The sequence goes on from CATKEF010000027.1 coordinate 6,312, forward strand.
AAGGAATGAACTGGAATACGGGAAGAATGAATATGGAGATGAAGAACAAACCCGCTACGACAAGAGCCGTAAGACCGGACTTGCCGCCCGCCGCGATACCGGTACCCGACTCGACGAAAGTCGTTACCGTGGAAGTACCCAAAAGAGCTCCCGTACAGGTTGCGATGGAGTCGGAAAGCATAGTCTTGGTGAAGTTAACGGGCTTGCCGTTCGCTTCGAGAAGTCCCGCTTTCGAGCAGCAACCGAGTACGGTACCCATCGTATCGAACATATCCAACATACAGAAAGTAATGATAAGAACGATAATTGTGAACACGCTGCCTTCGGGGAAGCTGAAACCGGAAGTAAACGCCGCGAGGAACGAACCGCCGTTATTTGCATCCATGGAGAAGAAGTTACCGAACTTTTCCCAGAATTTCCAGTTGTCGCCGTTGGTGAGAACGGATACGTCCGCAACGCCCATGGGGATAGCAATTATTGTCGCGAGAAGCATACCGAGAATAACGGAACCCTTGATTTTATAGTGCGAGAATATACCTATTGAAATAAGCGAAATCAGACACACAATAGCTGTCTTTGCCGCATACATCATTGTGGGCGTGTCGGGAATGACCACGCCTTCCACTATCGTACCCCACTGAACCAACTGCAAATTCCAGTTTGTCAAATCAACCAAACCGACCTGAGTATAGCCGTTGGTTACGATAATTCCTGCGTTCTGCATACCTATGAAAGCAATGAAAAGACCGATACCTACGGGTATTGCGATTCTTATCGCCTCGGGAACGCCTTCGAAAATCTTTTCTCTTATGCCGATGAGCTTACCCGTTTCCTTGTCTTTACCGATAGGAATAACGGTGAGGGCAAGGAACAAAATACCGCTTATGAACGTAATCGCCATAGCGTTTCCGAACGAGAACGTAACGTTATAAGTGAACGCCGCGCTCGCGCCAATCATACCGCCTATGGTAGCGTTTATTCCCATACCGGGAGCCTGCGCAAGCGGCATTTTCGCAAGGAAAGCCATAAGAAGGCAGCCTATGACCGCGCCGAGAGCCGTTGCGATAAATACCGACGGACTCAGTAAAGCGGCAAGCGTTGTGTCTGCAAGCTGTCCCGTAATCTGAATAGGGTTGACAACCAGAATGTAAGCCATTGCAAGGAACGTAGTGATACCTGCAAAGATTTCCACTTTGAATGACGAACCGAGCTTACTTATGCCGAAGTAGTTGTCCATAGCGGCTTTAAAGCCTTTTTTGCCCGCGACCGACGTTTCGGCGGTTGAAGTTTCGGGAGCCGCAACCTCTTCGGGCGCAGCTTCTTCGACTTCGGTGTTCTTGTCCATTTCGCTCATTGAAAAATCCTCCGTTGATTTCAAGTAACAGCCTTTTGCCGTTGCAAAAACGGCAAAGAGCCCCCGCGGGGGCTGAGCTTTTCACTTGTTAATCACATTTTATCACACAACGAAAAATTCGGCAAACGTTTGAACGACGTTTGTCGAATTTTGTCTGAAATATTTTTCATTTTTTGTGCATTATTAAAGTTCTTCGGAATTTAAACTACCGTTATTGTCATCCCAAGCCGTCTCTTCTTCCAAGCGCAGAGAGGTAACAGATGTTTCGCTGACGCTCAACATGACAAGAAACGTCATCCACAGCTTTTTCCGTTAGCACGAATCGTTTTATCATATGTAAATGCTTCGTCACATATAACCGTTTTGTCATCCCGAATACTTTTGTCATCCCGAGCAACGCGAGGGACCATTCGCTAAGCTTAGGATGACAAAGATATGCTCAGAGTGGCAAAAATATACTATGTGTAACAGCTCAGCGACGGAACCGCCGCCGGGATGATTAAATTTTCGCTTTGGGTGACGGGATAGTATCAAGAGCGACACGGCTTCTATGCGCCGTCAGCCGATATTTACTCTCAACGCATTGAAAACGGCAGCAAGCATTACACCGACGTCGGCTATTATCGCCGCGAACATCGGAAACGCCGGAAGCGCAATACTGAGCGCCATAACGGCAAATTTCACCGTCAGAGACGCAATTATATTCTGCATTACGATAGTGCGCGTGCGTTTGGCTATTTTTCTGCCTCGCGGCAAAAGGGAAATTTTATCGGAAACAAGAACAACGTCGCTCGCCTCTATCGCCGCGTCCGAACCCACTTTACCCATTGACACCGCACAATCCGCCGCAGTCATTACGGGAGCGTCGTTGATACCGTCGCCCACATACAAGAGTCCGCCCTTTTCTTTAAGCGCAAGCGCCTTTTCGAGTTTACCGTCGGGCAGAAGCGCCGCCTCGTAGCCGTCGAGTCCGATTTCGGACGCGACCGCTTCGGCACGTTCGGGAAGGTCGCCCGTAAGCATGACTTTATAATTTATTCCCGATTTTCCGAGTTCGTTCAAAGCCTCTTTGACTCCGTCTTTGATTTTGTCGTCTATCTCTATAACACCGACATATTCGCCGCCCAACGACACGTAAACGAGGGTGGAAACGCTCTCCTTCTTTACGAATTCGATGCCGTTTTCCGAAAGAAATTTTCCGTTGCCAACCAAAAGCGTTTTACCGTCGCAAATACACTTGATACCCTTGCCTGCAACCTCTTCCGCTTCCGACACGGTATACTCGCTTTTTATTTCCGCAAACGCCGCAGCAATCGGATGAGCCGAAAACTTTTCCGCGGCGGCGGCAAGATGAAGCGCTTTTTCGTTTGTGTAGCCGACGACCTTGAAAGTCCCCTCGGTCAACGTCCCCGTCTTGTCAAACGCGGCTACCGTCGCCGTAGCCAATGCGTCGAGACAGGTCGAACCCTTGACGAGAATACCCGATTTCGCACACTTGCCTATACCGCAGAAGTATGAAAGCGGCACGGAAATCACAAGCGCGCACGGACATGAGATTACAAGAAAATTCAGAGAAGTATACAGCCACTGTCTGTAAGTTTCCCATATATATGCGCCGTTCACCGCGCAGATAACCGTGGGGACCAATGCCGCCAGCAAAACCGCCGCGACGCATACAGCAGGCGTATAATACTTTGCGAATTTTGTGATGAATTTTTCCGACTGCGCTTTACGCGAAGTGGAATTTTCGACGAGTTCGAGTATTTTCGCTACCGCAGAATTTTTATATTCCCTTATAACCTCCGCTTCGAGAACTCCCGAGACGTTTATGCTTCCCGAAAGAATTTCATCACCCGTGCTTACCTCCCTCGGCAGAGATTCGCCGTTGAGACTCTTCATATCGAGCGCGCCCGTACCCTTTGTTATTCTGCAATCGACGGGCACTTTCTCTCCGTTCTTTATTAAAATTTTGTCGCCGATTTGAAGTGTTTCGGGCGAAACAACCCTCTGCCCGCCGTCTGAAAGCAAAGTCGCGGTATCGCTTTTTAAGTCCATCAATGAAGATATCGAATCACGAGAAGAACCAACGGCAAGCGATTGCAGCAGTTCTCCTATTTGATATAAAAACATTACCGCAACGCCCTCGGCAAACCCGTCTCCCGCAAAAATTCCCAGAAGAATCGCGCCTAGTGACGCAATTGTCATAAGAAAATTTTCATCGAAAACTTTACCTTTTAAAATATTCTTTACGGTATTTATAAGCACCCTATGCCCGACCGCAAGAAAAGCGATGCCGTAGAACACGTATCCCGTTATTTTCGCGGCAACATTGTTTTCGTATATTCCGGCAAGCTCCATTCCGAGTGCAGGCAGAAAAAACAACGCCGAAATCATAACCAAAATAATATCTTTCAGGTGCTCTTTAAAAACGCTTTTTTTGACGGGCTTATCAGTAACGATTTTCACGTCTTCGAAATGCGAAACTGTATACAGCGCTTTCTCACGAGCTTCGGCATTTTGCGACCCCAAGATAATATGTCCGTTGACAAAGTCCACCGCCGCAGTAACGCCATCGATTTTGTTGAGGTCCTCTTCAAGCTCCCTTGCGCAGTTTGCACAACAGAGTCCCGTAATATTGATTTTCTCGTCGCCTGATTTCGCCGATACATCCTCCACAACTTTGACTTCCTCAAACCGATTACAAAGCTCTTTAACCTTTAACAGTGTTTCACCGTCGCAGTCGATTATGACTTTCAATGCCATAAAATCGACCGTAACGCTTTCTACGCCGTTTATTTTCGAAATTTCCTCTTCGAGCTCGCGCGCGCAATTTGCGCAGTCGAGCCCTACAATTTTAAACGAATTACTCATTACAGTCCAGATGCTCCTTCGCCACTTCAAGCATAATCAGAATATGTCCGTCCGAAACGGAATACAAAACGTTTTTGCCGTCTCTCCTGCACTTAACTATTTTATTGTCTTTCAGAGTTTTAAGCTGATGAGAAACAGCCGACTGATTTGCGCCGACGGCTTCGACGATATGGTCCACGCATAATTCCCCCACCGAAAGCGCCATAAGTATTTTAAGACGTATCGGCTCGCTGAGAGCTTTGAAACGCGCGCCCATTTCCTCCGTTTTTTCATCGGAGGGCATAGCCGACAAAGCCGCCTTGATTCTCGCTTCGTGCAATTCCTCTTCATTGCATTTTATTTCCATAACCTTAGTTTGCTCCTTTTTTAAATATGAATACATAATCATATGATAATAATATAATAAACTTGCAAAAAGTTTTTGTCAAGTGTTTTGTCACATATTTTTACACAAAAAAACACCCGCACGTCGTGCGGGTGTTTCTAACAAATTTCTATTATTTGCGTTTTTTGGACTCTTTCTCGTAAGTTACGTCTATATCGCCCTTATCCTTGGGTTTAATCACAAGCAACAGAACGATTCCCACAAGCGAAGCGCCCGCAATGCAGAGAAGAATGACGGAAGTCATATTATCCTGAAGCCAGGTATCCTCGCCGACAAGATTGCGCACTCTGGGAGCAGCGCTTATTCCCATATAAGCCACGTCCTTCTGCTGACCGTTGTCCTTGCTCGTAACAGTCAGTTTTACGAGATAGAACGCATTCGCATCCTGAGGCACAAACGTAAGCGAAGAATTATTCCACTCGTAATCTTTGTATTCCTCATACTCTTCGCTTCCCTCGGTCATGGTTGCATCGTTCTTGGAGGGAATATTGGTAAACCATTCCCTGTGCTCGGCAAAGAGTTTGTCTTTACCGGTCATAAACTCGTCATAAGTGAGAGCCTCTTGATTTGCCTGATAGTATAAATCGTTGCGGAAGAGATAAAGCTGATAATCGGTATCGTATGATACGCCGTTTATATCGAAACTTACTCCCTTGTACTCGGTACCCACATAAGCCGTGTCGCGCTCGCCGGGGTCCTCTATGCTTATTTCGGAAACACTGACGTCAAACTCGAACCAGGGAAGATAATCTCTGAGATTGTCTTCGCTGTCGTCGTGATACATATTCCAGATATCGCCCGATTCCAACTTTTTGACTTCTCCGTCCTTATAATAATACATCGAATTGTCGGAGCCGTCGGTTGCAAATACGGTAAATATATATTTGCCCGCATTCGTAAGGTTGATTGCAAGAGTGTTGTATTTTCTGCTCGTAACGGATTGTCCGCTGTTTCCGGTATCCTTATCGGTCTTATAGTAAATACCGAAAGTCATATCTTCGTACGCGGTGGCGTTATCGCTCAAAAGACTTTCCACTGAAGGCAGATAGAAATAATTCTTGCTTCCCGCTTTGAGGTCTTTCGCCGCTTCGTTTACAGCCGACTGGTACGCTGCGAGCTTCTCCGCCCAAGATTGAGCGTTTACGTCGCTCGTCTTTGTTTCATCGTCGGTGTAAGAGAATTTCGCGCCGCTTTCGTCCGTTGCAACGGCTATATAAGTATTGTTGTTTATTTCAAGCAAATACCGATCCTCGACATACCAGTCGAGAAGAACGTAATCGGAAAGTCCGCCCGTCGAAGTCGTATCGGTGAGTTTCAGCGCAACTTTGACGGCAGCCGTAGCCGTGAAGTTCTCGCCGAAAGCCTTACCGTTCATATCGTTTTCGGTAGGTTTATAGTGGTTTGCGTGAGGAAGCATATACTGGTCGTCGCTGTCGCTGACCTGTCTGAACAGCTCCTCGTCATCGTATTTATCGGCATCGAAATCAGCCTTGCGCGCCTGGTCATAGGTAAGCATAAAATACGATACCGTTTCGCCGGGCATCGAGGCAAGCACATCAATCGTCTCGTAATCGAAACTTATTTCCCTTCCCTCGCGGATATACGAAACGCCTTTTTTGAGACAAAGCACCGGGGGCATATCATCGTTGATGTAGCCGTTTGCAAGCGTATATTCGCCGCCGCTTTCCGTTACGTCCTTACTGGAATCGTAAGTATAGTACTGAGTTTCGGAATCGAAAGCCGCGTCCTTGGCGACCCTTTCGTATCTTTCGCCGTTTTTAACGTAATAATTTTTGAGATTCGCACTCGTCGGAGAGGTAACCTTATCGAAGGAACCGTATCTGAAACTCTGCCCGTTGAGAGAGAACAACACCACTTTGACCGTACCCGAGGAAGAAGTTTCCCCTTCGCCGAACTCCGCCTTGAAAGAAAGCGGCGTAACTGGCGTGGTGGACGACGAGGAATACTGAGCGTATGTTCCGCCTACGTTTACGAACGCGTCGGTCACGGTAGTCGAGCCGTCGGAAACCGAAACGGCGTATTCGCCGTCCGTTCTGCCGGTAAACTTAATGGAAATATGCGAAGCGTTCAATGCCTGTCCGTTGGCGGGAGCTTCGTCTTCGAGATTATCGGTAATATACGCGTAGACGGTACCTGCTTCCGCGTCGGCAACCGTAAATACGATATAATTGGTTGTTTTTTCGTCCTTTGTCTGGGAGAACTGCTGGCTTTCGAAAGTGAGAATGGTTTTGACGAAATCTAATTCTTCGAAACCTATTTCCATATTGAAGAAACCGTTCTGCTTCTCTCCGCTCCCGGTCGAGTCGGAATAATACCAGGAATAAGCAAGATTTTTTCTGTAATTTACCGCGTCGCTTCCCGAACGCAAAACAAACATTGTGTAAAATTCGGGGTTTTCGTATCCGTCGGTATCCTCTTTATGCGCGGTTACCTGAGCATTACCCGAAGTAATGAAGATGTTCGAACCTGTGATTCTTACCGTTCTGTCGGCGTTGACCACGAACAAACCGAGAGAAAAACCGAGCGCCAGCAAAAACGCGACCGCCAGAGAAATTATTATTCCTAATTTAAGTTTCAAAGTTTTCATAACAAATGCCCGCACGGCGCCCCAAAAAGCGCCTTTTTTATCTTATCCCCCGCACCCGAAGCGCAAAGGGCGTACTTACAAATGTACTTGTTTATTTTACTATAATAAAAAAGCGTTGTCAATTACTTTTAATCGGCGTTTACCAAAATATTTCGGCGTCCGAAAAAATTTTAACGCATCCAAACGCATCAAATTTCTTTACATTCTCCGGTCTTTGTGATAAGATTGATGTAAATTAGAGGAGCGGACGGGTATCAGTAACCGCAGCCGTGGAATTTTAAAGGGAATTCCGTTACTGCTGCGACGAAAGGACATCGCCGCCGAGGTACGGTCCGCCTTTTGACCGTATCGGGCGCACGGGTTAACACCTGTGCGACTGTCACTCAGGTTCAGACCGCCCGGTCTGCCGTGTGTTGCGCTAATTGCTTTTTTACGGCAGGTGTGCGCACCGCCGTTTTATTTTATCCGCAACAGCGGACGATTCGGAGATTATTAATTATGAAAAAGTACAACGTCGGCGTAATAGGCGCGACAGGCATGGTCGGACAAAGATTTCTGTTGTTGCTTGAAAATCACCCCTGGTTCAACGTCGTCTGCCTTGCAGCTTCGGCTGCCTCCGCAGGCAAACTTTACGGCAATGCGGTAAAGAAATGGCATTTGGAAAGCCCTATGCCCGAAAAATTCAAAGATATGACGGTATACGACGCGTCGTCCGACAGGGAGAAAATCGCCGCGGTAGCGGACTTCTGTTTCTGCGCCGTCAACATGCCGAAAGAAGAAATCAAAGAACTCGAATACGCATACGCGAAACTGGAGTGTCCTGTTGTTTCAAACAATTCCGCGCATCGCTTCACCCCCGACGTTCCAATGGTAATACCGGAAATCAACGCCGAACACATTGAAGTCATAGCCGCGCAGAGAAAACGCCTCGGCACCAAACGCGGTTTCATTGCGGTAAAGAGCAACTGTTCGCTTCAATCTTACGTTCCGCTCCTTCATCCTTTGAAAAGTTTCGGGTTGGAGAACGTAGCCGTATGCACGTATCAGGCGATTTCAGGCGCGGGAAAAACATTCCAAACCATGCCCGAGATTATCGACAACGTCATTCCGTTCATCGGCGGCGAAGAGGAAAAAAGCGAAAAAGAGCCCCTTAAAATATGGGGAGAAATAAAAAACGGAGAAATAGTTACCGCTTCGTTTCCCGCAGTTACCGCGCAATGTCTCAGAGTTCCCGTTTCCGACGGGCACACCGCCGCATGTTTCGTAAAATTCAAAACAAAGCCGACAAAGGAACAGATTTTAAAATGTTGGAAGGAGTTTTCGGGCGAACCGCAGAAACTGGCGCTTCCCTCCGCTCCTTCGCAGTTTATTCATTATTTCGAAGAGGACAACCGCCCTCAGCCGAAACTCGACCGAAACATCGAAAACGGCATGGCGGTAAGCGCCGGCAGACTGAGAGAAGACAACCTGTTTGACTATAAATTCATAGGTTTCTCCCACAACACCCTCCGCGGAGCGGCGGGAGGCGCGGTACTCCTTGCAGAGCTTCTGGCGGCAAAAGGATATTTCGACAACTAAGTCGCTTCGTCGTTGTCCGTTTATAACGTTGAATTTCTTCTCATGTTAGGTTTCCCGTCATGTTGAGTTTCTACTTATGTTGGGTTTCCCGTCATGTTGAGCGCAGCGAAACATCCGATTCCCCGGCAAGCCTCGGAAAGACAAATAATCTCACAACGAGGGACGATTGACGTCGTTTCAAAGAAGCAAAAAACAAAAAGTAACTTTTAATACTATACCTGCTTAGAATGGAAAGAGGGTTTTATGTTAGGATTTTTTAAAGGAATCGCTACGGCGATGATTACTCCATTCACAAAAGACGGAGTAAACCTGTTGGAATTCGGCAGAATGATAGAATACCAGATAGAAGGCGGGACGGACGCGCTCGTCGTTCTCGGCACCACAGGGGAACCCGCCACTATGACGGAAGCCGAAAAAACCGCCACTATCCAATATGCCGTCGAAAAGGCACGCGGAAGAATCAAAATAATAGTCGGAGCGGGAAGCAACGACACGGCAAAAGCCGTAGCCGCAGCAAAACGCGCCGAAGCATTGGGTGCGGACGGTATTTTAGCGGTTACGCCATACTACAACAAATGCACTCAAAGCGGACTTTACAATTATTACGAAGCGATATGTTCGGCTGTCAATATACCCGTTATCGCATACAACGTTCCTTCGAGGACGGCTGTAAACATACTTCCCGAAACAGTTGAAAGGCTGTCTTACATACCGAATATGGCGGGGATAAAAGAGGCGAGCGGCAATATGGCGCAGGTGTGCGAAACCATGCGGCGCATACGCGGAAAAATGGAACTTTATTCTGGAGAAGATTTTCTTAATCTTCCCATGCTTGCAATCGGCGGAGCGGGGTTGATTTCCGTAACTTCCAATATTGCTCCCGCGCTCGTCAAAAAGATGTACGACCTTGTACAGGAAAACAAGCTCGCCGAAGCAAACGAAGTTCAGGACTTTTTGCTTCCCCTTGAAGACGCATGTTTCCTGGAAGTCAATCCGATACCTATCAAAGCGGCATACAATATGCTCGGCTTCGACGCGGGCACACCGCGTTCCCCCCTTACCGAGCTCGAAAAAAAGACCAAAGAAATTTTATTGAACGCAATGAAAAAAGCGGGGTTGAAAACAATATGATTAAATTGATAATTTGCGGAATAGGCGGACAAATGGGCTCGAACGTGCTTGCGCTTGCGGAAGCAGACCCTGAAACGGAAGTTGTGTGCGGCGTGGATTTACACGCACCCGAAAACATAAAGGTGCCCGTATATGCCTCGTTTAACGATATTAAAGAAAAAGCGGACGTAATAATCGATTTTTCCTCCCCCGCAGTTTTGAAAAGCGAAACCGAGTGGGCTGTAAAAAACGGATGCGCCCTTGTTCTCGCGTCCACAGGGTATTCGGAAAGCGACCTTAAATATATTGACGAATGCGCTGAGAAAGCGGCGATTTTCAGAACGGCGAACTTCTCTGTCGGCGTCAATCTTCTGGTAAAACTCGTAAAACAGGCAGCGGAAGCGCTCGGCGAAAACTTCGATATCGAAATCGTAGAAAAACACCATAACCGCAAAGCGGACGCCCCTTCCGGAACCGCGCTTATGCTTGCCGACAGCGCAAATTCGGCATTCGGCGAAAAGAAGCCTTATATGTACGGCAGAGAGGGAATAATCGGAAAACGCGGCAACGAAATAGGCATACACGCGGTGCGCGGCGGAACAATCGTAGGCGAACACGACGTAATATTTGCCGGCGAAGACGAAATCGTCACCCTGTCCCACTCCGCACGTTCCAAAAAAGTATTTGCCGCAGGCGCACTTAAAGCGGCAAAATGGGTTTCGGGCAAACCCTCTGGCCGATACGATATGAACGACGTACTCGAAAATTTATAAGCAAATACGATAAAAGCCGCTTGTGCTTAAAATGCGCAAGCGGCTTTTTCGATACCGATTTTTTGTCACGCCAGAGATATTTTATCCGAGATACTGCGGATAAAAAGTCCACGCCTCACACCCTCGTCAATACATGAGGAAACGAACGACACAAGTTTATCGGAAGAACGGGGAACTTTAAGCTCTTTCAGCACTGCCGGAATAAGTTCGTCCGCATATATGCTGACTTTACTCAACAGCAAACCACGGACAAGCGATATCACGTCGTACGGGGTATAATCCGTATCGGATGAACGAAGCGCCGTATTTTCTTCCACGCGGTATCTGTCGAACGTCCCGTATTTATCGTTTTTGAAATAATATACGTTATCGAGCATTTCGGCGCTTTCGAATGCGCATTTGTCTATGAGACTGCGCAACTTGCTTTCCAGTTTTATGCCGTACTTCGTTATTCCGAATAACGACAGCGTTCTCTTCATCAAAAACTGCGTCGAAACAGGCTCTTCCGCGGAAACGACCGCTTTAAGCAACTTAATTATCTCCGCGTCGTTTTCGCCGCCGAGAATATAAGCGGGGTCAACGTCCTTTGCCTCCGCTTTTACGGCGCGGTATGCTTTTTTGAAACTTATAGCGGTAGGTCTGGCTTCCGCGGTGAGTTTATCGAGAAAGTCCTTTATCTTCTTAATTTCCCGCTTCGGATTATTGAAAAAATTAATGGCATACAGTCTGTAAACGCTCCAGTTGTTGCGCTTTAAAGTCTGCACCTGCATAACCGAACGGTCTTTTACAGAAAATCGGCTCGTTCCGTCGCAGAGAATCGCAAGAATGAAATTGCGTTTGTTTTTGGGGTCGGCAACGGCAACGTCTATCTTGAAATCGGAAACGCCGACGTCGCAGCGGCATTCGTAACCGTAATTCGACAATTCCTCCGCTACAAACCTGCCTATTCCCTGACGGTTGATTATAATATCGTCGCTCTTCACCGATATATTGGTTCTGCCCTTTTCGGCAAACTCCAAAAAGGCTTTAAGACCGGCAACCCCGCGCGACGTTGTTCGCGATAAGTCTATCATCGAATAACGCATAGAGGAGAAAACTATCATTTCCTCCCTTGCACGCGATACCGCAACGTTGAGTCTTCGCCATCCGCCGAATTGGTTCAACGGTCCGAAGTTAAGAGAAATTCTGCCGAATTTGTCGGGTCCGTAGCATACCGAAAACAGAATCACGTCCCTCTCGTCGCCCTGCACGTTTTCGAGATTCTTTATAAACAGCGGCTCCTCTCTTTCAAACGCCGTCTCTTCGAGTCCGTGTTTATATATCGCCTTATTCAGAAGTTTTTCCACGTAGACCTGCTGAGGGGTACTGAAAGTAACTATTCCTATACTGGAACGGCGAAGCTTTTCGTCTTTTAACCGCCTGATGACCTCCTCCACAAGCGCTTCCGCCTCCTCTCTGTTGCACTTTGTGGAACCGCGTTCGTAGACGCCGTTTTCAATATATCTCATACGCACCTTGCTGTCCAACGCGTCGGGCGAAGGGAAAGTGCAAAGTTTGCTCGAATAATAAGTAATATTCGAGAAAGCGATAAGGCTTTCGTGTTTGGAACGGTAGTGCCATACAAGACGTTTTTCGGGTATACCCAGGGCGAGACAGTCGTCCAGAACGGACTCCAAATCTTCCGCTTCGGGATGGTCGTCGTCCTGTCCCGTACCCATAAAGAACGACGTGGGCGGCATCTGATTGGGGTCGCCGACGATAATCGCGCTTTTCGCCCTTGCAAGCGACGGAACCGCCTCGCACGTAGGCAGCTGCGATGCCTCGTCGAAAATGACCAAATCAAACAGCTCCGGGTCGGGCGGAAGATACTGCGAAACCGTACCCGGACTCATAAGCATACAGGGCGCGACGACTTTCATAAGTTCGGGTATATCGGAAAACAGCGAACGAAGATTGAGCGAACGAAGATTTCCCTTTATGCTGCGCTGGAAAGACATAAGTTCGAGCGCAAGCGTTCCCTCAGTCTCCATAGACGGAAGCCGCGCGATAAGTCCGGCGCGTATTTTTTCGCGCGTAAGCGCGGAAAACTCTTCGAGAAGCTGCGAAAAACCAACAGAGTTTTCGTCAAGTATGCTTGCCGAGAATGTGGAAAGATGCTCGTCGGCGGGGATATTGGTCTGAATGAAATTGCGGTAAACGTTTTTACGGAAGGAGGCAAGTATCTGCGTGCCGCTGATTCTTCCGTTTTCCATAGCGTCGGTCATGAACGTGAGACCGCTGTCGTTCAGCTTTTTCGCCGTAGCCTTGTACATGCACCAAGCCGGAAGCATATCGATATTATCGATAATAGCGGTACATTTTGCCGTATAGCATTCAAACAAATCTTCGTCCGAATAAACCGATTTGTCGGCTTTAACGGTTTTCAGATAATAATCGGCGCTCTTTAAAAAAGCTATCGCCGCCGAGGTAAGCCCCGTAAGCAACGGTTTTAAAGTACCACTCACCGAAGTAACGCAGACGCTGTTGAAAGCGTCCGCATTATAGTCCATAAATATTTCGGCGCAGAGCGAATGCAGCTCGTAAAGAGGACGCATGAACTCCTCGCGCTTTTTATCGTTCAACCCGCCGAAGCCTACAAAGCCGGAGCTCAGCCCAGTATTGGAGAGAATTCTCTTTTTGGCTTCCTCTATCTCGTAAGCTCTCTTAATCCATTCCAGTTCGTCTTTCTGTTTCACGGGCTCTTTGGCGCAACGGTTTATACGTTTGAGCACGTTAAGAAGCGTTCTTGACGAACGGTAATTTTCTCCCCAGTTATCCAGTTCCTTTTCTATATCGTCCGAAAGTCTGGAAATATCGGGCAGGCACTTAAAATGTTTGAGCCAGTGTTTGACTTCACTGTCGTAACGCAGGTTGGCGTTGTAAAATTTATAAAGCTGTTCTTCGTCGCACTCGAAAAACTCCGAAAGACCGCCCCCCGAAAGAACGGTTGCGACGGAAATGAGATTTTCGAGTTTTTTATACGTGAACTTGCTTATTTTCTGATTGAACGTTTCAAGGAATAAGCCGAGATAATTTTTGAGATGTTTGAGTTCCGCGAGCACGACTTCGGCGGCGCACAAAACCGAGCTTTTCGTCTTTTCGTAGTACTCTGCAAGCCTGACCTCGGAAAAAGGCGAACGGTAAACCCCTCCGCACTCCTTCGCCGCCGCCTGAGCGGTAGTAAGCATGTTTTCGCAGTCTTCGAGTTTTTTTCTCGTAAGCGAATCGTAGAAAGTGCTCTCGATATTCACAAGTTCTGGCGCGTTTTTGTTTTTAAGATAATAGACTATTCCCTCGTAAACGGATACGCCCAGTCTGCGTTTTTTATGAAGCGCGGCAAGCGGCGCACGCAAGCTCTCGCGAACGTCTTTTATTCTCGCGCCTGTATCTGCGAACTTTTCGCCGTCAAACTCGGAAGTCAGGGTCAACGTATTTTCTATGTTCCGTATTATTTCCGCTTTATCCGCGGATTTTCCCGAATGCAGTTCAAGACAAAACTCGCCTATTCCTATGTCCGACAAACGTTTTTTGACCACCTGCAACGCAGCTTGCTTTTCGGCGACAAACAAGACGCGTTTGCCTCCGTTTACCGCGTTGGCGATAATATTTGTTATAGTCTGGCTTTTGCCCGTTCCGGGAGGTCCGTGCAGAACGAAAGTGGTACCTTTCGCCGATTCTGCAACCGCCTCGTACTGGGCGCTGTCGCAGGGAAGGGGTACGAGCACTTCGCACGGGTCGCAGTCGTCCTCCGACGCTCCGGATAGTTTATTGTCCGCAAGCATATTGGTGTTCGTCATCAGACTTCCGATAATCGGATTCGCGGCGTAAAGCTGTAAATTGTTTTTAACGTCCGCCCACATGGCGTAACGCGCGAAAGTGAACTGAGAAAGATATATATCCTCGTACACCTGCCACCCTTTCATATTCGCGGTTTTGGCGCGGAATACAGCCAGTATTTCTTTGGGAGAAAGCCCCTTGCCGTCGACGCCGCGCACGTCGATTCCGAAATCCTGTTTAAGAAATTCCAAAAGCGTGGTATTGACTTCGTATTCCTCTCCCGCTTCCAGAAGAATGCCCTGCGTTTTCATACGTTTAAGGGTCACGGGAAGAAGAACTATCGGCGCGTATTTTTCCTCTTTTTCGTCGGCAAAACGCCACTTTAAAAAACCGAGCGCGAGAAAAAGAGTGTTCGCGCCCGCCTCTTCGGCGGCGGACCGCGTTTTTCGTATAAGCGTAGCCGCAGTTTCGGCAAGCGTTTCGGGCGAACAGATACAGCGGATTTTCCCTGCCTTCATCTCTATGCGTATAAGCTCGGAAAGATTTTTCACCTCCGCGCTGTCGCCGAAATTAACGGGCGTTTTCAGTTGCGTTTCGTTATGAAGAAGGTTGTATTTACCGCTTTTTTCCGTCTGCTCGCAAAATGCGGTCAAATCCGCATTCAGAATATGCAGACAGTCGCGCCCGTATCTGAAATTCAACAGGTTGTTGCGCATCGACAAATCGAGAAGACGCCTTTGCCATGTCGTACCCTTAGATGCTTTTTTGTCGTATTCGTATTTGGAAGTATCGGTGAATTCCTGCGGCTTTTCGTCGTAAGAAAACTGCTTGTCCGCAAGAAGTTCGTATCCGCCCGCCGTCCTGACCTTCAAGGGCAGAGGAAAAATTCCCCCGACGCGACAACGTTTTACGTCTATACACACCTCGTATTCGGATGATAAAAGACCGTTGTATACGTGCGCTTCGCTCGTAGCGTAACTCGCATTCTTATGAGCGAACACGTCGTCCGCGTCGAATATCGTGAGATTGTTTACGCCTTCGGACATATATTTGCCGATAAGAAGCATATCGTCCTGCGTAGCCGACGAGAAACAGCTTTCGTAAAGCCATACGCCGACGGCGACTTTTTCTTTGCCGACAAGAATAACCGGATTGAGTTTTGCCGCCTCCAACGCGCTTGCGCAGAAAACGGCAAGCTCCAAAGGCGTAGCCGATTTATCCGTAACTATGCGCGAAATATCGCCCGCGGAAGTTATTCCCGACATATCCCCTGCGCTTTCACGTTCGGTATTCAGACGGCGAACCGCCGCATACACGGAAGCGACCGCGTTTCTTACTCCGTTTTTATCGTTGCCAGCATAACCCGAAAACTCGGAAGAATATCCCCAGGTTTTGAGTTGAAGTCCCGCTTCCGCCAGAATTTTCTGACAGTCCGCCATTTTCGGACGCACGAACGACGCGAGCATTTCCGCATTTCCGGAAAGCCCGCACCAACAGTCTATGGGCAGAGCGAGCACGTCTGCGCCCAGTTCGCATATTGTTTCCTTGCCGCACGTAAGTTTTACGAAAACTCCGCACGCGGAAGGTGATTCTATCTCGGCAAGTTCTTTCGGGTTAAGAAGGTTTTTCGCGGACACCTCCACGCTGCTTTCCCCGGGAATTTCCTCTATATTCATTTCGTAGGGCAGAATCAGCGGAGTGGAGCCCGTAATGCTTACCGTTATTCCCCTGACGCTTTCGCCGCCGCGATTGAAAATTCTGAAAGACGTAAAAAGCGGCTGTCTGCAATAATAAGTCGCATATCCGACCGTATTTAAAAGCTCTCCCTCGATTTCAATAGTATCAACGGGGTTTTTGGTTTTATTAGCCATATCAGCACCTCTTTTCCGCAATGTCCGTCCTTTGATTATACCACTTTTTACCACTGTTTGCAAGTCTCCCGCGCAATTATCGCCTCCGAATTATTGACCGTTTTGTGAAAATTAAAAAGCGAAACGCTTTTTCGGCGTTTCGCTCTCAATCGTCCGTAACGGCAAGTTCTTTCAGCGCTCTCGTGCAGGCGATGTATTTCTCGTTGTCCGTCATTCCCTTTAATGCCGCGACAACCGCCGTAAACTCGAGCCCCTTGCTCTCGTACACCGTCATCACGTTTATCTTCGTCTTGGAAATCTTACCCGTACGTCTCACGACGTTATAGCTCTTACGGGCGAACTCTTCAAGCCGTTCGTCGGCGCATATTACGGCTTTAAGCCCGTTTTTGGAGGACAGCCAGGCACTCGCCGAGCGGGCGGGAATATGCTCCACTTCGCTGCCGTCGAAACCTATCGCCCTCATTTGTATTCCGAGATTTTCGGAAACATATTCTACTATCTGATTGGTGTTGCGGTAATTGAGGTCGAGAGAATATGTTTTAAATCCGAGTTCCGACCAATCTTTGATTCCGCGATATTTTGTTACGTTCTGTTTAAGGTCCCCGAAGATATTTATAACTGCCCTGTCGTTAACTTTTCTTATAACCTCGTATTCGGCGGGGGATATATCCTGCCCCTCGTCCACAAAAATAAACGAATATTTGGGGGACAGATTAAAGCCGAGTTTTACGAGAATATAGCAAAGCGCGAACGCGTCGCATTTCAAGAGCGGTCTCGCCGCAAGCATAAACCGCTGTTTGGCTTTCTTTATGATTTCGCGATTGAAAAACCTAAGAATATCGTGCGTATTCTCGCACTTGCCGATAGCTACAAGATAATTTTCGCCTCTTAATACGTCGGCAAAATCGCAGACGGTAAAAAACGCATCCGAAATGCTTTCAACGCGACATATTGCGGCGTCTATCTCCTTTTTCAGATTTTCGCGCTTCTCTATTCCCTCGGCATAAGTTAAGGTTTCCGTTTCGCCTATTCTCGTTTTATACCGCTTTAAGTCGGAAATTTCTTTCTCCACGGAAACTTTGAGTTGTTTTAAATCCTCTACTGCGTTCAGACAGATTTTCGCCGAATATCTGCGCAGAAAAGCCGCCGATTTATAAAAAGAAAGAAATTGCCTGTAAAAATATGCGTAGCCTTTCATTCTCTCGTCCTCGGCAACTATATGCAAAAATTCGTTGACGTCCAACACACAGTTGAACATATGTCTGAACTGTTTGGTATAATACAGTCCCCCGTCCGTCTTTGCCTTTATTTCGCCGAGAACGCAACGCCTTATCCTGAGACCGGCATTCTTTATTTTTTCATACTCGGCAATCTGCCTTTCGCAAGCCGATTTAACGGCTTCCACCATCGAGCGACAGTCTTCCGAAGCGAAAAGCCCGTAAATCCCGTCGAAAATTTTAGCCAGTTTATTGTCGACATCCCGCCCGAACTTTCCCGAATATATATATTCGGCATATTCGCGCGGCACGTCCGCTTCGTAATCGACTTTTGCCGACACGTCCACCCCGACGCTCTTCAATAAGTTCACGAAATAATCGCCGAGGGTGCTGGTTCTGACTTTTTCCAGTTCGAGCACCGCGGAAAGCTCGTCGATAAACGCATTGAAAGAATCGGAAGGAGTGATTACCAGAACATCCGACTGCTTCACGTTTTCGTTATTGTACATTATATAGGAGAGACGGTGCAGAAGTATCATGGTCTTACCGCTGCCGGCAACCCCCTGCAAAACAAACTCGTCCCTCTCGGGCAGAGTTATTATTTCGAACTGCTTTTCCTGAATAGTCTCTATTATGTCGCAGATTTCCCGTTTTTCCTTGCGCGTGCGCAGAATCTCCCGCAAAAAGGGGTCAAAAACGAGCGCTTCGTCTCTGCCGCCTATCTCCTCTTCGGAAAGATATCCGTCAAGTGAAAGATATTCGTTTTTGAAATCGAGCACTTTACCGTTGCCCGTTCTGAGCGCTCTGCGAAGCACGAGTTTATAATCGTATTCGTTTATGGAAAAAGAGGTGCGGCTTTTCTGATAATATTTTCTTGCCAGCGGCGCGCGCCAATCTATTATTTCAAGCCCCTCGTCACCGTGTTTGCCGATATAATAACTGTTATACCCCTCTTTATCGTCGACCGCGTCCATGCGGGCAAAATACGGTTCCTCGAAAAACGGCTTATATTTTTGCATGCCCGCTTTGTATTCCGCGATTTCCGCATTAAGCTCAAGAATTCTGCGATAGCTTTCAGCATTATAGTCGGGAGCGCCTTTTATTCTCTCCTTTTCCGCGCGGGTATCCGCGATTTTCTTTCTCAGTTTTGCGAGATACAACGCTTTAAGCATAAGCATAACGGCGCAGATACGTTCGTCCTCGAAAGCCTTTTGCTTATCACCGTCCAAAAGGTCGAGAAAAAACTTTTTATCGGGTTCGCGATGAGAAGATATTAAGTTCTTGACCGTTTTGAAATCCGCCATACAATAATTAAGTATATCATACGCATTTTAAAAAATCAACTTTAAAACATAAATTCCCCTCCGCCGTAAATTTACCAAAATTTTACAACAAAAGGGAAAACCTTAACCCGTTTTATATTATATTGCTTTGAGTTCCGTATAAGTGCGGATTCTTCGCTGCGTTCAGAAAGAAACGCCGTCAAATCGACAACGTTCGCAATGATGACTCCGCAAGCCATGTTGACACCGTTCCCCACTTTGATGACGCTTGTCATATTGAGCGACAGTGAAGCCGCACCAATGTCTTGTTGAGCGACAGCGAAACATCTGTTCCCTCGCGTCGCTCGGGATGACAAAAGGAAAATTCGCTCGGGATGACAAATCGCTAACCGAAATGACGGAGAGCCAAATTTCGGAATGAAGAAGAGCTACGGCTTACAATTACATATAACTAAGGATTAAAATAACCGAGGACTGCGGCGCGGACGACATAAGGTACGCTTACCCGGTGTGACAAAATAACGCCTCGGAATGACAATAATGTCATTCCGAGGCTTACCGAGGAATCCTATTTTATTCCCACTCTATGGTTGCGGGGGGTTTGGACGTTATGTCGTAAACGATACGGTTAGCGTGTTTCACTTCGTTGACGATACGGTTGGAAATTATTTCCAATACATCGTAGGGTATGCGCGCCCAGTCCGCCGTCATTGCGTCAAGCGAAGTAACGGCGCGAATTGCGATGACGTTTTCATAAGTCCTGAAATCGCCCTGAACGCCAACCGTCTTACTGTCTGTAATCACGGTGAAATATTGCCAGATTTCTTCGTCAAGTCCCGCTTTTGCGATTTCCGTACGAAGAATATAGTCGCTGTCGCGCAAAGTTTCCAATTTTTCTTCGGTCACTTCGCCCATAATACGGATAGCGAGCCCCGGACCCGGGAACGGCTGACGCATTACCACACTTTTAGGAAGCCCGAGCTCGAAACCGACCTTTCTTACTTCGTCCTTGAAAAGGTCTCTGAGGGGCTCTATAATCTCCTTGAAATCGACTACCGAGGGGAGTCCTCCAACGTTGTGATGCGATTTTATGACGGCGCTTTTTCCCTTTCCGCTCTCTATAACGTCGGGATAAATTGTGCCCTGAACGAGGAAATCGACCTTGCCTATTTTCTTCGATTCGGTCTCGAAAGCCCGGATAAACTCCTCACCGATGATTTTGCGTTTTCTCTCGGGGTCGGTAACGCCTTTTAGTTTATTTAGGAAAACTTCCCCGGCGTCCGCCTTGATGAGATTCATACCCAGCCCGTCTTTAAATACGGACATTACCTCGTCCGCTTCGTACTTTCTCAAAAGTCCGTGGTCCACGAATACGCAGGTAAGATTATCGCCAACAGCTTTGTGTATAAGCGTTGCGGCGACGGCGGAATCGACCCCGCCCGACATGGCGCAGAGAACTTTTTTGTTTCCGAGCTTCTCTTTAAGCGTTTCGATTTGGTTATGCACGAAGTTTGACATGGTCCAGTCGCCTACCGCGCCGCACACTTCGTAAAGGAAATTTCTAAGAAGCTGAGTACCATATTGCGTATGATTGACTTCGGGGTGGAACTGAACGCCGTATACCTTGCGCTTATCGTCGCCGAAAGCCGCAAACGGGCAATTATCGCTCTCTGCGATAACCGAAAAGCCATCGGGAAGTTTTGTGATTTTATCTGTGTGACTCATCCAGCAAACCGCTTTTTCGGGCATATCCTTCGTGAGCGGCGAGCGCGTATATTTTACTTCTGTCTTGCCGTATTCGGAAGCGACCGCGCTTTCAACTTTTCCTCCGAGCAAATGAGCCGTAAGATGACAGCCGTAGCATATTCCGAGAACGGGAATACCCAGTCCGAAAACGGCTTTGTCTATCTGCGGACTGTCTTTTTCGTAAACGCTGCTCGGTCCGCCCGTAAAAATTATACCTATAGGGTCATATTCTTTTATCTTTTCGATACTCATTTCCGAAGGCATCAGGTCGCAGAAAACGCCCTGTTCCCTTACACGTCTTGCTATAAGCTGATTGTACTGACCGCCGAAATCGAGCACTAAAACTTTCTGATGTTGCATTTGATTTTCCTCTTATTATCAGTTAAGACCGCATAGAAATTTATGCGGTCGTTGATTATCAGTTCTTAGGAGAATAATTGGGAGCTTCTTTCGTAATCGAAATGTCGTGAGGGTGACTCTCAGCAAGGGAAGCCGCCGTCATTTTAACGAATCTGCCGTTTTTGCGCAGAGCTTCGATAGTGCCACAACCGGTATACCCCATACCTGCGCGCAGACCGCCCATAAGCTGGAATATTATTTCCGCAAGCGCGCCGCGGTAAGGAACGCGCCCTTCCACTCCTTCGGGAACGAACTTCTTCGCATTCGCCTGGAAATAACGCTCCTTGCCTCCCTTAGCCATTGCGGGAAGCGAGCCCATTCCGCGGTAGGTTTTAAAACTTCTGCCCTGATAAATTTCAAGTTCGCCCGGGGATTCCGCTGTGCCCGCAAACAGCGAACCGAGCATAACGGCACTGCCGCCCGCGGCAATCGCCTTTACTATGTCGCCCGAATATTTAATGCCGCCGTCCGCGATAACGCGTTTACCGAGCTTGTCCGCCTCTTCCGCGCAATCTATTACGGCGGTGAGCTGAGGCATACCTATACCGGCGACTATTCTCGTCGTGCATATCGAGCCGGGACCTATGCCCACTTTTACCACGTCCGCACCCGCCTGCATAAGGGCGCGCGTTGCTTCCGCAGTGACAACGTTGCCCGCCACGAGAGGCAAATCGGGATAAGCGTTTTTGACTTTTTCAACGGCTTTCAGTATACCCGCCGAATGTCCGTGCGCCGAATCGAGCACAACTATATCGACTTTGGCTTTTACGAGTTCCTCTACCCTTTCCAGAACGTCCACCGAAGCGCCGATTGCCGCACCTGCAAGCAAACGTCCGTTTTTATCTCTTGCGCTATTGGGATACTGTATGGACTTTTCAATGTCTTTTATTGTTATAAGTCCTTTAAGATTGCCTTTTTTGTCGACGATGGGGAGTTTCTCTATCCTATGTTTTCCGAGAATCTTTTGAGCTTCTTCCAAAGAAGTTCCCTCGGGCGCGGTGACGAGGTTGTCCTTGGTCATCACGTTGCAAATAGGCTGTTCGAAATCGGTTTCGAACCGCAAATCGCGGTTTGTCAGAATTCCGACGAGTTTGCCTTCGCGGGTTATGGGAACACCGCTTATTTTATATTTTGCCATGAGCTCGCAGGCGGCACTTACGGGCTGTTCGGGCGTGAGGTGGAACGGGTCGGTAATAACGCCGTGCTCGCTTCTTTTGACTTTGTCAACCTGAGAAGCCTGCTCTTCGATGCTCATATTTTTATGAATTATGCCCAACCCGCCCTCGCGAGCAATAGCGATAGCGAGTTTGCTTTCGGTTACGGTATCCATAGCCGCGCTTATAAGAGGGATATTCAAATCTATACCCTTGCATAAACTGGTGCGCAAATCAACCGTAGCAGGCAAAACTTCCGATGCCGCCGGAATAAGCAGCACGTCGTCGAAAGTCAGAGCTTCCTTCACAATTTTATTCATACGTCAATCTCCTAAAACCTTTTTAACTGCGTTATAGTATTTTATTTCTTTTTCGTTATTCGACGGAACTATTACCGCTATCTTTTCGAGAAGCAATCGAGCCGTCTCCGCATCTTCCGCCTCCCCGACTATAACGGCGAGGGTGCCGTACGCATTCGGAACAGGGAAGCCCGCCACTCCCGACATTGCCTCCCCGGCCAGTTTTACCGCGTCCTGCCCGTTGCCCGACCTGTACGTCGCGGACGAATAATTACCGTAAATATATTGCCTGTAAAAACCGCTTGCCGAACCGCCGTCTTTATCCGCGCACAATTCGCCGAAATCTTCCGTTCCGACCAGTTTCCCGCAATACCTCAACGTATTCGGAATGTCACCGGATAAAATACTGTCCTCCGCACATCTCGCCAAATCGCCCGTATCGCCCGTGTAAGTATACCTTAAAGACGCAAACACGGTAGCGACGGAATAATTACCCGTTTTTTCGCAGATATCGGCGACTTTTTGCGGAAACCCGAAACACAAAATCGCAGCGGCAACGATTAGAGCAATAACCACCGCAAACAGAGTTTTCATAGCGGTTTTGAATATGACTTTATTCAAAACTTGTCTCCGTGAAATCTTTTTTAAAAAATTTATATTATTTTAGCACAACGACCCGAAAAATGCAACTGTTTGAAAATATAAAAAATATATTCATATATTTTAGCGCCGCGCTATATTTTAAAATATGAGGACAAGAATTTTTGCATTATTGGCTGTATTTACAATGGCTTTGGGAATATTCTCCGGATGCAGGCGCGAACCTGATTATTTAAGCTATATTTCCGAAAAGCGCGAAAACGTTTACCTTTACGCCGACGATACGGCGGAAATCAAAATATACTGTTCCCAAAAGGAGCAGCCCTATGCCGCAGACGGGTACAGAGGCGAAATGAATCCGCTTATCGAAATATTCGTAACTCTGCCTAAAAACCCCGAGGAACTGGAAGTAAAAGTGGGAAATCTCGGCGGAGAAATGAATTATCAAGCGGTCGAAAACCGTTATTATCTCAGCTTTACCGCCGAAGGCTACACCTCTTCAAGCGTGGAAGTAAACCTGACCGCCGACGGAGAAAGCAAAGTATATTCCGCACTCAGCGTAAAATATCCCGCCGTAATGAGCTGCGACGACGCCGTGCGCTGCGTCATAGAACACGACGGCGAATATTTCAAGAGACTTACGGAAAACGGACTTTTCAACGCCGAAATCTTCGTGAGACTGCTTTACGAAGAACAGTGTTATTATTACGTAGGCATATGCGATAAGGCGGGCAATATCCAGGCGTATCTCATAGACGGCGAGCACGGCAAGGTCATCGCGGTAAAAAGCCTCAGCACATAATTTCAATATCGCTTGAAACGCCGCGGCGCTTTTACGGGGAATTTAAGAAATTTTTATCCCGCTCCCTTTTATTTTTCTGCGCGAGCTTTATCATCCCTAGTCAATTAAACGGTTTCGTCATTCCGAACTGTTTTCGTCATTCCGAACGCAGTGAAGAACCAGCCCCCTTGGCAAGCCTCAGGACGACAATAAAACGAACTTTGGCGTCATACCGTTTGTCTTTTCGAGTTGACTTTTTCTTCCCTGCTGCTTTTTGTCATCCCGAGCGAAGCGCGGGAGCAGATGTTTCGCTTACGCTCAACATGACAAAAGTATTATTCCGAGAGATGTTTCGCTTACGCTCAACATGACAGGGAAATTGTCACACAACCGATAGGCGTGCTCAACATAAAAAGCGCGTAAATCACGGCGATTTGTCGTTCCGACACATTATGTTGTCATTTCGGGATGTCTACCGCCATTCCGAGCTACCGTATTGTCACTCCGAGCCGTTATGTTGTCATTCCGAGCCGCAGGCGAGGAACCATAAATAAACAAATACTTCACCGCATTTTTTGCGGGGAAGTATTTTAATTTTGTCTTATTATTTTTTCGAATGCAACTCTTCGGCTGTCGTCACGGAAAAGATGCACCGTACCGCAACGAACAAATTCCTGAGAAGCGAGAAGTCCGAGCATGGGAGCGTTCTTTTCATGGGTATCCATCCTTATGCTGATACGTCCGCGACTTGCGGCTATCTCGGGTGCGGCTGTTTTTAGAATATATTTCGCCGCGCCCGTACCGCGGAACGCGTCTTTAACCGCCACTCTATGCACCGCAAGGTAATTGCCGTCCGAAAGCCATCGACCTTCTATTTCGTCGTAATTTCCTTCGTGATTTACCGCCGAAAACACCGCGGCGATTTCGCCGTCCTTTAAAACCACGTAAATTATTCCACCCAGTATACCCCCGAATATGTCCGTTTTATCGGGAAATCCCCTGCCCCATTGCGGGTTGCCGTTCGACTCCATAAACGCTTGTGCTGACGAATATATCTGCAATACGTCATTTAAATCTTCTCTATTAGCTTTTCTGTAAGAAAACATCGCTACCCTGCGTTAAAAAATTCTATTATTATACTATTCTGAACGAACAAAAATTCGTCCGCAATTTTCATGCGTTTCTCGTTAACTTCCACATATTGCCGCACCTTTTCTGTTTCCGATGCATATTCGGACAGAAAATCGCCGCCGAAATTTTTCTTATATTCTTCAAAGACCACGCCGCGCGCAGTACGCAGCGCAAGCATAATAAATTCCTCTTTGCGTCCTGCTTCATCGATTTCTTCGACGTTTTTTACAGCAAAATGTCCGGACAGAATGCACTTAAAATACTCGTCCAAATCGAAGGTGTTTGTCATTCTTACGTTGTTTATGCAGGACGACGCGGCAACGCCGAAGCCGATATAATCTCCGCGCTTCCAGTAATTTAAATTATGGCGGCTTTCTTTGCCCTTTTTGCAGAAGTTGGAAAC
>CATKEF010000028.1 GCA_949747905.1 uncultured Eubacteriales bacterium
CCCGTACCCCTCTATTATCGTTATTATCCGTTTTGTCAAACCGAACAAATACTTCATATGTTTCCATATCTCTTTCTCGTATTCGAAAGGAAACCCTTTTGGTCTATGTCCCGTACAGCAGCATGTTTTCATTTAAAAGCTCCTTTAAAAATTTTTTAACTATTGTATAATTATAAAATAGCTATTTTTGCAAAAAATAAATATACCATACAACCATGGAATATTCGGAAAAGTTTAAACAACGTTTTTTAGATTTAACTGGTGATTTGGACTGTAAAAAATCACAAATTCCAGAAATATTAGAAATCGATTATAATGTCTACATCAAAATTTCAGAATTCGGCGTTATTCCCAAACCCGTCATTTTAATAAGAATAGCAGATTACTTTAATATTTCGATTGAATATTTATTGGGACGTACAGATGTTAATGCTTTCTATAAATCGGAAAACAAAGTAACTTTTTGGGAAAGATATAATTTTCTTAAAGAACTGTATAATTTAACAGACTATGCAATTGCCCAAAAATTGCATATTTCAACTAGCTATACAACGAATTGGAAAAAGAAAAACTATTTACCGTCTATAATAAATCTCATAGAATTATCTGAAATTTTTAAAGTTTCAATTGACTATTTGCTTGGCAGAACAGATGACAGAACGCCCTATAATTGATTTCTCGCCGCGCTCGAAATTATACATCCCACTGTCGCCCTGAACGTAGTGAAGGGTCCCTCGCTATCGCTCGGGAGGACATGAGAAGGGACAGTATGACAAGGGTAGTCAAAAAAAACATAGCAGATAAGATTACAAAGAGTCATGGCACAAATAATTATGTAACAATTTGTAACAAAAACTACCGTGGGCTTATTGTAACATATTGTTACAATAGATGTCAAGGTTAATTGTATGAAAATGCTAGGGCTAAAAGAAATCAGAAAAAAGAAAAATTATAATCAACTTAAAGTTGCTTTGGATTTATCAATTAGTCGTGAAGCGCTTTCACATTATGAGAACGGAAAGCGCAACCCAAGTTTAGAAATGCTAGTCACTTTTTCAAATTATTTCAATGTATCAATCGATTATCTTATAACCGGAAAAGAATTCGAAAAGAAATAAAATAGCAATTTTAATTAATTAAAAAGTTTTTTACAGATAATTTGATAGCGCCCGCGCAAATGCGCGGGCGCTATCGGTTTTTGAATATAAGCGAAAAAACGCTTTTTATTTGATTTCTCGCTGCGCTCGAAATGACAAGGGGGACCTGAAATGACAACCTCATGTCACCCTGAGCGGAGCGAAGGGTCCCTCGCTATCGCTCGGGATGACAAGAGGGAGCACTCGGGATGACAAGGGGGAGCGCTCGGGAGGTCTTTTCATGTCTTGTTTCCCTTTTGTCATGTTGAGCGCAGCGAAACACCCCAAATTTATTTATTTTCTTCGGAGCTGCCTGTTATATATTTTTCCAGAACGTTCTGACCGATTTTCTTTCCGAGCCCGAAAAGTTTATCCTTGACCGTGGGTCTCTGCGCTTTTTCTTCCTCTTCCACGCTGCCGCTGAAATTCAAATCTTTACAGGGGTCAAACGTTACATATCCGCACTCCGTCGCATACGCGAAAACGTTTTTCAATACGCCTTCGAGTATCGGTCTGTCACCCTCGTCCGCTCTTTCCACCACATTTAAAAGAGCGACGGGTTTAATGGTATTTATATATTTTTTCCCAAGCGCGGGAAGCAGAAAATTATCGATTAACGTGCCTATATCCTCGAAATAACGGCTTGAAACCTTTTTCGCCGCGCCCTCGGCATTGCCCGAGACCGCAAGCTCGTACCATTCGAGTATTACTGCCGAAAAACGGTATTTTATTTTAACGGGAGACAGCAGCCAACGCGCCAGTTTTCCGATTCCGCCGAACACCAGAGGCAGAAGCTGAAAGACAATCATCACAATGGAAAAAACTATAACGAGAATATCGACCGCGATGTTGAACGCAAGCGCTCCGCCCTCCATTGAAAGAACAATCGCGACTATGGAAATAGCCAAAGACGTAAGCCGCACGAGAAATTTAAAAACTTTTAACGTTCTCTTTATTCTAAGCGACTTTTTTGTGCTTGTGCGATTTCCGCAAAAATAAATTATGATAAATACGATTAAAAGCGCGAAATAGACTCCGAGCATTACGAAAAGAGTAATTTCTATTTTCAGTTCGAGTTTTTTCGTAAAGCAGGAAAACAGCGCGAACGCCGCGTACAGCAGAGTAAAAACAAAACTGACCGAAAGCGTTAAAATATTCAGTCTGCGGGCGATTACGGCGCGGTTGGAATAAATATTTTTGATAAAACAACGCAAATCGAACACGTCCTTTGCAAGCGTAAACGTTTCCTCAGCCGTGATTGTGTGTCTTATATTTACTTTTTCCTTATTTTCTTTTATTTCTTCCTTTTGTTCGTCTTCGCGTTTTGCCAAGATATTTTCCTCCTATATAAGAGATTCGTACTCTTCGTACAATTCGTCCAGCTTTGTTCTGATAAGCCTCAGCTGTTCGGTAATATCCATAACGGCTTTATAGTCCGCCGTCACCGAAGTATCCGAAAGGCTCTCGTTGAGCTTGTTTTCCTCGTTTTCCAAATCGGAAATATCGGTCTCGATTTTTTTTATCCGTTCCCTCTTTCTCGCCTCGTCGGCGCGTTCCTTTTTCGAACGGTAGCCTGTTCGCTTTTCCTCCTCGCACATAGCGGTTTTCGCCGCTTCCTCTTCTTTCCGCTTTAATTCAGCCGAACGTCTTTTCTCTTCGGTATATTCTTTATAGCCGCATTCGTAAGTTTTGAGCCGACAGTTTTCGATTTCCACTATTTTCTCCGCAAGCGCGGAAATAAAATATCTGTCGTGTGAC
>CATKEF010000029.1 GCA_949747905.1 uncultured Eubacteriales bacterium
AAAAAGTTTTACTCGAAATAAAAAAGTTGTTTGGTGCTGAATTACGCTTGTGTCATGTTGAGCGAAGCGAAACATCCGATGCTTCGGTAAAAATTCCTTCTTGTCGATTAGCTCTATTCGTCGAAAATCTCCCTGTCAACCTCTTTCTGGCACCCTGAGCGTAAGCGAAGGGGCTTTATATTTCATTATTGCTGCGGGCGTTTTACCGATTTTATTCTTCTTGCCGAAAACAGAATGCAGACGAGAAAGCCGTTTTCGGTACGCGTAATTTCCAGGTTTGCGTCGCCTTCGCTTTCGAAATATTCGTCGGCGACGGGTTTGACGTCTTTAAGAAAGAGCGTGCGTTCGAAGTCGCTCATTTCGTCTCGGTCGAGAGAAATTATTTTATTTGCCGAATTCATATTTTGTCCCTCATTTTTCTTTTAATATATCCGCCTGCGCCGGTGTACTGTCTCAGAACGTTGCAGATTCCTTCGCGTTTTCCGCTGATTGCGTCGGCGGCGATTCTGAAAGCCTTCTCCGTATCAGGGCGTTTTCTTCCGGCGGTTAACGTGAGATCTTCGGGAATAACCGCGGTGAGCGGCATGTGCAGCAGAACCGCGATTTCCTGAGCGCTCATAACTTCGCCGTTTAAAAGCTGTCCGCCGCTCAGCCTGTTTACGACCAGTCCTATTTTTTTGATTCCGCCGTCTGAAAGATAGGAACGGCAGCAATCGGCGCTCTTAATCGAAGGGAGGTACGGGTCCGTTACAATCAGCGCCTCGTTACAGATTTCCGAGGCGGTTTTGTCAAGCAGGATGTAGTCGAACAGACCGTCGAGGTCGTTCACGGCTTTTATCGCCGCCGCATTCGATATCAGTCCGAGCGACGAACAATAGCACAGGTTGCTTTCGTCGGGGTGAGCTATAAGCGTCTGTTTTGCGCGGCATCCGCCTTTTTCGTAGTCCGCCAGGGTGTACACCTGCATATTTCCGAGTCCTGCCGCGACAAGACCGCCGCCGCTTCTGTTATCACCGTCGACGATGAGCGTTCTTTCGCCGAACGAGGCGAGAGCCATACCGAGTCCCGCGCAGAAAGTTGTTACGCCCGTACCGCCTTTAAAACTCGTAACAAAAATTTTTCTTGCCATAATAAGCTCCTTTTTGTGACATAATACACCGTCGGACGTTGAAAACAAGGGCGAATTTTCGCGTATTTGTTGTTTTTGCGTTATTTGGAATTCGGAAAACGCAAAGACGCGGCTATGCCCGCCCCCGTTCGCATACGCGAACGGGGGCGGGCATACAATTATTATTATGAAACTTCTTGAACAAATTTTAAACGAACTCGGCGCGGACGATTTGAAATCTTTTACCATAGTCCCGACGTTCGGGGGATATTTTCGCAGCGTTAAGACAATAGTTTCTTATTCCGCGGAGAAAACCGTTTTGCTGATTGGCAAAAATAACGTCGCTATAGAAGGCGACAATCTCGAAGTGGGCAGCTATTTCGAACAGGATATATTCATTAAAGGAAATATAAAGGCGGTCAAAGTTGAATAATTTATGTACGATTTCCTTGATTTCCACTGCGGAAGCGGCTTTAAGAAAGTTGAAAAAAGCCGAAATTCCGGTTTTCGATTGCAGAAAACAGGGCGCGGAGTTTATATTTTCCGTAAAAGACAAAGATACCGAAAAAGTTTTTGCAATTTTCTCCAAACCGTGTTATAATGTCAAAGTAACAAGAAAAAGTCGTAAAGGCAAGTTTCTCGGTTTTATGAAAAACCGCGTCGGTTTGATTGTCGGCGCTCTGATGTTTGTCACGCTTGCGTTTGCCGCCAATACCTACGTTTTGAAAATAGAGGTGAGCGGAAGCGGAAAATATCTCGAGCCTGAGGTGCGCAGAATCGTTTTGGACGAGGGCGCTGGCGAATTCAAGCCTTTTTCCTCGCTCAATATGTCCGTAGCTACGGGCAGGATACTTTCATTGCCGCAGGTCACTTTCTGCAACATAGAAAAGCGGGGCAGCGTCCTTATCGTCGACGTGCAGGTTGACGGCGAACACGACAAGACGGCTGATTTGCAACCTCTGTATTCCGACAGGAATGGAGTTGTTAAAAACATTGTTGCGGTATGCGGAACGCCCGTTGTTTCCGCAGGCGATACCGTAAAGCGCGGCGACGCGCTTATATGCCCTTACGCGGTTGCGGGGGATAAGACAGTAGATTGTATTGCCGCGGGGTATGCTGAACTGGAATGTCAAGGGAGTTGGGAATATTTCTCTTATACGGAGGATGAAGAAAGTCTTAAAAACGCCTATGCTTCCCTGCTTCTCGAAGACGACGAAATCATATCGCGAAGTCACACCGTAAAGCCGACCGACGGAGGGGTTTTATACGTATTAGATTTTACTTATTTGCATAAATTAAGTATTAATCTAAGTTGAGGTTTAATGAACGGTACTCTCAGAAAAATAAATGCAGGAAGCGCCGACCTTTTGCAAAAAGTTCTCGGAACTTTCGATGAAAATTTAAACGTTATAATGCGCGAACTCGCCGTGTTTCTACGGGTAGACGGCAGCGACCTTGTGATTACGGGCGCCGATTCGGACGTCGCCGTTGCGGCTGCGGTTGTGGAAAATCTTTTTCTCCTTGCAGAAAACGGAGAGGAGCTCGACAGGGGCAGGGTTTCTTATTGTATAGAACTTGCGCGCGAAGGCAAAGCGGGAGACATAACGAAACTGTCCTCCGGTACGGTTGCGATTACTTCGCGCGGGAAACCCGTAAAATGCAAGACTGTCGGGCAGAAACATTATGTGGACGCCATAAAAAAGAATTCCGTGACGTTCGGTATAGGTCCCGCAGGAACGGGTAAAACGTATCTTGCGGTTTGTCTAGCCGTGCAGGCTTTCAAGCAAAAGCAGGTTGATAAAATAATTCTCACGCGCCCCGCAGTGGAGGCGGGAGAGAAGCTCGGTTTTCTTCCCGGCGATTTACAGACCAAGGTGGACCCCTATCTGAGACCGCTGTACGACGCTTTGCAGGAACTTCTCGGACTGGAAACTTACGCCAGACTTATGGAGCGCGGCACAATTGAAATCGCCCCGCTCGCTTATATGAGGGGCAGAACGCTTTCGAATGCGTTCATAATATTGGACGAGGCGCAGAATTCCACGCGCGAACAGATGAAAATGTTTTTGACGCGCCTCGGCGACGGCAGTAAAATGGTTGTTACGGGTGACGTAACGCAGATAGACCTGCCCGACGGAAAGAAAAGCGGACTCGAACATGCCGCTCGTGTTTTAAAGGACGTAGACGGTATTAAAATAATCAGACTTTCGGATAAAGACGTTGTGCGCAATCCTCTTGTAATGAGTATCGTAAGAGCTTACGACGCGGACGGCGAAAGGAGTAATTTTGAAAACAAAACTGAGCGTTAAAGAAACGGCGGTAAGCGTGGTTGCGTTTGCGGTATGTTATATCGTACTGCTTTTGGTGATGTTTGCCATGCTTGCCATAGTTGCTATGGAAAGCGTGCTTCCTTACATAAGAGAGCACGTTAACGGCGTTATTACGGTATCCGTAGCTTTTTTTATCATTACCGCTGTAATATATATTTATTTCTTTTTCGAAAATAAAAACGTGTTGGCGCACGTATCCAAGATAATAGAAATTTTCTTTCTGTTGTATCTTTCTTTGGTGCTCTGTACGGTTATAGGAAAATTTATCGACCCTATCGCTCGTCCGCTTTTGTTTTGCCCGCTGATGCTCGTAATGTTTTTAAGGCGCAGGGACGCTTTATTTATAAATTTCGTGTTTGCGACGCTGCTCTTTATTTTCAACAGATATTTAAACAATATCGACCAGGGCGGTTCCGTTCAGATGATTGAGAGTATATCCAGTCTTCTCACGATTTTCAGCGTGGGCACGTTCGGTATATTTCTTATCAAGAATATCAAAAACCGTCTCGGCTGTGTTCTTATTACTCTTGTGCTTCTTGTGCCGGCAATCGTGATAGCGATAGTTATGCGCCTAACCGTTATGGACGAGGTTACTTTGAAAGGTATGCTCAACATAGCGATGTACGCCGCGCTCAACTGTCTCTTCTCTGTGTTCCTGTTTATGTTTTTCCTGCCGCTTTTCGAGGCGCTGTTCTCCGAACTGACGCCTTTCAGACTTCGCGAGCTGACTAGCGACAACGCTAGGCTTATTAAAAAGCTCAAAGCCAACGCGCTCGGGACTTACAATCATTGCGTGGTGGTGGCGCAACTTGCCGAGGCGTGCGCGAGCGCAATAGGCGAGGACGCCGAGCTTGCGAGAGCCGCGGCTTTCTATCACGACGTAGGCAAACTCAAAAACCCCGAAATGTTTGCGGAAAATCAGAGCGATTACGATTTGCATAAGGAACTCACCCCCGAACTTTCGGTCGATATTATAAGGGCCCACGCCCGCGACGGCGCAAAGCTCATTAAAAAATATCATCTTCCGGAACTGTTTGCGGACGTCGCGATACAGCATCACGGTTCTTTGCCCATTAAATTTTTCTATTACAAGGCGTTGAGGATGAGCGACGGTTCTTTGAACGTTGCGAATTATTCTTATCCCGGTCCCACGCCCACAACCAAGATTGCGGCGATAATAATGCTTGCGGACGCTTCGGAAGCCGCGACGCGTTCATTGCCCGACCGCTCGCCCGAAAAGGTCGAGTCGTTCGTAAAAAATCTTGTTGAAGAACGTATGAATCTCGACCAGTTTGTCGACTGTAACATAACAATGCGCGAGCTGACGATTATAACCCATACTCTCGTAACAAGTCTCACGGGCGTATACCATTCGAGAATAGCATACCCCAAACTCGTACTTTCAAAGAAAAAATAAATATGCTTAAAATCGATTGCGAACAATTTGATTTTTCCCGTCTTGCCGATGCGTTTGGATGCGAGATTGCTGGGAACTGTCCTCTTTCCGCGGAAATAATTTTAGCGGACGAAGAGGAAATCAGGCGCTGTAACCGCGAAATGCGCGGAATAGATTCGGTGACGGACGTACTCAGTTTTCCGTCGTTGGACGGAATACGCGGAGTCGTTCTCGAAAAGAGCGATTATCCTTACGACGTTGACGAGAACGGTAACTTGTTTCTCGGCAGTATAGCGATATGCGTAAAACGCGCCGAGGAGCAGGCGGAAGAGTTCGGACACTCTTACGCCAGAGAATTGCACTATCTCGCAACGCACGGACTCTGGCATCTTTTGGGATACGACCATATGACGGAATCGGACAAGTCCGCCATGAGAGAGCGCGAAGAGGCGGTTCTGTCGAGACTCAATCTGACGAGGGAAGAGCAATGAAAAGCGGTTTTATAGGCGTAATAGGCAAGGCGAACGCGGGGAAGAGCACGCTTGTAAACGTGCTTGTCGGGGAAAAGGTTTCAATAGTTTCTCCAAAGCCGCAGACGACCAGAAATTCTATTATGGGCGTGCTTAACGGCGAGGGATATCAGCTCGTTTTCGTGGATACTCCCGGTATATACAAAAGCGGCAATTACCTCACGGACCTGATGCTTAAAACCGCGGAGGACGCGGCTAAGGACGTAGATTTCATTCTTTATGTTCACGACGGTCACGGCGGAGTTTCGGACGGCGATATCGAGCTTATGAAAAAGTATTCGTCGGGGCATATTCCTATGGCAATCGCGTATACGAAGATTGACATCATGCCCAAAGAGAATATCGCAGAGGACGCGCGAAAGCTGTACGAGGCGGGCGTTGACTGCGATATATTGCCCGTTTCCGCAAGGAAATTCAAAAATATCGGCAAACTAGAAAAATATCTTGCGGAGCGTATGCCCGAGGGCGAAAAAGTAATAGGCGACGACATAGTTTCCGACAAGAGCGAAAAGTTTATGATTGCCGAGATTATGCGTGAAAAAATTCTTCTCAAATTCGACGAGGAAGTTCCGCACGGAGTCGCCGTCGTTATAAACAAATTCGAAAGACAAGCTAACGGCACTTACGAGGTTAATCTCGACATTGTATGCGAGAAAGCCAATCATAAGGCTATGCTTATAGGTAAACAGGGCAGGGCGATAAAAGAAGTTTCGTCGTTTGCACGGGAAAGTATGGAAAAATTTCTCGGAGCAAAGGTTTTTCTTACCACGTATGTGAGAGTAGAAGAAAACTGGCGCAACCGCCCGGGGCTTGTAAAAGATATTTTCATAGTCTGACATATTTTTCCGTAACGTGCACAATCTTTTAGTAAAGAGGTGTGCTATGAAAAAAGATAAAGACGCAGCCGAGCTTGCATGGAAAATGTTCGAAAAAACGGGAAACGTCAGTTATTATATGCTGTACAAGCAGTTGGAAGGAAAATAAGAATTTAAACGCCGGGTTTGTGGTTTTTCGCTTTTTATCGTTAGTTTTTATCCTCCGATGTCTTTGTTTTTGTCATCCCGAGCAACGCGAGGGACACTTTGTTTCACTCTGGGTGACAGAAAAACCAGTGTGACAGATAGGATAGGGCGACGATGAAGCTCGGTAACCTTTGTCGTTCCGAGCGAAGTGAAGTACCCCCTCGGCAAGCCTCGGGGTGACAGAAAAGCTCGTGCGGCAGTTGCTTTTGTCAATCCGAACGAAATGAAGAATATTTGATACGTCGGAAGTTATGCCGGACTTTTGCGAATTCGAGCATTATAATACGTGAACCATGGATATAAAAGTTAACGCCGTCGTTCTGCGCGCGGTGGATTACAACGACAACGATAAAATACTCACGCTGCTTACACCCGAACTCGGGAAAATTTCGGCGGGCATAAAAGGCGTTAAAAAGGCGGGTGCAAAACTCAAATTTGCGGCTCAGCCTTTTTGTTTCGGAGAATACATACTTACAAAGCGTGGAGAACGCTATACCGTTATTAATTGTTCCGAATGCCAGAACTTTTACGATTTGAGTCTTGATATTAAAAAATATTTTGCTGCTTGCGCGGCAACCGAAGTGTCTGCGGCGCTCACTTACGAAGGTGACGAGTGCGCGGAAATATTTTACGCGCTTTTGAGGACGTTTTCGCAAATGTCGGTCGGAGACGAATGCTCGGCTCTTATAAAATTTCTTGTTTTCGCTATGAGAAAATCGGGATACGGTATATCGGTCGACGATTGTACCGAATGCGGCTCGTCTCTTATTAACGCAGAAAAACTGAGGTTCGATATGGACGCGGGCGCGTTCACTTGTTACGACTGCGGAAGCGGCGCAGGGGTAAGCCGCGTCACTTATAATGTTTTTCGCAAGCTGGACGGTAAAAGCTATGCGGAAGATTTTATAACCGTGGACGGCGAAAAAAGAGCTCTTAAACTTTTGCGGGAATATTCGGCGTATAAACTGAATGCGGAATTTACAAGTCTTTCGGAATACATAAGACTTATTTGAAAGCCTGCGGCAATGCGCGGGCTTTTTTTGTTTTATAGACCCTTCGTTTCACTCAGGTGACAGAGAAGCCCGAGTGACGCTCCTGTTCGTCGTCCTTAGCGAAGCGAGGAACCCCTCGGCAAGCCTCGGGGTGACAGAGAGGATAGGTCGACGTGGAGTCCGTGCGACGGTGGAATTCGGATGGCAGTCGCCTTAATCGGGCGGCGGTCACTTTTGTCATTCCGAGCTAATCGATGAATCAGACAAACGCGGCGTTTCAAAAAGTAAAAAATGCCGAATATTGCATTTTTTACTTATTATTGCAATTATTTCTTTTAAACGCTTGATAAATCGATATTTTTATATTAAAATATAAAGAGTTATAAAACTATATATCTTGTATGGAGGAATTTTTCACATGGCAAAGAAATATTGCTACCTCTTCACCGAGGGCGACGCGAGCATGCGTGAACTTCTTGGCGGCAAAGGTGCAAACCTCGCCGAAATGACCAAAATCGGTCTTCCTGTGCCTCAGGGCTTTACGATTTCCACCGAAGCGTGCACTCAGTATTACGAAGACGGACGCAAAATAAACGATGGAATTCAGAAGGAAATAATGACTTACATCGATAAGATGGAAAAGGTCTGCGGAAAAAAATTCGGAGATAAAGTCAATCCTCTGCTCGTTTCCGTACGTTCGGGCGCGAGAGCGTCCATGCCGGGAATGATGGATACCATTCTCAATCTCGGACTCAACGAGGACGTAGTAAATACGATAGCGGCAAAATCGAACAATCCCCGCTGGGCGTGGGACTGCTACCGTCGTTTCATTCAGATGTTCTCCGACGTCGTTATGGAAGTCGGCAAGAAGTATTTCGAAAAGCTCATCGACGAGATGAAAGCCAAAAAAGGCATCGAATACGACGTCGACCTTACTGCGGAAGACCTGAAAGAACTTGCTTATCAGTTCAAAGCCGAATATAAAAAGCAGCTCGGAAAAGATTTCCCCGACGACCCCAAGGAACAGCTTTTCGAGGCGGTGAAAGCCGTATTCCGTTCGTGGGACAACCCCCGCGCGAATATCTATCGAATGGACCATGATATTCCTTACAGCTGGGGTACCGCTGTAAACGTCCAGATGATGGCGTTCGGCAACCTCGGAAACACTTCGGGTACCGGCGTTGCGTTCACGCGTAATCCCGCGACGGGAGAAAAGGGACTCATGGGAGAATTCCTTGTTAACGCTCAGGGCGAGGACGTTGTTGCAGGCGTTCGTACGCCTATGCCCATCGCTCAGATGAAAGACGTTTTCCCCGAAGCATACGCGCAGTTCCAGAAAGTTTGCGAAACGCTGGAAAACCATTACCGCGATATGCAGGATATGGAATTCACTATCGAAGACAAAAAACTCTATATGCTTCAAACGCGTAACGGTAAGCGTACCGCCGCGGCTGCAATCAAAATCGCCTGCGACCTTATAGACGAAAAAATGATTTCCGAAAAAGAAGCGCTTATGCAGATTGACGCAAAGTCGCTGGACATGCTTCTTCATCCCCAGTTCGATGCCAAGGCGCTCAAAAACGCGGATAAGCAGAACGTAGTCGGAAAAGGTATCGCCGCCTCTCCCGGTGCGGCTGCGGGTAATATCGTATTCACCGCGGAAGACGCGGTTGTAGAGGGAAAGAAGGGTAAGAAAGTAGTTCTTGTCCGTCTTGAAACCTCTCCAGAAGACATCGAGGGTATGAAGTACGCTCAGGGCATCCTCACCGTGCGCGGCGGACAGACTTCGCATGCGGCGGTTGTTGCTCGCGGTATGGGAACGTGTTGCGTTTCCGGTTGCGGCGACATTAAGATGGATGAGGAGAACAAACAGTTCACTCTCGCGGGAAAAGTATTTAAAGAGGGCGACGTTCTTTCGCTCGACGGTTCCACCGGAAATATCTACGATTGTCTCATTCCTACCGTACCCGCAGACCCCAACTCGGGCTACTTCGGCAGAATAATGGAACTTGCGGACAAGTATAAGGCGCTCGGCGTAAGAACCAACGCGGATACTCCCGCAGACGCAAAACAGGCGGCTGCGTTCGGCGCTCAGGGTATAGGTCTTTGCCGTACCGAGCATATGTTCTTCGACCCTGCAAGAATTGGCGCGTTCAGAGAGATGATTTGTGCCGATACGGTTGAGGAGAGAGAGGCTGCGCTCGCTAAAATCGAACCTATGCAGCAGGCGGACTTCGAAGGACTTATGGAAGCTCTCGAAGGTCAGCCCGTTACCATCCGTTTCCTTGACCCTCCTCTTCACGAGTTTGTGCCCACGGACGAGGAAGATATTAAAACGCTTGCCGCTGCGCAGAACAAAACTGTCGCTCAGATTAAACAGATTATAAGCGATTTGCACGAGTTCAACCCCATGATGGGTCACCGCGGTTGCCGTCTCACCGTAACGTATCCCGAAATTGCGGTTATGCAGACGAAGGCAGTTATCAAAGCTGCGATTGCCGTTCAGAAACGTCATAAAGGCTGGAAGGTAGTTCCCGAAATAATGATTCCTTTAACCGGCGAGGTTAAGGAGCTTGCTTACGTCAAAAAGACGGTTGTTGAGACCGCCGACGAAGTTATAAAGGCTTCGGGCGTTGACCTCAAATATGAAGTCGGCACAATGATTGAAATTCCCCGCGCGGCGCTCACTGCTGACGAAATCGCAAAGGAAGCCGAGTTCTTCTGCTTCGGTACAAACGATTTGACTCAGATGACTTTCGGTTTCAGTCGTGACGACGCGGGCAAATTCCTGCCTTCGTACTATGCGAACAAGATTTACGAGAGCGACCCGTTCGCCCGTCTCGACACCGTCGGCGTAGGTAAACTTATGGATACCGCCGTCAAGCTCGGCAAGGGTGCGAGAAAGTCGCTGCACTGCGGAATATGCGGCGAACACGGCGGCGACCCTTCGTCCATCGAGTTCTGCCACAACATCGGTCTCGATTACGTTTCGTGCTCGCCTTACAGAGTTCCCATCGCAAGGCTTGCAGCTGCGCAGGCGAATATACGCTGTCCGAGGTCTACCAAATAATAGCCCCTGTTTGTACCACAGCGGTACAGGCGAATATCAAGAACCCGAGAAAGTAATTGGGAAGTGCGCTGCAAGGATAGCGAACCGCAAGAGAGTAGCTTGAAAGAGAGTAAACGCTCGGCGGTTTCGATAATAAGCGGCTGCGCAGGCGAATATCCGCAATCCGAGGGCGACCAAATAATGGTCGATTAAAATTCAAATACAATATATAGTGGTTTTGGACTTGTTTCTTATAGGAACAAGTCCAAATTTTTTGCTTAA
>CATKEF010000030.1 GCA_949747905.1 uncultured Eubacteriales bacterium
CAATATGTATGCCGTAAGCCATGACAGGACACACGTTTCATATTCCATTGTCTTTCGTACTCTTTCAACCAATTACCTATCGTTTGGGGAAACACCGGTATTAGTTATAAACTTACATAGTATTTTTCACATAAATAATGCTCCCGCCATAAAACCGACCGGAGCATTAAAAACACAACTTTATCAGGCTTTCACTGTATTGGCGACGTTTATAAAATGGTCTGCCACACGCTCCGCATCGGAACAAAACGCAAGATACATTGCGCCCGCTTCGGGAGTACACGAACCGCTTCTCAGTCTTTCTATATGCCCTTCAGTCATCTGCGCCGTAATCTCGTCTATCTTATTTTCTATCGCATACGCCTCTCCGAGAGCTTTAACGTCTCTGTCCACATAAGTTTTCAGCACTCTTTCACTAAGTCTGTTAACCCAAAGTTTAAGCGCAGCAATTTCCTTTACTACCTCTTCTGAAAATTTTTCCGACGAAGACTTGAGTTTTTCCGCATACTCGACAATATTCTCCGCATAATCGCCCACACGTTCCAAATCACTTACCGAACGGATAGCCCTTGACAGATATATCCTATCCCGTTCATTCAAGTCTGCCTTCATTAATTTGACTATAAAACTTACAAGTTCTTTATTGATAAAATTCAAATGCTCTTCGTTACTTTTAAATTTTTCCGCGTCCTTGAAATCGAGAGAACATATTATATCACATGAAAGATTAAAATTATAAATAGATGTTTCCGCCATTTTTATTATTTCGTTCATTGTCTGCTGTACGGCAACAGGCGGAGTTTTGAGCATACGCTCGTCGACATACGAAAGCCGAGGTTCGTTTGTATCGTCCTTTTTCTTATCGGGAATAATTTTTACAACCAGTTTAACCAGTATATTAGTCAGGGGCAAAATGATTATTACGGTAATCAGGTTAAACACCGTATGAAACATAGCAAGCTGAACCTGCGGCGCATGCGGGAACATAATTTCGAATATATATCCGTAGCTTATGCCGCCCAGCCCCATAAAAAGCCCTATAAGCATAAACACGACCGTTCCGCTTACATTAAATATAAGATGAATGACCGCCGTACGTTTTGCATTTCTGCTACTCGTTATGCCCGCAATCAATGCGGTGACGCATGTGCCGACGTTGGAGCCCATAGTTATATATATACCCTGCTCCAATGAAATCAACCCCGTTACGACCATTGCAATCGCCATTGATGTCATAGCCGAAGAACTTTGAATAATAGCGGTGAACAAAGCGCCGAGTAAAACAAGCAAGAAAGGGTTTTCAAACGTAGACAGAAAACTTCTCACTTCCGGACTTTCGGAGAATGTCTGCATCGAACCGCTCATCAAAGACAAACCGACAAATAGCATTCCGAAACCGGCAAGTATGCCGCCGGCTTTCCGCAACGCATCTTTTTTCGCAAAAGCAAGAATAAATGCGCCAAAACCCGCAAAAGCGGAAAAGATAACCGACGTTGAAACGCCGCCGTCGCCGAACATACCGAGGGCAACTAACTGTCCCGTAATAGTCGTACCTATATTTGCACCGAATATTACCGTTGCAGCCTGATACAGCGTCATAATTCCCGCATTCACAAAACCGATTACCATTACCGTAGTGGCGCTCGAACTTTGAATCGCCATTGTGGCGAGCGCGCCTGCGCCCACCCCGAGAAGTTTACTTTTCGATGTTTTTGCAAACAGCGATTTGAGTTTTCCGCTTCCGAGAGCTTCCAGGTTGGAACTCATAATAGAACAGGCGATTAAGAAAACGCCTATGCCGGCAAGGAGCGTCAAAACAGAAACCGTTATTGTTACCGCATCCATAATTTCTCCAATTAAATTTTATACTTTTATTATATATAATGGCTCATTTTTAGTAAAGAAAAACGCACCGAAAAGTGCGTTTGTTATTTTTAATATTCAATCATAACCTCTTTGACCGATATTCTGTTCATTTTATACGTATATATTGTAAAGACCGTAGCAAAAGTAACGATAAAGCCAAATAAAGCGATAAAAAACGCAGGCACCGAAAACGAATAATCGGGAACATTCCCCACATCCTTGAAAAAAGTATTTACCATTATACTTAACAAAGCATACTGATATACGGAGCCGACACCGAAACCTATAAAGGCAAAGGGCACAAAGCCTCCGAAAACAGTCAGGATACATTCTCTTAAAGAATACCCGAATGTTTTCATAAGCGAGATATTTTTTATATTTCCGTTTATCAACACAGTAACAGCCATAATCAGAGTCGCCAACGCCAAAATCAAACCTATAACAAGAATCATAACTGACATGGTTCCCGAACCCAGTTCGTTCATAGACAAAGACATTTGAACCATTGCCGAAAAACAAAACCCCGAAAAAGCCACAAAAAACACGAGTGATTTTTTAGAGCCGAGCGTACTCAAACACATTTCTACGGGAAAACTACGCGCTTTACCCTGTCTCGCTCTGTATTTAACCGTTTGTTCCGATTTTCCTTTAAGCATTTCGCAAACAGGGACTCTTAAAGCAAAAGTTGCGGCGCCGCAAGAAAATAATGTAAATAAAATCGAAGGAACGATTACAAAATAAACGGGAAGTTCCCAATGAAAATTTATTTTAATCTCCGGCACCCCTTCTATCGCAAGCCCTTCATAAACAAGCGGCATTGCCGTAAACGACAGCGCAAAGCCTACCAAGGCGCCCGCGGCAACGCTGAGTCCGAAAGTCCAGAAATGAAAAGCTATCGATAAATCGGACATACCCATCGCTTTCAGAATTCCAAGATTTTTTGCTTCGGAGTCTATAAAAATTTTAATATAAAAAATCAACATAATCGCAGCGACTATCGACAGAACTCCGCCGCTTATCAAAGGTATAAACTTAGCCATTGCCAATTGGGCATCGTAAAGCGCAAGCTGCTCCTGAGTACTCAGAGTTTCACGAAGCGGCACAACGTCCAGATAAAAATTTGTAAAAATCGTGCTTACAAAAACCGCACAACAGGTTACAACGGCAATTCCGAAAAGTCTTGCACCGTCCTTAAATCCAATAATCATATTTCACCAATCGATTTCGTAAGCGCTCTTTCGGACCGAATTTCTATACGAAGAAGAAATGACTCCGCTGTTGATTTTTATTACCGACTGCGCCGTTTCCGCAATATTCAAATTATGCGTAACCATAATCATCGTAAATCCGTTTTCTTTATGTAAATTCAATATATAGTCAAGCACTTCTCTTCCGGTTTTTTCATCAAGCGCGCCTGTAGGCTCGTCAAGAAAAAGTATTTTCGGTCTCTTGGCAAGCGCACGCGCAATGCAGACACGCTGTTGCTCGCCTCCGGAAAGTTCAGACGGACGGCTTTTGAGTTTATCGCCCAAACCAACAGCAGAAATGATTTCGCGAAATTCGCCGTTGCCGCTTAAATCGGCTCCGAGCCTCACGTTGTTCTCCACACTGAGATGCGGCAACAGATAATACTGCTGAAAAACGAACCCTACATTATCTCTCCTGAATTTCGTCAATTCCCTGTCGCACATTGCCGAAAGCTCGCGCCCCTCGCACAAAACAGACCCCTCGTCGACACGCTCAAGCCCGGAAAGTACATTCATAAGCGTGGATTTTCCCGAACCTGACGCCCCGGTAATCACCAAAAATTCTCCATCGGAAATTTCAAGCGATACTCCTTTAAGTACTTTAACCGCGCCTTTTTTATAAGATTTACAAATATTTTTTGCTGAAATCACTCCAAACCCTCCGTTTTGAATTTCTTAATCAAACTTATGCACACATCGGAAAGCATTTCGGATATGCGCTCTTCGGAAAACGCGCAAACCTTTGTTGCCGTAAGAACCGCAATTCCGTGGGTATATATCCACATATGCAAATATAATTTTTTGGATACGCCCTCTTCAAAACCGTAACTTTCGTTTACCGAACGAATAATTTCGGGATAGTGCTCTTCAATGAGTTTCAACACTTCGTCTATTTCGGGCACTGTTTTATTCTCGCGCATAAAAAGGATGCGGAAAAGTTTCGGTCTTTCTGCTGCAAATTTAATATAGGACTGCCCCACGCCTTTAAAAGCCGGAATTTCTTGCAGCCCTCTTTCAACGTAATCGTAATAAACTGATTTTGCTGCGGACACCACCGCGCTCCACACCTCGTCCATTCCGCTGAATACGGTAAATATCGGTCTTGCCGAACTTCCCAACGCGTCCCCCAAGGAGCGAGCAGTAAGCGCGTCCCCGCCACATTCTTCCACTATGTTCAATGCTGCTGACACTATTTCTTCTTTATTGAATTTCGCTTTCGGCGGCATTATATGCACCTCCCCGCCAATTATTAAAAACCAATGTTTTAAAACAACTGTTTTAATTATATGCAAATTAAAATCTCTTGTCAAGAGATTTTAAAAAATTACTTACCGAGTTCGTCTGCCAACGCTTTTATCGCAACACGACTCTCGTCGTTCAAAGCCGAACGAATTTTTACCGTATTTTCGGTAAATTCGAGTTCTTTGCATTTGCCGAGACGTTCGGTCATTACTCTGGAAGCCATAGGCGCCCAGCTTCCGTTTTCTATTAATCCCACTATTCTTCTTTTGAAGTTTCTTTCGGTCAAATCGTCGATAAATTTTCTCATCGCGGGAAATATATCGCCGTTATATGTAGTTGTCGCCAATACGATTTTATTGTACCTGAACGCGTCAGCAATACACGCGGCAAAATCGGTTCTCGCAATATCGCACACCTTTACATTTTCGACGCCGTTTTCTTTAAGTTCGCGCGCCAAAAGTTCCGCCGCCTCTTTCGTGTGTCCGTAAACCGAAGTATAGGCAATCATTACTCCACTTATCTCGGGCGTATAAGAAGCCCATTTTGAATATAAATCAAGATAATGAGAAATATTTTCGCTGAGCAAAGGTCCGTGCAGAGGATAAATTGC
Organism: uncultured Eubacteriales bacterium; assembly: GCA_949747905.1. Taxonomy (GTDB): domain Bacteria; phylum Bacillota; class Clostridia; order Christensenellales; family Borkfalkiaceae; genus Coproplasma. The sequence continues at coordinate 4,966 of CATKEF010000030.1, forward strand.
CTTTATTTCGAATGAAGATAATTTTTTAAAAAGCGCTTCAACCTGAGCTCCGTATTTGCCGACGATACCGAAATAATACCTTCTCGCTTCGTCGTCCCACGCTTCGTCTGCATCCGACGCGCCGAATTTTCCGAAAGCGTCTGCGGAATACAGCGCTTTATCGAACTTATCATAAGTTACCATTACTTCCGGCCAGTGCACCATAGGTGCAAAAACAAACGTAAGCTCATGCTTGCCGAGCGAGAGGCAATCTCCCTCTTTGACCATGACTTTATTCACAGTAAAATCTTCACCGAAAAACTCCGAGAGCATTACAAACGTCTTAAAATTTCCGACGACTTTCACATCGGGATAAGAACTAACGAAATTCCTGACGTTCGCCGAATGGTCGGGCTCCATATGATTGATGATAAGATAATCGGGTGCTCTGCCTTCAAGCGCTTTTTTCACGTTATCCAGCCACTCTGTTCCGAATTTAATATCGACCGTATCCAAAACGGCTGTTTTTTCGTCGAGAATTACGTACGAATTGTACGCCATTCCTTTCGGTACGACAAATTGTCCTTCAAATAAATCGATTTCGTAATCGTTTACGCCGACATAGCGCATGTCTTTTGTAATTTTCGTCATAAAAACCTCTGCAATTTCATTTATATTTATCTTATCTGCCCCGTTCCGTTAACCACATATTTATATGAAGTCAATTCATTAAGCCCCATAGGTCCGCGTGCGTGCATTTTCTGCGTGGATATTCCTATCTCGCAGCCGAGCCCGAATTCACCTCCGTCTGTAAATCTAGTAGAGGCGTTTACGTACACTGCCGCACTGTCTACGGCGCGAGTGAACAACTTCGCATTCTCTTCGTCCTCAGTTACGATGCACTCGCTGTGTCCCGTTGAATGACGCATTATATGATTTACGGCTTCTTTCACTCCGTCGACAACTTTAACAGCAAGAATATAGTCCAAAAATTCCGTATCGAAATCGTTTTCGACCGCCCTCATGCAATTGGGCAAACTTCCTATAATATCGAACGAAAGTTCGTCGAGCCTGAGTTCGACCGAATTTTCATTTCTTCGTGCAACGATTCTTTCATACAGAGCAAGGAGAAATTCTTCAGCTATGTTTTTATTTACAAGCAAGACTTCCATCGCGTTACAGACTGAAGGACGACTGCACTTTGCGTTTTCGATTATATCAAGCGCTTTTTCGAAATCCGCGCTTTCGTCTACATATACGTGACAGATTCCTGTTCCGGTCTGAATACAGGGAACTTTGGCGTTTGCTATACAGGAATCTATAAGCCCCTTGCCGCCGCGGGGAATGAGCAGGTCAATATAACCGACTGCCGACATAAGTTCAGCCGCTCCCTCACGGGAAGTATCTTCGACGAGATTTATTATGTTAGTCGAAACTCCCGCGCGCTTCAAGCCCTTACGCATCGCATTGATTATAGCTTTTGCCGATAAAAAAGCCTCTTTGCCTATTTTAAGAACGCAAACGTTTCCGCTTTTGATACAGAGTGCCGCCGCGTCTGCGGTAACGTTCGGTCTGCTTTCGTAAATCAGCCCGACGACGCCGAGCGGAACGGAAACCTTTTTAACGACCATTCCGTTGGGACGAATGAATTCGTCAAGCACCAAACCGATAGGGTCGGGAAGTTTAGCCAAAGCCCTGATTCCGTCCGCCATTTGTCTGATTCTTTGCTCATTCAGAGCCAACCTGTCAAGCATTACGTCTGACATAGTACCATGCGAATTCTCCAAATCAGCAGAATTGGCTCGTAAAATGGCGTCAACATCGTCATCTATAGCCAAAGCCATATTAATAAGCGCCGAATTTTTCTGTTCCGACGACATCATTGCCGCGGAGCTTTTTACTCTTCTTGCGTTTTCGAGAATTTCCGAAATTGTCATTTTGAAGCAATAAACCTCGTACCTATTTTTTTATTTTCCAATATTCCGTACAGCAAATCGGGATTGCCGCCGTTTGCAATAACCATATCGATTCCGTTTTCCATACAAATCGCCGCGGCTTTCAGCTTTGTCTCCATACCGCCCGTTCCGAGTTTGCCCGAACCGCCCGCCGCAGCTATTATTCCTCCGCTTAGTTCGGTCACTTCCGAAATAAGCTGCGCATTCGAATCTTCGCTCGGGTCAGATGTATACAGTCCGTCGATATCGGAAAGAAGAACGAGAAGTTCGGCTTGCACGCTCTTTGAAACCAACGCAGCCAAGGTATCATTGTCTCCGACCGAAATTTCGTCCGTGGAAACGGTATCGTTTTCGTTAACAATCGGAAGAACCCCGGATTCCAGCAAACGAAAAACGGTATTTCTGAAATTAAATCGGCGATTGGCTTCTTCAAAATCATCGCCCGTAATAAGAATCTGAGCAACAGTATGATTATATTCGGAAAACAATTTATCGTATGCATACATGAGCTCACACTGACCGACGGCAGCCGTAGCCTGTTTTCCGGGCATATCTTCCGGACGGAATTTCAAGCCGAGTTTACCCATACCCATCGCTATGGCGCCCGAAGAAACCAGAACCAATTCGTGCCCGGCGTTCTTCAAATCCGCCACAACGCGGCAAAGCCGTTCAAGATGACGTATATTCGGTTTACCGTTGGAATGAACGAGCGTTGAAGTGCCTATCTTTATTACCAGTCGCATTTTTCACCGTTTTTATATTATATTATAATGTTTTTGAAAACTAAGTCAACAAAAACAAATGCCGCACGGAAAGCATTTTCCGTGCGGCACAGTCTCATTAAATCAAACGATACCGTGAGCCATCATTGCCGTGGCAACCTTTATGAAGCCCGCAATATTTGCGCCCATTACGTAATTTCCTTCATACCCGTATTCTTTCGCCGCCTCATCGATATTGTGATAAATATTCACCATTATATTTTTCAATTTTTTATCCACTTCTTCAAACGACCAGAACATTCTTCCCGATGACTGCGCCATCTCCAAAGCCGAAGTAGCCACGCCACCCGCGTTTGCAGCTTTCGCAGGCAGGAAAACCACGCCGCTCTTCTGAAATACCTCTATAGCTTCCAAAGTCGATGGCATATTCGCACCTTCGCCCACGTATCTGACGCCGTTTTTGACAAGTATTTCAGCCGACTCTTTGTCAATTTCATTCTGCGTGGCACAAGGAAGCGCAATATCGCAAGCAATGGTCCATATTCCTTTGCAACCCTCCTTATACTCTGCGCTTTTTACCCTCTGCGCATATTCTTTTATCCTTCCGCGTTTTACTTCTTTTATGTCTTTAATAACGTCGAGTTTTATACCGTCTGCATCGTAAACATAGCCTTGACTGTCATACATCGCAACGACTTTGGCGCCGAGGCTCTGCGCTTTCTCGCAGGCATAAATCGCAACGTTACCCGACCCGGAAATAACTACGGTTTTACCTTTGAAACTTTCTCCGCGCACTTTCAACGCTTCCTCGGTAATATAAATTAATCCGTAACCCGTAGCTTCGGTCCGTACCAAACTTCCGCCGTATGTGAGCCCTCTTCCCGTCAGAACCCCGACATGTTCGTCACGAATGCGCTTATACTGGCCGAACAAATATCCTATTTCTCTGCCGCCGACGCCTATATCTCCGGCAGGCACATCCGTGTCTGCACCGATATGACGGTAAAGTTCTGTCATGAAGCTCTGGCAAAACGTCATAATTTCTCTGTCCGACCTGCCCTTAGGGTCAAAGTCGGAACCGCCTTTACCTCCGCCTATAGGCAGCCCCGTAAGACTGTTTTTCAAAATTTGTTCCAAACCAAGAAACTTGATTATCGACAAGTTTACAGAAGGATGAAATCGCAGACCGCCCTTATACGGTCCTATGGCGCTATTGAACTGCACGCGGTAACCCTTATTGACATGCACTTTACCACAGTCGTCCGTCCAGGGAACACGGAACAAAACAACTCTCTCCGGCTCCACAAACCTTTCCAAAAGTCCTGCCGCCTCATATTCCGGATGTTTTTCGACAACCGGTGCGAGTGTAGTCAGAATTTCAGTTGCCGCCTGATGAAACTCCGGCTCGTTGGGATTGCGCTCTTTAAGGTTCTCAAGCACTTTTTCCACATACTTCATAATACTCATTACTCCTGTCTTATTTATTCTGCTTAGCAGTTCTCTGCATAAATTTGAATTATTTATATTATAACACAATATTTATACATCCACAACCGATATAATGCTTATATTTATACATTATATATAACCTTTTTTAAGTTATGGTATAAGCAAAACTAATAATCCGCCTTTTTCGTCTTCTTTTTCGGCGCGGGTAATTCTGAATAAACCGCATCGAAAAGTTCGCGCATAAACTCCACGTCCTCAAAATCATCAACGACAATCATCGGTTTTGCGCCCTTATACGGCGGCTGCATTTCAACGGACGGAAGCATTTCCTTCGCCGCATTAACGGGCTTCAGGAGCAATCTGTTATCGCATATATCGCCGAGCAATTTATCACGGTAATAGATAAGGTATTCCCCCATCATAGGTCGGTAAGTCACTTCGGGAATTTCCCGCAACTGCTCTTTGAGATAATCTAAAAAATCTTTACTTGTTGCCATAATTTAAGTATACATTGTTTTTAAATGAAAGTCAAGAGCAGATATTTTCAGCATCAAATAGTTCAAATCACACATAAAAACGCTTGATTTTTTCCGACGAATTTTATATTATATTATTGCTCGGTTGAAAAACGCCGAGCAGCAATATGCAGAGATGGCTGAGCGGTTTAAGGCGCACGATTGGAAATCGTGTGACGGGGGAACTCGTCCGGAGGTTCAAATCCTCTTCTCTGCGCCAATAACAATAGCGCTTGAACATTACAATATGTTCAAGCGCTATCGTTACATAAGCATCCAAAAAGCGGGACAAATAATTATCCCGTTTATATTTTAATAAAATAAAAAATCCAGCCGTGCGAAGCCATTCCGCACGGCTGGAAAATTTTATACTTAATCAGTCGGAAACCACTCTTATTACAGTTTCGACCTTTGCGATACTATCGTTTGCATTGATGTCCGCAACGGCTTTATTCACACTGTTCTCTCGCGTGAGATGAGTTACGATAATCAAAGGAACAGCGCCGTCGATTTTCTCATTAGGCTGAATTATCTGCGCGACGTTTATCCCGTTTTTGCTGAGTATAGCCGAAACTTTCGCAAGAACGCCCGCCTTATCCTTGACCGCAAGTCTCAGATAATAAGCGCTCTCGAAATTTGTCACGAACTTTGTCGCCGCATCCGCCTTTTCCGTATTTTTAAAGGTAGAATAGCTATGGTTCGGATGCGTTGCGCAGTAAATTACGTCGCCGACAATTGCGCTACCCGTAGGAAGAGCACCCGCACCTCTGCCGTACAACATAACATCCTGAACACTGTCACCAGTAACGAACACCGCATTATAGCTGTCGCTCACGCTTGCCAGAGGATGTTCGGATTTTATAAAAGCAGGATGAACTCTCACCTCGATGCCGTTAGTCCCGTTTTTGCCGATAGCCAATAATTTTATGGTATAACCAAGTTTTTTACCGTAAGATATATCGAGCGCCGAAACTCCGGTTATACCCTCTCTGTAAATTTCCGTATAAGGAATTTTTGTGTGAAACGACAGGCTCGAAAGTATAGAGAGCTTGTACGCCGCATCGTACCCTTCCACATCCGCCGTAGGGTCGGCTTCTGCATATCCGAGTTTCTGCGCCTCTTTAAGCACCTCTTCGTAAGAAGCTCCGCAATCGGACATTTTCGTGAGAATATAGTTTGTCGTACCGTTGATTATGCCCATCATTGAAAGTATTTTATTACCCTGAAGGTTATCTAAAAGCGCTCTGATAACGGGCACGCCGCCGACGCAGCTGGCTTCGTAAAACAATCCGCAGTTATTCTTTTTGGCAGCTTTTTCAAGCTCGTGACTGTATTTGCAGAATAATTCTTTATTAGAAGTAACGACGGACTTACCGGCATTTAACGCGGCGAGCACAAAAGACTTTGCAGGTTCCACTCCACCCATTACTTCTATAACTATATCAACGTCGGGGTTTGAGCAAATTTCCGCCATGCTCGAAGCTATGGCGCTTTCGTTTATTCCAAGTTCGAGTGCACGCTCTTTTCTCAGTTCGAGGACGTTTTCAACTGTAACGTCTATGTTATGAGTTTTTTTATAAAATTCCCTATGCTCAGTCAGTATTTTATAAGTACCGCTGCCAACCACACCCAAACCGAGAATTGCAACTCCGACTTTCTTCATTTCACTCCTCCGATACGTTCATTCTGTATAAATGTTTCAACCCTTCGAGAGTCAATAGCTTGTCCACCACATCTATACAGGAAATTTCTTTGGCAACCGTTTCGGAAAACCCGCCGGTTGCGATAACCTTCACATCTTCGATGCGCATCTCGCGCTTGATTTTTTTTACAATATATTCCACCAGTCCCGCGAAACCGAAAAAAATTCCCGACTGCATGTTTGTAACAGTATTTTTACCTATTACCGTTGCCGGACGTTCTATCTCAACCCTCGGCAGCTTTGCGGTACCGCTGACGAGACTTTCGAGCGAACCCTTTATGCCCGGAGCAATCACTCCGCCTATAAATTCGCCCTTGGCGTCAATCACGTTGAAAGTGGTAGCCGTTCCGAAATCTATAACAATCAAAGGAAAACCGTATTTCTTTATAGCGGCAACATTGTTCACCACTCTGTCGGCGCCCACTTCCTTTGCATTATCGACTTTAAGACTGAGCCCGGTTTTAAGTCCGGGCGCAAGAGTCAGCGGTTTGATTTTAAGGTAAACAGACATCATATGTTCCAGAGTATAATCCAACTGAGGGACAACGGAGGAAATTATTCCACCTTTTATCTCTTTTGCATCGATACCGTTGTTTAACAGTATGCTTATTAACTGACCGCCGTATTCATCGGAAGTTTTTTTATGCTCGGTCGCCACTCTGAAACTCAGCTTCAGAGTATCGCCTTCGAACAACGCATATTTAATATTTGTATTGCCCACGTCAAGACAAATAAACATTCTACCCTCTTGCATGCACACGTTTTTCCAACAAGTTCTCGACCGTATAAAGAGCGGGCGCGCATATAAGATTAATAGCGACCTCTATAAGGAAATTTACTCCCGCACATACGATAAAAAGAAAATATACGACCGACTGACCGTCCGCAAGTTCGGAAATAGTACCCATCATACAGAAAGCACCCAAAATAAACAACCCTGTATTTACAATCGGCGCCGTCGCAGAAGCAACGAATACCGCTGCCAATCTGTTTTTTGCGGAAACAAGTTTATATATTCCGCCCGCGGCAAGCCCCGCAAACAGTCCTTTACCAAGACAGATAACAGACGTAAGAACGGGGTGCGCCGCAAACAGATAACCCGTAAACGCGTCTGCTCCCGTTATACCGTAAACGAGCGTAATCAGTCCGAATAAAAGTCCGAGCAAACCGCCTGCCCATACTCCGACAAGCAAACCGCCGAGAACTATGGGAACAAGTACGAAACTGAGGCTTGTGGCTCCTATTTTAAAATATCCGCCCAAAACCTGCAATACAACCACAAGCGCAACCAAAACTGCGAGAAACGTGACGTTTCTTGCCGAAAAGAAAGTCTTTTCACCCTTCATTTAATACCTCCGTCGGATTTCCTTATAAAGAAATATCCGCAGACAAAAAAATTATTTATACCTATGTACGGTCGGATTAACATATCCGCCGAAAGTATACGGTTAAAGAACCATGTCGCAATCACTGATTATTTTATCAGTTTAACGGAAAATTAGCAAGCGATTGAGCGCCCCAGTAACATTTTTACGTTAATTTAAATATTATTTATTATACGGAAACCGTACGGAATTTATTACCGTGCGGGGCTGAAACTGCATTGGCACAATTAAATCTTACATACCGCCATGCAGAAAAAAAGGAGGAACTTATGAACATCTTTTCAAGTTGCGGCGGCACCAACAGCTGCCTTTGGATTTTAATCCTTTTACTTCTTGCGGCAAGTTGTAGCGGTAACGGCATCGAAGGCGTGCTTTCGGGTAGCTGTACCCCCATACTTATTGCTCTCGTATACAGCATGTGGAAAAATGGAACGCTTTCCAATCTGTTATGCGGCAACAACAGCTGCGGCTGCGGTTGTAATTAAACACGTACAAAGGGGGTTGCCGTACGGCAACCCCCTTAACTTATTTAACATCCGCCAAGATATCCGTAAACAGCGGCAACTGTTTTCGCGTCGCATATCCGACCGTCTTCAATCATTTCCAAGACTTCGCCGATTTCTTTGAACTCAATATCCAGAAACTCCCCTTCATCGAGTTTTTGTTCCGCTTTCCTGTACTTTCCGACGCGAAAAACATGAATCACTTCGTCAGTATAACCGGGTGAAGGATACAAGCAGAACATACGGACAAGCTCTTCGGCTACGATTCCAGTCTCCTCATTAAGCTCACGGGCCGCGGCTTTTTCAGGAGGTTCACCCACTTCCAGTTTCCCCGCGGGAATTTCGTAAATTTCTTTTCCGTAAACGTATCTGTACTGTTTAACAAGCAATACTTTCCCGTCTTCGATAAAAAGTACAGCCGCGCCGCCGTGATGTCTGATGCATTCGCGGAACGACTCTCTGCCGTCCGGCAGTTCGACTTTATCAACGTCTACCGACAGAATTTTACCTGAGAACACCGTTTTGCCTTCTAATTTTTTTTCTTCAAAATTCATAATTCACGCACATAAGCGCCGATAGTTTCCATAAGTTCGGCAACGCCTTCCGAAACGCATTTATTCGTTAAAACAAAATAATTATATCCCGAAACAAGCGCTCCTATATATTCGACGTCGCCTTTACCGATTGCCACGGCGAGTGCGCGCAAAAGCTCGGCGCCGTTTTCTTTTTCTTCATCAGACAGACTGCTTTCCGAAAGAAAACTTATCTCTTCCGTTAATGCCAGATTCAGAACCGATTTGAGTTCCGCTCTGTAAGAATTGGGAGCCACCGACTGCAAAGGACCGACCGATTCCAGCTGTTCCCTGAATACCTGCATCACAGCGTCCTGTAAGCCCTGAATAACCAAAGCGCAGAACGACCTGTAACTCGCGTAATAACTTCCGTCCTCAGGAAAGAACTTACGGAGAAAATCATTGAAATTAAGGGTATCCCTGTCAAATTCAACCAAAACACAAAAAATAAACGCAAGCCTTTGACCGACGGTCTGCGGCAACACCACAAAACTGCGCTGATAAATGCCGTCCTCTACGGTGACAAGACACTTAGCTTTGAAAGCAGGATAATCGAAGTCCTTTGTGACCGCTTCAAACAGCCGATACAATTCCCCGCAATTGACTATACATTTAAGTAAATCTTTGATTTTGGTCGTCGCCATAATGAATTTACATTTTTTCAGCTCTTCGCACTTCTGATTAAAAGTAAAAACCTGCTCTTTTGTATCAGCCATAACCGTTAACTCCGCATTTTCTTATATTATATCACACTAAATTTTAAAATTAAATTATTTTTAAGCAAATATCTTGATTTTCCCGAAATTATTATGTATAATAGTTTCACCTTTTGCATTTTTTTGTCTATTAATCGAATTATGTTGAACACAGGCGAAACTTCCACCAACAAATTAATAATTCTTTTCGTTTTCGACAAAATGGAAAGCGCATTGTCCGAACGTACTATCGTGGATATGTGCTCCACTTCCAACAGTTGGATGGGATATATGGATTGCGTCAACGTAATTTATAAATTACTCGACGACAATTTTATATGCGTCGTAAGCGAAGATGAGGATAAACTTTACACCATCACGCCCGACGGTAGAGAATCGCTCGCAAACTTTTACATAAATATACCGAAGAGCGTCAGAGAAGAAATATCTCAATTTGTCAAGAAAAACAGCGCAAGATACCGCACTCGCCAGGAATGCCGTTCCGATTATTTTCAGAACGTTGACGGCACATACACCGTTTCACTTAAAATTCTTGCGCCCGTTCAACCGATTCTCGAATTGAAATTTGTAGTACCGGACAAAAAAACGGCAAAAACGATTTACAAAAAATGGGAAGAAAAAGCCGCGGACCTTTACTCGGCTATTTACGAAAACCTTTGCGATTAGGAGAATAATTATGTTTACCTACTTTACGTCCGGCACCTGCTCGAGACAGATAATATTCGAAGTCGATGAAAACAACAAACTCAGAAATCTTAAATTTATAGGCGGTTGCAGCGGAAATTTGCAGGGCGTAGCAAGACTCGTAGAAGGTAAAGACATCGACGAAATTCAAAAGACGCTCCAAGGCGTTATTTGCAGAAACAACACATCATGTCCCGACCAACTTTCGAGAGCAATCGAAGCATATAAAAAATCAAAAGACGAAAACAAATAATCGATAAAAAACCGCCGTGCATTACAAATGCACGGCGGTTTTTTATTGCTCAGTTATCGATTGCAAAATCTTCCGATTTAAAATCGGAATAATATCTTCCCTTTTCCGCAGTGAATTTCAGAACGCAGTAATCAGGGTCTGTCACACCGAGCGGATAATACATTTTGTCGCCGAAACGCCAGATACGCTCCTTAGCCTCCGCGGTTTCCAAAACCTCCACCGTACCCGTAAGACAAATGCCGCGATAAAACCTCAGGTCGACAAAATAAAGACAGGCTTTCGGGTTTTTGCGCAATGATGCTACCTTTAAAGAAGAGGTGTTTGTCGATAGATAAAAAACCTTTATCCCTTCTCTTTCTCTCGGTTGCAGCATTGCCCGCGTCTGAGGAAAGCCGTTTTCATCCAAATACGACAAAAAACATTTCTTCTGTCTATCGGCAAAATTTCCGACCGTTTTATGCAAATCTCTCATAAAATTCTTCCTTCGCACAACAAAATCAGCCATTTATGTCTGACATAGTACTATTTAATTGTCTAAATTTTTTAAAACAGCGCTAAAATTGCTCATATTTTTGCCGACAAGGTCAATATAATAACATCTCCCCTCATAACCGTAATCCGTATTATAGCGGATAATATTGAAGCCATAAAAGCTGTCACACACTTCGACAAGCAATTTTTCAAAAGGCATTCCACCGACTTCCATCTGTTTTTCGAAACCGAACTCAACCCACAACCCGCGCGAAAGCGCTGCGCGCGTTTCTTTATCCAGACTTACACCGAAAGCAGGCATAGGATGCGCCCCTTCCATAAGCTCGTCCCAGGCGCAAATAATCTTTTCGAATTCATTACCGCCGAGGGAATATTCCGACTTGATTCCTTCTTCGTACACGTTGATATTCTGCGTATATTCAAACGCTTCGTTAATTTCTTCCATAACTACCATATAAAGGTATTGTGTACCTTTTAATTTTATTTATGCGACAGAGCCTCATCTATCGCTTTTGCCGCCGTTTTTCCAGCGCCCATAGCGAGTATGACCGTCGCCGCACCTGTTACAGCGTCTCCGCCCGCATATACACCGTCTTTTGACGTCTTTCCCGTACCCTCTTCTACGATTATTCCGCCGTGATTGTTGACATGAAGTCCAGCCGTTGTGTTTTTTATTAGAGGATTTGGACTCGTTCCTATGGATATAATTACGCAGTCGACGTCTATAACGTATTCACTACCCGGAATTTCAACAGGACGTCGTCTTCCTTTTTCGTCAGGCTCACCCAACCTGCACTTTATGACCTTTATTCCTTTTACAAAACCGTTAAGAGGGTCGCGACCGTTATCCGGGTTGCAATGACCGATTATTTCCACCGGATTTCGCAAAATTTCAAATTTTATCCCCTCTTCCTGCGCATGTTCCACTTCCTCTTTCCTTGCTGGAAGTTCGTCCATAGAACGGCGATAAATTATGTATACATTCTCTGCGCCAAGTCTCAGCGCCGTACGCGCGGCATCCATCGCCACGTTTCCTCCGCCGACTACTGCGACGTTTTTGGCTTTCATAATCGGCGTCTGAGAATCTTCCCTGTAAGCCTTCATGAGATTTGCGCGCGTCAGAAATTCATTCGCCGAATATACCCCTTTGAGGCTTTCACCGGGAATATTCATGAATCTGGGGAGTCCCGCGCCCGAGCCTACGAAAACTGCTTCATAGCCTTCCTCAAACAGCTCGTCGATTGTGAGCGTCTTACCTATTACAACATTAGTTTCGACGTCCACTCCGTATTTTTTCAGTGTTTCAACTTCTTTTTTTACTATGTCCTTAGGCAATCTGAATTCCGGAATTCCGTACACCAAAACGCCACCGGCAAGATGCAAAGCCTCGAATACGGTTACTTTATACCCCTTTTTAGCCAAATCTCCCGCACACGTAAGCCCGGAAGGTCCTGAACCGATTACCGCAACTTTCTTCCCATTCTGTAAAGGCATCTCAGGTTCACCGACGAAATTCGCATTATGCCAATCCGCCACGAATCTTTCCAACCTGCCTATCCCTACGGGTTCGAGTTTTATTCCGAGAGTACATTTGCTCTCGCACTGCGTTTCCTGAGGACAAACTCTTCCGCAAACCGCAGGCAACGAAGAGCTTTCGGAAATAATGCCGTATGCGCCCTCGAAATCTCTATCTTTAACCTTGCTTATAAATTCTGGTATCGAAATATTTACCGGACATCCCTCAACACACGGACGATTTTTGCAATTCAGACAACGCTGCGCTTCGGCAACGGCAATCTCTTCGGTATAACCGATGGCGACTTCCTTAAAATTGTGCGCTCTTACAGACGCTTCCTGTACGGGCATCTCGTGTTTCTTTGGTTGAACAGCCATTATTCGACCTCCTTTCGAAAGAGATTACAGTTTAGTTCCCTTTCTTTTTTTTCAAATTCGGCATAAGCCGACGCACGCGCCATCGCTTCGTCGAAATCAACTTCAAAACCGTTGAAGTCGGGACCGTCTACGCACGCAAATTTTGTTTTACCGCCTACAGTAAGCCTGCAACCACCGCACATCCCGGTGCCGTCAATCATTATAGGATTCATGGAAACGGTCGTGGGTACGCCGTAAGATTTTGTCGTTGCCGCAACGAATTTCATCATAACGAGCGGACCGATAGCGATTACTTCATCATACTTTTCACCGCTTTCTATCAACTCTTTCAACGGAGCGGTAACTACGCCCTGCCTGCCACAGCTGCCGTCGTCCGTCATAATTATAAGTTTATCGGAACATGCCCTGAATTCATCCTCTAAAATGACTAAATCTTTATTGCGGAAACCGATTAAAGAATGCACCTCCGCACCAAGACTCTTTAACTTTTGCGCAACGGGCAATGCAATTGCGCAGCCGACGCCGCCGCCCACTATACAGACCTTTTTTATCTCTTCCGTTTTCGTAGGACAACCCAACGGTCCGACGAAATCTTCTATATATTCGCCTTCCGCTTTGGCGTTGAGCCGCATAGTGGTTCCGCCGACAATCTGAAATATAATTTTAACCGTTCCCGCAATCCTGTCGTATCCCGCAACTGTCAGAGGTATTCTCTCACCGTCCTCATCGACACGCAGAATTATAAATTGCCCCGCTTCGGCTTTTTTTGCAACCTGCGGCGCATAAATATCCATCATTGTAACAGTAGAATTCAGCTCACGCTTTTTCGCTATTTTAAACATTTTTATCCTCCTTGACTACGCTTACAACCGATTTAAGATATGGAATCGGAAAAGGCGCGTGCTCCTCGTCGGCGAAAAGAACTTTACGCACGATTGCGTTCTGAACACGGTTATGCCTGCCGAGCGGCGCAGAGACGATGTTACCCTCTTCCACCCCTTCGAAATGACAGTAATACCAGAATAAATAGCCGGCAACTTTCGGGTCGTTCACAAAGTCAACCGCAACGAAACATATTAATTCTTTCATTAAAATTATTATAAAATTTATTGAACGAAAAATCAAGAATTAAGGCTTGTTTTTTTCAAAACAAGCCTTATTAATTCGATTATTCGTAATCAACAACGTCTATCCAGGACCTCAGGAACGCCTCTTCTTCGGGCTTGCTTGCCGTAAGACGGGATGCCGCAACTATAGGTATCCATCTCTGAACATACTGAATTGCGGTATCGCTCTTCTTGCAGTAAAGTTTGAGATACTTATCTCCCAACTCTTTCTTTCCGTTCAGATAGAAAAGCAGGTAACTTCTCGCAACGTCAGCCGAAGAGTTTCCCTGCGTCGCATGCGCCCAGTCGATAATATAGGGAGTACCGTCGGAGGTTATGATAACGTTGGTCGGGTTAAAATCTCCATGGCAAAGGTTCACATGCTTGGGCATAGAATCGAGACGCGTGTGCAATTCATAGCGCGTTGTAGCATCCAGTTTAGCCGCAGAAATTTTTGCCTGCATCTTATCTTTGAGCTTATTGAGCATAGGTACTTTTTTGGAAAGCACTGTTCTTTGCAAATCAACGAAAAGATTGAGATACTCGTCCTCTTTTTCGGGGTTTTCGTCCATAAGCTGCTGCAAAGTTTTACCCTGTATAAAGTCGAGCATAATAGCCCAGTTGCCGTCGACAACTTCAATCGAACGAATTTTGGGAACGTTCAAATCCGTTTCCTCTACTCTCGCGTGATTGAGCGCTTCGTTCAGAACGTTTGCCTTTGAATAATTCGCAGCAAACTCCTTTACAAGAGTATCGCCGTCACGATAAATCTTTTTATCGGTTCTCGAAGATACAAGATTATCTTTTTTCATTTTTTTCTCCTCCTTATTTACCGTAGTATGCATTGAGATACATCTGCTTGATTTCGCTCATCAGCGGGTATCTGGGATTGGCGCCGGTGCACTGGTCGTCAAACGCCTGTTCAACCATATCGTCGAGACGGTCAAGGAAGTTCTTCTCGTCCACGCCGTAATCTTTTATGGTCTTTTTAATACCTATCTGAGCTTTCAATTTATCTATGGCTTTTATAAGATTTTCGACTTTTTCCGCATCGTTCTTGCCACCGAGCGAGAGGGCTTCCGCAACTTCCGCATATCTGCGCAATGTCTTGGGATAAGCGTACTGACTGAACGTTCCCATTTTGGCGGGAGCTTCCGCAGAGTTGAATCTTATAACTTCGTCTATCATAAGCGCATTGGCAACGCCGTGCGGCAAATGATGGAACGCGCCGAGCTTGTGCGCCATAGAATGGCATACACCAAGGAAAGCGTTGGCAAATGCCATACCTGCCATAGTGGCGGCATTTGCCATCTTCTCTCTGGCTTCCACGTCCGTCTGACCGTTTTCGTAAGCCGCAGGAAGATATTTGAATATTACTTTGAGCGCCTGAACCGCGAGGCCGTCGGTATAATCGGTAGCCATCACCGAAGCATAAGCCTCGAGAGCGTGAGTTACCGCGTCTATACCGGATGCCGCAGTGAGTCCTTTGGGAGCAGACATATGAAGGTCGGTATCTATAATCGCCATATTGGGCATAAGCTCGTAATCGGCAAGCGGATATTTAACACCCGTTTTTTCATCGGTTATTACCGCAAAAGGCGTAACTTCGGAACCTGTACCCGCGGAAGTGGGAATAGCAATGAAATACGCCTTATCTCCCATTTTGGGGAAAGTGTAAACTCTCTTGCGGATATCGACAAAGCGCATAGCCATATCCATAAAGTCCACTTCGGGGTGCTCGTACATAACCCACATTATTTTCGCTGCGTCCATTGCGCTGCCGCCGCCGAGAGCTATTATGGTATCGGGAGCAAAAGCACGCATCTGCTTCGTTCCCTCTATTGCACAAGCGAGCGTAGGGTCGGGAGCGACGTCGAAAAACGTTGCGTGCGATATCCCCATTTCATCGAGTTTATCGGTAATGCACTTAGTAAAACCGTTGTTATACAGGAAACTGTCAGTTACTATGAACGCTTTTTTCTTTCCCATTACGGTCTTCAGTTCGTCCAATGCAACGGGCAAACTTCCTTTCTTAAGATATACTTTCTGAGGTGCCCTGAACCACAACATATTTTCTCTCCTTTCAGCTACGGTCTTTATATTCAGAAGATGAGTTACGCCTACGTTCGCAGAAACGGAGTTTCCGCCCCAGCTGCCGCAGCCCAACGTCAAGGAAGGTGCGAGTTTGAAGTTATACAAGTCGCCGATTCCGCCGTGAGACGAAGGCGTATTTATAAGAATACGGCAGGTTTTCATTCTCTCGGAAAATTCATGAATTTTAGCCTCTGAAGTAGTAACGTTCACGTATAGAGACGACGTATGACCATAACCGCCGTCGGCAATCAGTTTTTCCGCCTTGCCGAGAGCGTCCGAAAAATCTTTCGACCTGTACATTGCAAGCACGGGAGAAAGTTTTTCATGCGCAAATTCTTCGGAAAGGTCTACCGATTCAACTTCGCCGATTAGAATTTTTGCCGATTCGGGAACCGTTACACCGGCAAGCGCAGCAATTTTATAAGCGCTCTGTCCGACTATTTTCGCATTTAGCGAGCCGTTTATTATTATCGTTTTTCTTACTTTATCGAGTTCTTCTCCTTTAAGGAAATAGCATCCGCGGACGGCGAACTCTTTCTTTACTTTTTCGTAAATTTTATCTGCGACAATCACCGACTGTTCGGACGCGCAAATCATACCGTTATCGAATGTTTTTGAATGAATAATCGAATTAACGGCAAGCAGAATATCGGCGCTGTCGTCTATAATCGCGGGGGTATTGCCTGCGCCAACGCCTATCGCGGGCTTGCCGCTCGAATATGCAGCCCTTACCATTCCGGGCCCGCCGGTCGCAAGAATCGTATCCACTTCTTTCATAAGAAGATTGGTCATATCGAGATTGGGCACGTCTATCCAGCTGATGATACCTTCCGGAGCACCCGCGGCAACAGCGGCTTCGTAAACAATCTTAGCGGCGGCTATAGTGGAATTCTTTGCACGCGGATGCGGGCTGATTATGCAACCGTTCCTCGTTTTAAGGCATATAAGCGTCTTGAATATAGCCGTAGACGTGGGATTGGTGGTAGGAATTACCGCGCCGATAATACCTATAGGGTCGGCAACTTTGGTGAGTCCGTACGCTTTATCCTCTTCGAGAACGCCGCATGTTTTTACCGACTTATATTTATTGTAAATATATTCCGCGGCATAGTGGTTTTTGATAACTTTATCTTCAACCACTCCCATTCCCGTTTCCTCGACGGCAAGTTTTGCAAGTGGTATTCTCTCCTTGTTTGCGGCAACCGCGCAAGCGAAGAAAATTTTGTCCACCTGTTCCTGAGAATAGGTCGCGAAAATTTCCTGAGCCTTACGGACTCTCGCAATCTCGCTTTCCAACTTTTCCACGCTGTCGCAGATTTCATAGCTTAACTTGAATTCCATTAGCTTTCTCCTTCTTTTTTAATTGGCGATTTGAGAAAAACAAAAGCTGTCACACTCCTATTTTCCTTGAAATAATTATTGCTACGCAACAACTTTTTAAATCGATAAAATTATATCAAATAAATCCCGTACAGTCAACATCTGATATGTAAATTTTTTACAGAACGTTAAAATGTGAGATTGTTAAACAATAAAGTTATTATAAAACAAAACCGAAAACGCAAAAACAAATTAATTTTTTAAGACGGTTACGCTTGACAAAGAAAGACTTTTTTATTATAATTCATATTGTTTTGCGGCTCTGGCGGAATTGGCAGACGCGCAGGTTTCAGGTTCCTGTGGGCAACCGTGCAGGTTCAAGTCCTGTGAGCCGCACCAAGACGAACACTCTTTTTTGAACCTATAAAGTTCAATTAATTACAGAGTGTTCTTTTATTTTTATCGTTTTCAAGTTAAAACATTTTTTAAATTGTAACATTATATAAAATAAATCATATAATAAAGTAAAAATATTTTTAAAACAAACTACATTAATTCAATCACATATAAGCAAATTTTACTACATATTCAGCTCTTATTCAGGGACTGGTATGTAGTATTTTATTTTGGAGTGTGTAAATTTTGATTATACAAAATCAATCAAACGTAACTTATAATGCAGTACCGCTGAATCAGCCCGGCATACCCGGTAGCCTAACAAGCAACACCGTTGAAACGGAAGTATTGTCCGATGCCATTAAGAGAGTTATGACCGTCGACAAAACTTTTGCCAAAGAGGGCGAAACCGTTCACAATACGGTAACTATTACAAACAATTCATCTGCGGTTTTAACTCCGGCTTATATCATAAATCAGTCACCCGACGGCGCAAGTTTCGTTGACGGAAGCGTCAAAATAAACGGAGTTGCAGCCCCGGCAGACCCTGTATTGGGAATCACTCTTCCCGTATTAAACCCCGGCGCAACAATCACAGTAGAATATGACATGAAAATAAACAGCCCTTCGACGGTAACCACTGTAACCAACTCTGCCGAATTTCGATTCGACGCGGGAGACCCTGAAAGCGGCATCATCAGAACCTACACCGAACCCATTAACGCCGTTACGGTAAACGTTGTTAACGCTAAACTCGAAGTTGTGAAAAGCGTAGACAAGGCGTTTGCGGTCAAAGGCGAAACACTGACCTATACCGTGACGTTTACAAACAAAGGCAATATCAATATAAACGATATTTATTTCACGGACAATATCCCGAAAGGCACAACTTTCGTGGATGGCTCGGTATTTATTAACGGTCAAAACGTTTCCGCATACCGTCCCGACATCGGATACAGCGTGGCGAACTTACCTCCCAACGACAGCGCTACGACGAGCTTTAAAGTAACGATAGATTAATACGGGGCAAAGTCATGATTATTACCAATATATCGAATATAACTTACAATGAGGTAATGCCCGACGGCAAAGCTGTTCGCGGAAATGCGGAAAGCAATTCCGTTAAAACGGAAATTTTATCGTATAACGTACCGAAAATAATCCGTTCCGATAAATCTTTCGTACGGGAAGGCGAAAACGTAAGAAATACCGTAATTATAACCAACAATTCGTCAACAAAACTATTCGATAACTTCCTCTCCCTACCCCAACTTGTCGGCGCAAGTTATGTTCCCGGCAGCGTCAGAATTAACGGCGTTGCTTATCAAGAATACGACGTCGCGGTAGGCTTTCCTCTTCCCGACTTATCTCCCACCGAAACGGTCATCGTTGAATACGAAGCAAAAGCGGATAATCAGACGACGCAGTTAACGCACTTTGCAACTTTCGAATATTCCGTAAACGACTCCGTGAGAGGAAAAGTAAATTATTCGGAAAAAACAAACGTTATTTCCTTAAAAGTCATATCCGAGAAACTCAGTATCGCAAAAAGCGTTGATAAGGCTTTTGCAATAAAAGGCGAAATACTTCATTATAAGATTGCAATAGTAAATATCGGGACCGTGACTAAATCGGATTTGGTATTCAGAGACCCTATCCCCGACGGCACGACATTTGTCGTAAGCAGCATCAGGATAGACGGCACAATATATTCCGCATATAATCCGCAAAAAGGATTTGTTCTCCGAAGTCTGGCTCCCGGCGCCGCCACTGCCATTGAATTCGATGTAAAGGTGAATTAATATGAGAATAATAACAAACATCGCAAATATAACAGACAATTCCCAAGACGTACCAATCATAATTTATAGCAACCCCGCGCAAACGTATATACGGACGCCTTCGCAAAAACGCGAAAGATTTTATTATGAAATTAATAGCAAATGGCGCTCAGACCATTCGTTCTGCAATTGTGATAATAGTTGCTTCTGCTGTAATTGTTGCAATAATTCCGGCGACGCCTTTGATTGTTATTGTAACGACTTATACTATTAATTAAAAAAACCGAATTTTGACCATATCCCAAACAGAAACATTATGTTTTTTGAAAAAGCCGAACCGTTTTGCCGGTTCGGCTTTAAACTATGATTGTTTAAAAAACTCAAATCAGCCCACTTCAGATCTGAAATTGTGATTTTCTTAGCACAATTTTATTTATTTTGCAATATTCATGCACTTTTGTCAAATTTTAGTATACTTTTGTATTTTGGATATGTTAATACTTATTTATATAATAGTATTGTAATTTGGGACAAAATTAAGGAGGACTTATGTTAAACGAAAGTATAAAAAAATTGAGAAAAGCTCATCACCTCAGTCAGGTCGAGTTGGCGAAAGAGCTCAGCGTCAGTAAACAATGTGTTTCAAACTGGGAAAACGACAATGTTCAGCCTTCCGTGGAAATGCTTATAAAAATAGCCAAATTCTTTAATGTTTCATGCGATTTACTGCTTGGGCTCGAAACCGATAACGTCATAAACGTAAACGGTCTCGATGAAACGGAAATCACGCACATCAAACTTTTTATAAGCGACCTGTTACGCAAAAAATAAGCCGGCGCTTTTAAACTGTATTTATTTTTACTTATGAAAAAATCGGTCAACGTAAGATTTATGGTTCTTATTGCCTGCACGATGTGCGCGGGTATAGCTTTCTCTTGCGTTTTTACTTTCTATCGTATTTCGGAAATCTGGCTTCTTTGCGCGATAGTCCCCGCAGCGGCTACCGTTTGCATTCTGACTATGATTAAAAGAAGCTGGAAACCGCTTGTATATATAGCGGTTATGCTTGCGGTGTTTTTCGCAGGTTTTTACAACTGCGAACTCAGACTGCACAACTACTCCCGTTCTGTGATTGTTAACGGCGGCAACTATGTTGTTTCGGGCAAAGTAACCGAGAAACATTGTACCGATAGCTATGAATACATTATTCTGGACGATGCGCAAGCGAACGGACAGAAACTCGACGGTAAAGTTTTCGTAAATCTTCGTTCCGAATACGGGGAATTTTGCGAAACGGGATATACCGTCGAATTTTTTGCGGCGGTCAAGCAATACGATGTATTTCCTTACGGAGAACTCAACAAAAACGCGGAAGACAATATAAAATATTCCTGTACGGTAAGCGGAGGACTGCGTTCCGAATACGGTTTCTCACTTTTCGGCTCGGTACGCTCGGCAATCAGAAACACATTGTTCGACAACCTGGACAAAGATACCGCTTCGATTTGCTACGCAATGTTTACAGGTTCGACTTATAACGTCGACGAAATTTCGATGCGCAATTTCCGCTTCGGAGGTATTGCTCACATATTCGCCGTTTCCGGTTTACATATAGGAATTATATTCGGCATCGTAAATTTTCTTTGCAAAAAACTGAAATTCGGAAAAATCAGTTCTACCGTACTGAGCATAGCGCTTATTGTACTGTATGCTGGCATTTGCGGTTGGAATACTTCCTCGTTGCGAGCCGTTATAATGTGCTCCGCAGCTGCCCTTTGCAAATTGTTTTTCGTAAAATACGACGGTCTGAACTCATTGGCTTTATCGGTTGTAATTCTTACTCTTATCAATCCTCTCAGTCTGTTTTCCGCGGGTTTTCAACTGTCGGTGACTGCGGTGGGCGGGATTTACTGTTTTTCGGGTTGTTTCAGAATTATATTCGCAAAAATAAAAGTGCCGAACAAAATATCGTCCGGCATTTGCACGTCTTTCGGCGCTCAACTTGGAACTCTTCCGATTTTGCTCGGAAATTTCGGCTACCTGAGCGGTGCGGGCTTATTATTGAATATTCTGATTCTGCCCGTTTTGTCCGCTCTGTTCTCATTACTCTTCGTATGTACGGCGATATGCTCTGCAATTCCCGCAATTGCTCCGTTTATAATTCCGTACACCGCGCTTCCAATGCAAGCCGTGTTGTCTTTCCTTGTAGGAACAGGGTTTGAAAAAGCATTGATTGGCGGCTTCGGCGCAGGAATTTTTATACCGCTATGGTATTTATCCGTGCTTTTCCTGTCCGATAAAATAAACTTTAAACTTTTGACCCGCATATTGGGAACCGTGTTCTCGGCTGCAATACTCGCCGCAACGGTCCTTATACAGACTTATATGCCTTTCCCCGGTTTCAAAATCGCGGTTTCTGGCGGAGGCGACGGCGGACAGGTATTAATCAGAACCGCGTACGGCACAGTGCTCGTCGTAACGGAAAATGCAAACAACGCAAGACTGGATAAAACTTTGAACAAATATTACGGCTTCAACCTCAAAGGTTTGATTGTTTTAGGCGGAGAAAACTGCGCGGAAAAGCTCGGGAGTCTGAATATCAATTGTCCCGACGCATATATCTGTAAACTTTACATAGCCGTTCAGCCATACGACGATATAGAAATACATTACGAAAAAGATTTTTCGCTTTGCGGAATAGATTTCGAATTCCGCGACGGCGCAAATCTTATTGCCGACCTCGGCAATTCACGCATCGGAATAAGCGCGGGCGAAAATATAAATATAGATAACTGCGATTTGCTAATATCAAATAAGCTCAATACTTCTTGTAAAACTGCGCGCACGGTTTATTTCAATCTGAAAGGATACGAATATAACACATACGAATACGGAGACATTGTTTTCCGATTTTAAAAAGGAGAGGTAAAAATTCCTCTCCTTTTTCGTTATTCCGCCGTGGTTTCATCCCTGTATTGCGGTATAAAATTTTTTATAATTATATCGCAAGCGCGGGAAAGCGCGTCGCGCGTTACTCTGTATGCGTCGAGATTGCAGCCGTACGGGTCGGGAATATCCGTCCCGCATAGTTCTTTAACGCTATGAACGTTGCCGCAAGCCTCCAACATGGTTTTCTGACTGTCCGTCATACAGATTACAAGCGTACTTTTTTCAATCAGTTTCTGAGTCAGTTGACGCGGAACAAATTCTTTGACTGCTATACCTCTCTCAGAAAGCGCGATTCTGCTGTTCTCGCTTATCGTACCGCCGACATCTGCATGAATTCCGCACGAAGATACGTCCCACCACTTAATTTTACAGCGTTTTATTTTATTTTTCATAAGCAATTCCGCCATAGGACTACGGCAGGTATTGCCCGTACACACGAACAAAATGCGTTTTCTCGTGTGCTTTGTCTTTTTCTTTTCAGTCATATTTTACTTCCGCAGGCTTTCTCAAGCCTGTTCATAACTCCGACCATTACTCCGTCCTGTTTCTCGGGCGCGATGGCAATTATCAATTCCGCCAGTCGTTCGCCTTCCCGTAACTTACCGTAAAGATTGGAAGCAACTTCCAGCTCGGTTTTGCCGAGACATAAAATTTTATCCGCATCTATAAGCTCAGCTGTGCGACTGTCGCACATAATGTAAGCGTTTACACCGGAATGTTTTTCCGAATTATAAAAATCCAACGCTTTCTGCCTGTCGGAATAAGAATAAAGCGCCGTACGGCAATTGGGGGTATAGTGCTTGTAAACCATACCGGGAGAACGGACGCGCTCACCTTCTTTCGGTTTATATACTCCGCAATCTCCCGCTATCTCCGCTATTTCCTCTCGCGTCACAAGTCCGCTTCTTAAAATTACCGGAATTTCACCCGTACAATCCAAAACCGTGCTTTCGATTCCGCCATCGCACTTTCCGCCGTCGAGTATAATTTCGATTTTTCCGTTAAAATCACATAAAACATGCTCCGCCGCCGTAGGGCTTACGTGTTTTGAAATATTCGCGGACGGCGCGGCAACGGGTAAATCGAGAAATTTCAGAAAACGCTGGGCGCCTTCGTGCGCGGGAATTCTGACCGCAAGAGTATCAAGCCCGCATGATACGGCAGGACTTACGTTGCCGCGGCTTTTGTAAACCATGGTCAACGGTCCCGGAAGAAATTTTTCCGAAAGTTTGACGGCATAATCGGGAATACATCTTACAAGCGAGGAAATATCGTAATCTTTGTGCACGTGCACAATTAAAGGATTGTCGTTCGGTCTGCCTTTTATTTTAAATATACTCTCAACCGCCCGGGTATCGAAAGCGTTTGCACCCAGACCGTAGACAGTCTCGGTCGGAAACGCCACAACGCCGCCTTCGCGTATTATCCGCTCCGAAATTTTAAAAGACTCTTCCGTTATCGGTAAAATCTGCGTTTTCATAATCAATACGGCAACTCTTCGTCTTCGGGCGGGACATCGGCATCCGACAGAGGAGTCATCTCTTCCTTTCCGCTTTGCCTGTAAGCTCCGCTCTCCTCCGCGCGGTTTTCCATGGATTCATTCATTTCGGGGTTGACAAACTTTGTAAGTTCACCTTTGAATCTCAAAGTTATACGTTCGCATCCGCCGTTTCTGTTTTTTGCGATATTCAAAAACGCCGCGTCTTTTGTGATTTTATTTTTTGCAAGCTCCTCAGGCGAAAGATTCATTCCCGGTCGGCTGATGAACATTACTATGTCGGCATCCTGTTCTATGGCTCCCGACTCTCTCAAATCCGACAACTGCGGTTCCCCGGACTGTATACGTCTGAGCTGAGAAAGCGCGATTACGGGCACATCCAACTCTTTTGCCATGATTTTGAGTTCGCGCGTAATTGCGGCTACTTCGTTAACTCTGTTTTCGTCTCCGCCCTTTCTGCCGCTCGACATAAGCTGGATATAGTCTATCATAATCAAGTCGAGCTGTCCGTTGTTTCTCGACTTTATTCTGCGGCATTTGGAAAGAATTTCGGCGGGCGTCACGCGGGACGAATCGTCGATATTAATTCTGCTTTTTCTGAGCTTGTCGCTTGCCTTCGCTATGCGTTTCCAGTCGTTAGGTTCGAGTTTACCAGAAAGAGCTTTTGCCATGCTCACTTCCGCAGTACTGCATAAAAGTCTTTGAACAATCTGAACCTCGGGCATTTCCAAAGAGAACACCGCGCATACGAGCCCGTTGTTGACCGCCGCATTTTCCACTATATTCATTGCAAGCGAAGTTTTGCCCACGCCGGGACGCGCGGCAAGGACTATCAAATCGGACCTTTGCAAGCCGTTAGTAAGCCTGTCAAGCCGTACAAACCCCGTCGGAACTCCCCTGAACGCGTCCTTGTCTTCGGAAAGTTTCTGAAACTTATCAAATACCCTGTCCAAAGCGTTGCTTTCACGTATATCTTTGACGGACGACGTATCGTTAACTCTGGAAACCGTATAAATGCGTTCCTCGGCAAACTGTACGCTTTTAACCGAATCGTCGCTCGATTTCGAAAAATCTATAATCTCGCGCGCGGCACGGATAAGGCTTCTGTTTAAACTGTCGCGTTTAACTATTTCGAGATAATGACTGTAATTAGCGGCGGACGGAGTAATCTGGACGAGTTCCGTAAGATATGAAATTCCGCCAGCTTTTTCGAGATTACCGTCGTTTTCAAGTCTGTCGGACAGAGTTACGATATCGAGAGGTTTGCGTTCGGCAAAATTGAGCTTAATCGCAGAAATAATATATTTATGCGAATCCTGATAAAAATCGCTTTCTTCCAAACTTTCCACGACGTCAGGCAATATTTCATTGTCAATAAGCATGCACCCGAGAAGCGCCTGTTCAGCTTCAAGATTATTGGGCATTACATTGTTTTTATCTGACATAGTACATTATATTTCCATTAATTTTTCAAATTCGTTCAACGTATCATCGAATTCGCGCATTGCAACCTCGAAAGGTTGTGTGGAAGTAAGGTCGACGCCTGCATATTTAAGAAGCGATACAGGGTCGGTTGAAGAACCTCCCGAAAGGAATCTGAAATAGTCTTTGACGGCAACGTCGCCCTCGGAAAGAATGCGCTTGACTATATTGATCGCGGCGGTTATACCCGTAGCATATTTATAAACGTAAAATGCGGTGTAAAAATGGGGGATTCTTGCCCATTCGCAGGATATCTCATAATCGTGTTCGATTGCATCGCCGTAATACTTCTTACCCATATCCGCATAAAGTTTGCATAGATTATCCGTAGTCAGAGGCTCGCCTTTTTCCACCATTGCGTGAGCTTCGCACTCAAATTCCGCAAACATTGTCTGTCTGTAAAGCGTTCCGCGAATCATATCCAGATAATAATTAAGAAGATATTTTACAAACTTTTCGTCCTTACTGTCTTTGAGCATAAATTTGAGAAGCAGAACCTCGTTGACGGTGCTTGCAACCTCGGCAACGAAAATTCTGTAATCACTCTTGGAATAAGGCTGTTCTTTACAAGAGAACCACGTATGCAATGAATGTCCCATTTCGTGTGCAATGGTGAACACGTCTGATATCGTAGGCGTGTAATTAAGAAGCACGAACGGATGTATGCCCTTACAGCCCGTGCTGTAAGCGCCGCTACGTTTACCGTCCGTTTCCTCCACGTCCACCCAACGCTCGTCAAATCCGCGCCTTAACAGCGCCTGATATTCTTTACCGAGAGGAGCGAGCCCTTTTATAACGTAGTCGCACGCTTCCTCATAGGTAAGTTTAAAGTCGGCATCCTCTACAAGAGGAGCATAGATATCGTAAAAATACTGTTTGTCATAACCCAACAACTTCTTTCTGTCCGCAATATAACGATGCATGGAGGTAAGATTGCCGTCGACAGCGCGAAGAAGGTTATCGTATACTATTTTATCAACGTCTTCTTCAAACAAAGCGCGCTCGAGACAGGAGCCGTATTTGTATACTTTGCTTAAAAACACGTTCTTTTTTACATTTCCGTAATAAGTTGATGTAATGGTGTTTATTAGTCCGACGTAAGCGGCGTAATATTTCTTATACGCCTCCTCTCTCTTTACCCTGTCATTCGAGCGCAAAAGCACGCCGTACATACCGTGGCTTACCTTTGTCTTTTTGCCCTGCCATTCGATTTCGGGAAAAGGAAGGTCAACGTTGTCTATCATTCCGAACGTTTCTTTGAATGTTCCGAAAACTTCGCCCGCCATACCGATAAGCCTTTCCTCGCATTCGGAAACAACATGCGGTTTTCTCGCTATTATTTTTTTAAGCTGATAATCGTATGCGGCGAAGCGCTTATCCGATATCAAAGATTCGAGATACTTCTCGTCCTGCTTTGCCATTTCAGGCTCGAAAAACGCCAGTTCCGTAGAGTAAC
>CATKEF010000031.1 GCA_949747905.1 uncultured Eubacteriales bacterium
ACAAGCCGTTCGGGACTGTCTCCCATCCATACGTCGAGAACGTCGCTTTTGACTTTTTCCGCACAGGTTGAAGCGAAGGTGTGCCGCAAATTGTAGGGTGTCAGCCCGTTTCCGAGAGCTTTTTTAAGTCTTTCCAAGGTTGCGTCGTAAGAGAGCGGAAAGGTTATTGGTTTATCGAAGTTTATTAATCCCTGTGCCTGTCGAGGTACGGGGATTTTTTTATATGCGATTTTTCCGCCTTTTCTTTTACGGTTGCGGCAAATCAAGAAGCCGTTTTCAAAGCGGGCTTCCGCATCTATTTCTGAAGGTCTTAAACCGAAAAAATAAAATATATAGGCAACCTGGCGGACTAGTTCAAATTCGGGCTCGCGAAGTCGGGTTAAAAATTTCCGTATTTCTTCTTCGGTCAGCGCTCTGCGCGTTTTACGTTCTGCGCGGATGAAGGGAACCAATTCTACGGGGTTGTGAGTAATTATGCCGCTTGCTTTGGCGTATTTGAAAATTTGGTTTATCAACGACCGGACGGATTCGTACATATGCGGGTCGAATTGACGCATAAAGCTGTCAATATCGCCTGTATGTATATCTTTAATCTGTCGACTTCGCCAGTCTTCGGTTAAGTAACGTTTTGCGTGGCACTCGTAATTTTGCCAGGTGCGAAATGCGACTTTCCCTTTTTTATATTTCAACCACTCATCGATAATGTTTCCCAATCTGAGTTTGTTTTTTGCGCAATTTTCGGGTGATTGAAGATTTTTGGCAGCTTCGATAAAAAGTACTTTTGCTTTTCGTAAATCGGAGTGGGAGACGGAGATATTATATCCGTTTCGTCTGTAACGGATTTCATAGCAGAAGTTCTTTTTGCCGCTGGGGCGTTTGATAATGTGCGCGACGCAGCCGTTTGCTATAAATTCTTTTTTAAATGTATTTGACATTCTATCAACCTCTTGTTTAGTGAATTTGATAGATGCCGATAACGCTTTTTGTTTTTCGAGCGGGAGCGGAGACCTTCCCGCGTTTTCTATTTCCATTGCTTTTTGAATTAAAGCGTTAAGTTCTCCAGCAAGCTGAACCATTTCGCGGCGTTCCTTGGCTAACATCATAAGCGAGGAAAAGTTAATTAATTCGTCAGACAGTTTATTATGCATAAGAATGCCCCACAAAGCAAACAAATGTTTATTCGCCCGTATTATAGCATACTAAACTTGACAGTTATTGTCATAATTAAAAAATTTTTTTAAAAATTTTAATAATTTTTTTGTGGACAAAGTATTGACTTGGCTATTTTTTTTGTTTTGTCCACGCTTTCAGCATTGTTTTAACCATATTTAATTGGTCTTTGCCGTGGGCTTCGATAATCTCGCTACGCAAATCCATCCATTCTATTTCCTCTTCGGAATAATATTCAGGGTGTTTGCCTACGCCCAAAGCCTTGTCGTCGTCCGTCCATTCGTAAGCGAAAGAGTTCAGTTCAAGGGCTTCCTGTATGGCTTTGAGAGTTGCAACGCTTGGATTCGCATATTTGGGGTCACCACTGAAAAAACCTGCTATGGTTCTCTTGGAAAGTCCGGAACGTTTAACAATTTCGTCATAGGTTAAATGTAATTCGTCTTTCTTTTTTTGATATAAATCAATATTCATATTTGCCTCCTAATTGTATTATAAAAAAAGTTGCAATAAAGTGCAATATTTTTTATACAAAACGCTTGACAAGTGCGATATAATGCATTATAATACAACCAACAAGGCGATATATCGCAACAATTAAAGCGAAATATATCAATGAAAAGGAGGTTAACAATGGCACATAAAAAGAACCCTATGTTGCGCTTAAAGATGAAACGTATAGAAAAAGGGCTAACGCAAGAAGAACTTGCAAAAAAAGTAGGCGTAATGAGATTAAGTATATCTAATTATGAAACGGGAACAAGGTTTCCAAGAAAACCTATTTTAGACAAACTTGCGGAAGCCTTAGAGTGTAATATTGCAGATTTATTTTAATAGGTGGAAGATGTCAAAAGAATACATTAAAGAGTTAATTAATCAGCAAAAGACAATTGCTTATTTACTGTTAGAAGAAAATTTCAACGAAAAAACAGCGATAGAAGCAACTAAAAATTATCAGTTACTTATCGCTGCTTTTGAAGCCGTAAATAAAGTTGTTCATAATTATCTAGTTAAATTTTGAACTAAATGACGAACGATAGTAGTTAAATTTTGCACCTCAGAATTTAACCGTTTAACTTCAGATTTCGTGTCTTCATTTAGTACTGCATTTGTACGAATAATGCAGTTGCCGTTTACGCACAAAGCGCATTGGGTTGTGCAATAAAACTTTTTATCTTGTGAAGACATAAAAGGACAAAAGTACATAATATAACCTCCTAATTGAATTTTAGGAAATTATATAACAAAATATATGTATTGTCAACAAAAATATACAAAATGTGGTGGTATTATAAAATTTTCTACAATATGTTGAGTATTTTTGAAATTTATGAATAATTAGTAAAAACAAAATCCCTCCGAATGGAGGGGCGGAGGGAAGAGGATGGACAAAACCAAAGAGCAAATAAAAAAATACAAAGCACGGCTAAAAGAACTAAGGAAGCTCGATAAGCAAAATGCTTTATCGGAAGAAGAGACTTGGGAATATGTGTTGCGCGAATTCGGATGCCTGCGGTTGGCTTCGAGAATATCTGAGCTGAAAAAGCAGGGCTATAAAATCAACAGACGGATGATAAAAGTGAAAAACAGGTCGGGCGAGCCTTGTTATGTGGCGGAGTACTCGCTGTCGGAGGCGCAGTAAAGTGGTATAAAAAAGAACGCCGAAGCGTTCTCAAATATCATCAGTCCATTGTATGCCCACAGAGATAGTCAAGAGAAACTTGAAATAAGTCTGCAAGAATAATTAATGTATCAATATTTGGCTCGCGCGTACCAGCCTCGTAGTGCTGATAAGCACGTTCAGATATTTGAAGTATGGAAGCAACAGCCTTTTGAGATAGACCTTTTTGTATTCGGCAGCGTTTTAAATGTAAATAAAAATTACTCATAAAAAAATGAAATATACTTGACACGAACAAAACGGCGTGTTATACTCTTACCATAAGACGAACAAAACGGCGTGTCGCTTGTGTCCCATAGGAGTGCACAAATGGGGTTGCAATTAAAACAAGCAAGGGAAACAGCTCAGCTCACACAAAAAGAAGTTGCCCAAATTATTGGTATCAGCGAAAGGCAATATCAATATTACGAGAGAGGAGAGCGTGTCCCCAATGCGGTTACAGCTGTTAAAATTGCGAAAGCATTAAAAACAACTGTTGAAACATTATATCACAGCTAATTGTTCGTGTCAAATGTAATTTTTGTGGAGGAACAAAACAATGCAATTTAGGAACGAGCAGGAATTAGGGAAGCGTTTAAAAAAGCGGGTAGAATACGATTTAGGGCGAAAGAGTTGGAGTTTTAACGGGATTAAATTCAATTCGACGGCTTACTACTTCGAGAAAGATTATTTTACAACCGTAGAGTATGTGTGCGACCTTAGGCAAATATCGGTAACGATAACAAGAGACAAATACGGCAAATTTTATGAAATAATAGCAGAAAAAAGTTTCAACGGCGATAATGCTATTTCGGATTGTATCGAATGGACGGTCAATAAGCTCGTTGAAGTATACAAGCTTTTAAATGACCGACTTGCACCGTATCAGAATGATAAGTTAAGGTATGAGTTGGCAATTAAACAGCCGTTAAATTTACAAGAAGCGGAGGTATAAAATGAAGAGCGTAAAGTTTGCGGTGAGCTTAGCTCGTTGGCTTGGAATAGAGGAGCTACCGCTGGAACGCCGTTCGGACGAGTGGTGGACGGAGTTCTGGCGGGAGATGGGATTGAATGAAGCGCGGAGAGTGCGGGAGGCGGTAGGATGAAGCTGTACGAAGAGGACGGATA
>CATKEF010000032.1 GCA_949747905.1 uncultured Eubacteriales bacterium
GTTTCCGAAAATCTGACGGACGTAGGCAAGGACGCCTTCAAAGGCTGTTCAAAACTTGCGAAAATTTATCTCGAATCGGAAACGATAGCGAACGCCTTGACAGGCAACTCGGATTTCGGCGGAATGTTCTATTATGCAACGGACGTTCTCATACCCGAAACAATTACCGCTCCCGAAATTTTCGGCGAAATGTTCAACAATACGGAAGAGGCTGCCGAGACGGTCGGCGGAGTTATCTATAACAGATACTACGGTGAGGAAATCTGGGTCAGATTCGAAGCCGAGGAAGCTATTTTGTCAGGCGTATCCAACGCTCCTCAGGAAAGCCCGTATTTCGTACGCGGTAGTCACGCATGTTCGGGCGACAAGTATGTCGGAAACTTTAACGTCGAAGGCAACAACCTGAAATTCGTTATAAATTCTTCGGCTACGGTAAGAGCTAAAGTCGCTATCAGGGTTTCGAGTCTTAACAACCCCAACGGCAACATCAACGCTCCTTTGACGTCTATGTACAAACTTACCGTAAACGGCATTATGCCGGCAGGTTACGAAGAAGTCGTGGTCGTTCCTTCGGAAGAAGGCAAAAAACCGGGCGGAAGCTATGTCGACTTTGTTACGGCTATGTTCGAAATAGACCTTGTAAAAGGTGAAAACATCGTCATTCTCGACGCGGGAACGGCGACAAACAACCTTGACTATATAGAGCTTGTAACTATGGCGAGACTCACCTGGACGCCGACCGAAAACGGTTTCAGAGGTTGGGACTGATAAAAAACTTATCTTAAACGATTTCGGAGGAAAAATATAAAAATGAAATCAAGAAAGTTAATTTGCATAATACTTGCGCTTATGTGCGCGGTATGTTTAGCGATTGTTGCGGCGTGCGGCGGCGGAAACAATAATGAAAGCGGCACAAGACTTGCGGCGGTTCTGATAACTGCTCAGCCCGATAAAAAAGATTATGTTGAGGGTGAAACCTTCGATAAAACGGGGATGGTGGTTACCGCAAAGTATTCTGATAACGAAACTGCCGAAGTTACGGATTATACGGTTTCTCCCGCGGGTGCACTGACTAAGGATGTAACAAAGGTAACCGTAAGCTATACGGAAAAATCCGTAACAAAAACCGCAGATGTAGCTATTACGGTTCGCGCCGATTCCAATCTTGTCGACCTGGAAGTGCTTGCAAGACCTGTCAAAGTCGATTATTTGGTGGGCGAGGAACTCGAACTGCGCGGGCTGACGCTGCTCGCGAAGTACGGCGACGGCACCACGAGAGAAATCACTTCGGGCTACGTCTGCTCCAAAGAGGGTGCGCTCACGCTCGACGACCTGAAAATTACGGTAAGTTATACGGAAAGAGGCATAACTGAGACGGCGCAATTCAATATAGTCGTAAAAGAACCCGTGATATTCACATCGTTGGAAGTAACCACTCCGCCGACGATTACCGCTTACGCCGAGGGC
This sequence comes from uncultured Eubacteriales bacterium, assembly GCA_949747905.1. Classification (GTDB taxonomy): domain Bacteria; phylum Bacillota; class Clostridia; order Christensenellales; family Borkfalkiaceae; genus Coproplasma. Next base: position 1,468 of record CATKEF010000032.1, read on the forward strand.
GAAATGTTCAGTCCCGCAGGAATGGTGGTTTCAGCAGTTTACAGTGACGGTTCGCGCAAGGAAGTTACGGATTATACGTATCCTCTCGAGGGGCTGCATAAGGACGCTACGAAAGTTACGTTAAGTTATACCGAAGACGGTATCACAAAGACCGTCGACGTAAATATCACTATTAAAAAATATCTTGAGTCAATTTCGGCGAGCGGCACGCATAACTTCAAAGTTGGCGACGTGTTCACGAAAGACTGGATAAAGGTTACGGGTAATTACAGCGACAGTACTACGATAGATATCGAAGATTTCACGGTAAATAAATCGGGTCAGCTTACGCTCGAAGACAACGGTACCGAAGTGGAAATTTCCGTCGGCAGCATGAAAGATATCGTTACGCTTACGGTAACAGACTATACCGGAAATCCTTTTGAAATTGGAATAGAGGGTGCGGAAGGTACCCAGGTTGACGATAAATCGTCCGACGAAGCCAAGGCGTTTATAGAACAGCATAAGTATAAGGAAGGTTTGAACAATAATGCGGACGGCATAGCATTCAGATTCAATTCTTCCGCCGCTCAGAAGGTCAAAGTGGAAGTCGTTATGGCGGCGAACGAAGCCGGAGATATGCTTTTGAAAGATATCTTCGATATATCGATAAACGGCTTAAAACTTACGGACGAACTCAACGGAATAACCGTATTCAATCCCGATAAAATTGCTTACTATTATTTCGGAAAAATAGTTTTCTCGATAACGGTAACGGAAGGCGATAATACTCTGCGTTTTGTAAGCAACAGCGGCAGAGGAACCAATCTCGCTGGCGTTATCCTCGTTCCAGAGGACGAAAGCAAGACGATAGGCGCAATGACTACTCCTATTTACAGAATAGAAGCCGAACACGCCGAACTCATCGGTATTCCTACGGACGGTATAGGATTCGTAGCGGCAAACAAACCCAACAATTCCAACAACAGAACAATAGGTTGGACTCCGCTCGGAATGCAGGTTAAATTTGTAGTCAACTCCGATAAAGCTACAACCGCCAAATTTACGGTATGCCTTGCAAGTACGTATAACGGAACAGGCGGTAATATAGAAGTCAGCTTCAAGAATGCGTGGAAAACGACGATAAACGGTGTGGAATCGGATAAATATGACGACATCATGATAATTCCTTCCGATAAATACAAACAACCTATTCCCGAGGGCGCAGACCATACTCCCTGGTACAACGATTACGTAGTTGTTGAGTTTGAAATCGATTTGACGGAGGGCGAGAACGTTATCGTCCTTGAAAAAGTCGGCGGTTCAAATGACTTGGACTATGTCGAAATTACGGCAAACGCGGTGCTTACCTGGACCGACGTTCCCAACCCCGACAGACCTTAACATTTCATAGTATTTCTCCAAAATTAAGCCGTGCGGCATTTGTCGCACGGCTTAATATTTTATTTTCTCGCGTTGCTCGGAAAGGCAACACTGTGTCATGCTGAGCGTGTTTTGTCGTCCCGAGCGCATTTTGGCTTTGAGCGGTTTTGTCATGCTGAGCATTTGTATGTCATGCTGAGCGATAGCGAAGCATCCGTTTCCTCGCGTTGCTCGGGATGACGGGGGTGTTACCCTAATAATGTTTGTCACCCTGAGCGGAGCGAAGGGTATTTTATAATAAAAACCGTCCGCAATTTAAAACGTCATTGTTTTTAGACGTCATTCCGAGCAACGCGAGGAATATTAAAATTGCGGACGGTGTTTATCTAATCAGTCTTTATCAAGCCTCTCTCAGCTCTTTGTAAACGTCTTTGAGAGCAGGATAAAGTTTTTTGAATACTTTGTACCGTATATCGTAAAATGCCGCGCGTTCCGCGCAGGGATAAACCGTTTCTTCTATCGTCACAAATCTTTCCGTAACTTCTTGAACGTCTTTGAATTCTCCGCATGCCACGGCTGCGAGCATTGCACCACCGTAAGCAGGTCCCTCGCGGGTTGCGGGAGTTTCCACGGGTACGTTTAGGACGTCGGCTATAATTTGTCTCCAAAGCGGACTTTTCGCGCCTCCGCCGCATATTCTCGTGCGTGTAACGGGTGCTCCGCACGACTTTGCGATTTCCACGCAGTCGCGGAGAGCGAAAGCAACGCCTTCCATAACGGCAAGAGTCATTTGACGGCGCGTGACTGAGGGGTTGAGCCCTATAAAAGCGCCGCGCGCGTTGACGTCGTTATGAGGGCTGCGCTCTCCCGTGAGATAGGGCAGGAAAAACAAATTGTTACGTCCTGCAAACGTTTCCGCTCCCGCCTGTTCCGCGGCAAAGTCGGAAGTATTCAGGATATTCTCCGTCCACCAGCCGAGCGCGCTCGCCGCGGAAAGAATGCAACCCATAAGGTGATATTTGCCGTTTGCGTGAGCAAAGGAGTGGAGGGAGTTATTCTCGTCCACCGAGAATTCGTCTTTGGAAATGAAGACCGTTCCGCTCGTCCCGAGCGAAATATTACAGTCTCCGTTTTTTATTGTGCCGGTGCCTATTGCCGCCGCCGCGTTGTCACCCGCGCCTGCGCAAACCGTTACGTAAAGCGGCAGACCGAGCAGTTCGGCGACCTCGGGTTTCAGTGTCCCGACGGGCTCGGATGATTCTCTGATTTTCGGCAGTATATCTTCTCTGATACCGCATAATCGGCACATATCAGGGGACCAATCTCTGTTTTTTACATCGAAAAACAGCGTTCCGCTCGCGTCTGAACAGTCGGTCGTGAACGCACCGCACAGTCTGTATACAAGATAATCTTTCGGTAACATTATTTTTACGGTTTTATTGAAGTTTTCGGGCTCATTTTTCTTCAACCATAAAATTTTCGGCGCGGTAAACCCCGCGAATGCAATGTTGGCGGTGTATTCGGAAAGACGGTTACGCCCCACAATATCATTGAGATACGCCGTTTCTTGCTCCGTTCTGCCGTCGTTCCAGAGTATACACGGTCTTACGACTTTATCGTCTTTATCGAGCAGTACGAGTCCGTGCATCTGTCCGCCGACCCCTATGCCCGCGACGTTTTCGCGGGGGAAACCGTTCATTAGTTTTTTGATTCCGTTTATCGTTCCGTTATACCAGTCCTCGGGATTCTGTTCGCTCCATCCGTCGCGCGGATAGATAACGGGGTAGTATTCGGTTACTGAATTTAAAACGGTACCGTCCCCGGCGACAAGCAACAACTTGACCGAGGACGTTCCCAAATCTATTCCTACAAAATATTTCATACTTTACCTTTGCGCCCGATTATAATCTGAAATCGGAATAAAAGTTTTTGCCGCGGAAATTATCCGAAAAGAATCTCGTTGATTAGGGACTGTAACATTTCCTGTCTGCCGCTTGACGGCTGCGACGGCACGCCGAGCTTTTCCGCATAAGCGGCAAGTTCGCGCAAATTTGTATTCCCCGATATAATTTTTCTTCCGAGTTCCGTTTTGTGGTAGCTAGCATAGCGTTCGTTCACGAAATCGGTAAGTCTGCCGTCTTCTGTAATTTTTGCCGCATTTATAAGCCCGAGCGCAAACGTATCCATGCCGAGAATGAATGCGTGGAACATGTCTTCGTAAGTATAGCTCGGTCTGCGGTTCTTTGCGTCGAAATTAATTCCGCCCGTAAGTCCGCCCGCGCGCAATATTTCCAACATTGCGAACGTTGCGGTGTAAACGTCGTAAGGAAATTCGTCGGTATCCCAACCCAAAAGCCAGTCGCCCTGATTTGCGTCTATGGAGCCGAGCATGCCGTTTATTGCTGAAATGCGCAGTTCGTGTTCGAAGGTGTGACCGGCAAGTGTGGCGTGGTTTGCTTCTATGTTCATTTTAAAATCTTTATCTAGATTGTGCGCCTTCAAAAAACCTATCGCCGTCGCCGCGTCGAAATCGTACTGGTGTTTCATAGGCTCTTTCGGTTTCGGTTCTATAAAGAAATCGCCCTTAAAACCTATGCTTCTGCCGTAATCGACAGCCATTTTCATAAGACGGGCTATATTTTCCTGTTCTAACGCCACGTCGGTGTTCAAAAGCGTTTCATAGCCCTCTCTGCCGCCCCAGAAAACATAGCCTTTACCGCCGAGCTTTACGGTTATATCCAACGCTTTTTTTACTTGTGCGGCGGCAAAAGCGAAAACTTCGGCGCTGTTTGACGAGCCCGCGCCGTTCATAAAACGGGGATTGGAGAACATATTTGCCGTGCCCCAAAGACATTTGATTCCCGTGTCACGCATTTTTGTAAGTATGTAGTCGGAAATTTCGTCCAGACGGCGGTTTGTTTCCTTTATGTCGTCCGCTTCGGGAACGAGGTCGACGTCGTGCCAGCAGAAGTATTGTATACCCAGTTTCCGCATAAATTCGAAGCCTGCGTCGACTTTTGCTTTCGCGTGCTGCATCGTGCCCGGTGTCTCGCCGAACGATTTTTCGGCGGTGCCCCGTCCGAACATGTCCGAACCCGTCGCGCACAAATTGTGCCACCACGCCATGGCAAAGGGTAAATGCTCGCTCATTTTTTTGCCGAGAATTACGCGCTCGGCGTCGTAAAACCTGAAAGCGAACGGGTTTTTGCTTGCTGCGCCCTCGAATTTAATGTTCGGTATCGATTTGAAATATTCTTTCATGTAAAAACTCCTTAGGTTGATTTAAGCGTGGTTTGTTGCTGATTAAAGAATAATACAAAACCTATTTCGGCGAAAGTGACAATCGTTCCGCGTTTGGGTAAAATTGTCTTTTGTTTGAATAATTTTTACGGTAAAAAATATTGCTTTACAAAGTAAAATCGTTTTTGTTTTCAGTAATATCGTGTTTCGTTTACAAAAAAGTATAGACATTTTTTCAAATGGAGGTATAATTAAATAAAAACCGTGAGGAACAGCGATGAAACAGGCGTACAATCCTTTTTTGCCGAGCTACGAATACATTCCGGACGGCGAACCGCACGTTTTCGGCGACAGAGTTTATATTTACGGCTCGCACGATAAATTTAACGGAAAATACTTCTGTATGAACGATTACGTCTGTTGGTCGGCGCCCGTTGACGATTTGAAAAGCTGGCGGTATGAGGGGGTTATCTGGAAGGCGTCGGACGACCCTACCGAAATCAAATGCCTTTTAAAACAGATGTATGCTCCCGACGTTGTGAAGGGTAGCGACGGAAGATATTATCTTTATTACTTTTTCGGTAACCACGGGACGATAGGGGTGGCTGTCTGCGACACTCCTGCGGGGAGGTACAGCTATTACGGAAGAGTGCGCTATCCTGACGGTACCGTGCTCGGAAGAAACGGCGAGAAGGATATTTGGCAGTTCGACCCGGGAGTATTCCGCGACGACGACGGGAAAATTTATCTGTACACGGGCTTCGCTCCCAAATCGGCAAATATTTTCACGGCGATGAGAAGTCCAAATGTCAACGGCGCAATGGCGGCGGAGCTTGAAGAAGATATGCTTACCGTTAAGTTGCCATTGAACAGAATAGCCAAAACGCAGCATTGTTCAGAGGGTACCTCTTACAAGGGACACGAGTTTTTCGAAGCGTCGTCCATGCGTAAGTTCGCCGGAAAATACTATTTTATTTATTCTTCGGTAAAGGGTCACGAGCTCTGCTATGCCGTGGGCGACAGCCCCATGGGTGAATTCCGCTACGGCGGAACTTTGGTCAGTATCGGCGACGTGGGAATTTCCGAAAAGCCCTTGAATTATCTTGGCAATACTCACGGCAGCGTTGAAAAGATTAACGGCAAATATTATGTGTTTTACCATAGGCAGACAAACAGACATTGCCATTCGCGTCAGGCTTGCGCGGAGGAGATAACGCTGAATCCTGACGGAACTTTTTCTCAGGCGGAAACAACTTCCTGCGGACTGAACGGCGGACCGCTGAAAGCCGAAGGGGAATACGAGGCGAGAATAGCCTGCAATCTGTTTTCCGTGAACGGCGTCAAATTTTACACTATGAAAACGGCTGCGGGCAGGCATCCGTATTTTACGCAGACGGGGGTGGACAGAGAGCAGGACGGCGACCAGTACATTGCAAATTTTTGCAACGGGGCTACGGCAGGATTTAAATATTTCGAGTTTAAAGGCAACAAAAAAATATCCGTGACGGTCAGAGGAAAAGCCCGTGGCAAAATGTACGTAAGAGACGGTTTGTCGGGGCATATTGTGGGGGTAATCGTAATAAACAGCGGTAAAAACATTCAAACATTCACGTCTGAAATGAATATCGACAACGGAGTAAAACCGTTGTATTTCACTTTTTCGGGTAAGGGCAGGCTGAATTTCATATCTCTGTCTTTCGATTGATTTAAAATACAATAAGCTCCCGTCCGCGAAACACTTCGCGGACGGGAGCTTTTATTAACAAAGATATTTAGTTAACTGATTATGTTAATCCGAGAGTTTTTGTCATCCCGAACAGGTTATATCTTCCCGAGAATTTTCGTCGTCTCGAGCTCTTTTCCTTCTGTCACTCCGAACTTTTACATTTTGTGATTCCGAGTGAATTCATTTTGTGATTCCGAGTGAATTCATTTTGTCATTCCGAGCGAATTCATTTTGTCATTCCGAGCGAATTCATTTTGTCATTCCGAGCGAAGAGAGGAATCCGAAAAGTCACTGTAAAGTAAATAAGTTAAGGCGATACTCTGTTAATGTCTCTGGGGAACATTGCCGCAAGTCGTACGTTTTTGAAACCGAGCAGGTGCATTGTAAGCCTCTCGAGTCCGAGTCCCAAGCCGCCGTGAGGGGGAGCGCCGTATTTGTGAAGCATAAGATAAGTTTCGAATTCGTCGGGATTCATTCCCAGCTTTCTCATCTTTTCCACCTGCATATCGTAATCGTGAATTCGCTGTCCGCCGGATGTTATCTCTATTCCTCTGAACAACAGGTCGAAAGAAAGCGTGACTTCGGGGTCTTCGGGGTCGTCCATTGTGTAGAAGGGGCGTTTTTTTGAAAGGTAATGCGTGACGAACAGGAAATCGGAATTGTACTGTTGTTTAGCCCACTTGCCGAGAAACGCTTCTTCCTCGGGTTCGAAGTCCTTCATGTCTGTGATGTTTTTCAGTTTTTTGACGCAAAGTTCTTTTGCGTCCTTAAAGCGAATGCAGGGAATCGATTTTATTTCGGGCAATTCGACTTTCAGAAGTTCGATTTCGGGCGCGTATTCCGTCTTTAACAGCTGCATAATATATCTCAATGCGCCCGTCTCGACATTCATTATGTCGGTAAAGCTGTCTATAAAGCCCATTTCGAAGTCCATCGAAATGTATTCATTCAGATGGCGGGATGTATCGTGATGTTCGGCGCGGAACACGGGCGCGATTTCGAACACCCGCTCATAAACGGGAACAAGCGCCTGCTTGTATAACTGAGGACTTTGCGCAAGATAAACGGTTTTTCCGAAATAGTCGAGTTTGAATACGTTTGTGCCGCCCTCGGCGCCAGCAAAGTTTATTTTCGGGGAGTGGATTTCTGTAAAATTCTGACTTTGAAGATACTCGCGGAAGCCGCGCTGAATCCCCTCCTGAATTTTAAAAACCGCGCGTTCTTTGGGGTTTCTTAAAGTTACGGGGCGGTTATCCAGATTGACCGACAAGTCGCAGTTAACCTGTTTTTTGGAGATAACTACGGGAGGAATGGCGGCGGGTACGGAAAGAAGTTCTATGTCGTGAATCTGCAGCTCATATCTCTCGCTGCCGTCCCGGGTTTCGCTCTTGACGACTTTACCCGTTATTTTCGCCGAAGCCTGTTCAACGACTTTTTCGTCGAGACGGTATTCGGAAAATTCGGGCGAATATACGCACTGAATGAGTTCTCTTGCCGTACGCACTATAATAAACGCGAAATCCGACATATCCCTTATGTTGTGTATTGCGCCTTTTATTGTCACGATTTCGCCTACATGTTCGGAAAACTCCGAATAGGGAGTTGAAGTGCAGGGCAGAATGCCCGTTATTTCTTCCATAAAATACCTCTGATTTTTGCTGTTTACTCAAATAATTTTACGGCTTTTTCCGTTAAAAAGCAAGTAAATTTTACCTTATTTTAATAGTTGCTTTTTGTCCTTTCAAGGTGTATAATAAAAAAGCAATAAACTTCCGTCGGTTTTCGGAACCGACAGTCGCGAAATGCGAACGGGGAACTTTCCGATAAGGCGGGTTATTGCGCGGCGTAGTTTTCTGTTTTATTTATGAAATCGCATTAATTTAACTTGTAAATATTAGTCTGCGGTGTTCGTGGTATGGAAAATTCGTAATCCACAAAGTAATTTAAGGGAGCGGTACGTTTGCGGAAATAGGCAAGGTCTGTTTTTACGGAAAGTCCGATGTTTCGCTTCGCCGCACCCACCTGCGAGAAGCGGGTTAATACTTTTTCATATCACGGCACAGGCGGATTTTGCGAATGCGCGGGAAGCGTATTCGCAAAATCCGTTAAAAACGTGAAGTAGGAGTTAAAATGTTAAAAGGTAAAAAAGCGATTGTCACGGGCGGTACCCGCGGAATCGGTCTCGCCGTCGTAAAAACGTTTCTTGAAAACGGAGCGGAAGTTGCTGTATGCGGTTCGAGAAAGGAGACTGCGGATAAAGCCGTAGAATCTCTTAAATCTCAGTTCCAAGACAGAAAGATAATCCCGCTTTACCCGGACCTGTCGGACGCGGCAAGCGTCAACGCGGCTTTTTCCGAAGCGGAAAAACTGCTTGGCGGACTGGATATTCTCGTTAACAACGCAGGGCTTTCCGCAAGGGAAAGTCTGTACGATTACAATTACGAAAGTTTCAAAAAAGTAATCGATTTGAATCTCAACGCCGTGTTCGTTTGTTCGCAGGCGGCGGCGAAAATTATGAAGGCGCGCGGAGGCGGGGTCATACTCAACACAAGTTCTATGGTTTCCAAATACGGGCAGCCCGCGGGCGTGGCTTATCCCGCGTCCAAATTTGCCGTTAACGGTCTCACTTTGTCTCTGGCAAGGGAATTGGGCAGGGACAATATCAGAGTTAACGCGGTTGCGCCCGGCGTAACCAACACCGATATGATGGCGAACGTTCCCAAAGAAATTTTGGCTCCGATTGTCGCGCAGATACCGCTCGGCAGAATAGGCGAACCGGAGGAAGTTGCGAATGCATTTTTATTCCTCGCAAGCGACAAAGCCTCGTATATTACGGGGGTAACGCTTTCGGTGGACGGAGCGGCAAGAACCTGATTTTATTTTTTGCAAAGGAAAAATATTATGAATTACAGAGAAGAATCGCTTAAAAAACATTACGAATGGAAAGGCAAGACGGAGGTTAAGGTACGCGTTCCCGTAAGCTGCCGCGAGGAGCTTTCGCTCGCTTACACTCCCGGCGTTGCCGAGCCTTGCATGGCTATACATGAGGACACGGACAGAAGTTTCGATTTGACGCGCCGTTGGAATACCGTTCCGGTCATTACGGACGGAACCGCCGTTCTCGGTCTCGGAGATATAGGTCCCGAAGCGGGAATGCCTGTAATGGAGGGCAAGTGCGCCCTTTTCAAGGAATTCGGCAACGTAGACGCTTATCCTTTGTGCATAAAATCAAAAGATACGGAAGAGATAATAAAAACGATAAAACTTCTGTCGGGGTCTTTCGGAGGAATAAATCTGGAAGACATATCCGCGCCAAGGTGTTTCGAGATAGAGAACCGTCTCAAAGATGAACTTGACATTCCTGTATTCCATGACGACCAGCACGGTACGGCAATAGTTACCGCCGCGGCGCTTTTAAATGCATTGAAGATAGTAAAAAAGAGTATAGGGACTTTGCAGGTAGTCATAAACGGCGCGGGCGCGGCAGGTATCGCGATTGCGAAATTCCTTCTTTCAATGGGGGTAAGAGACGTTACGCTCTGCGCGAGTCGCGGTATTATCTGCGAGGGCGATACGTCTGTAAATCCCGCACAGCAGGAGATTGCGAAAGTTACCAACCGCCGACTTTTAAAGGGCAAACTTGCGGATGCAATGAAAGGCGCGGATGTTTTTATCGGCGTTTCCGTTGCGAATTGCGTGACAAAAGAAATGGTAAAATCAATGGCGCATGACGCGATTGTGTTCACTTGCGCAAATCCGGTGCCGGAAATTTCCCGTGCGGACGCTGTTGCGGCGGGAGCTCGTGTGGTGGGTACGGGTTCTTCGGAACATCCCAATCAGATTAACAACGTTCTTGTTTTCCCCGGGCTGTTCCGCGGCGCGCTCGACGTGCGCGCAAGCACAATCAATTTCGATATGTTCCTCGCTGCGGCGTACGGTATCGCTTCATGCGTTTCCGACGAAGAGCTGAGCCCCGATTATATTCTTCCTTATGCTTACGATAAACGCGCTCATGCGGCGGTTGCGAAAGCCGTAGCGGAAGCGGCGGTAAAAAGCGGAGTTGCAAAAATAAAATAACAGATTCGATAAAAAGCCGACCGGATACCCGGGCGGCTTTTTTATTGTTTATAATGGAGATTCTTCGATGCGTTCGTAATGACGTTTCGTTGCTCTGAGCACAAATTTTTATGTCACCCTGAGCGTCAGCGAAGGTCCTCTCGCTACACTCGGAATGACTCTCCTCTAATAACTTATCTTTGTCACTTCGAGGCTTGCCGAGGGGGCTTTTAAAGTATGCGTTATCATTTTTCAAGTTTATGTTGCCCTTATTGAATTTTACGATTATTTGTGTAAGAATAAAATCACGACAATATAGGGAGAAAAAATATGGAAGTATTTATTCAGTTTCTCAAAGACAATATGGCGCTTGTTGTGATGACGGGTATTGCGGTTCTCGGAATAATAGGTGTTTCCGCTACTCTGATAACATTGAAAATCAAAAGCAAACTTTCCAAAAACAAAACGGAAAAAATAGCAAATACCGCCGAAGCAGACTGATTTGTTCGTCGGAAATATGTTCCAACGTTAAGTTTACGTTGTACCTATTGACCTTTTCCCCGAAAAGTTATATAATTACACCGAATAGTCAATGCGGTGTATTTTACCGTAATTCAAAGGGACGAGAACGTTCCGTGCTTAGTAATAATATACCGAGTGTGTCAGAAAATGTTCAACATAGCGATAGTAGAGGATGATTCCGCCGCAATGGCTCTTATGGAGAGCAGTCTTTTAAAATACGGCAAAGAAAATAACGTACAATTCAATATTTTCAAATTCGGAGGAACAATATCTTTTCTTACTAATTACCACGGCAATTACGACGTGGTGTTTATGGATATTGAGCTGCCCGACCTCAACGGGATGGCGGCTGCCAAGAAATTGCGTGAAATAGACAAGAACGTCGTCCTTATTTTCGTTACTAATCTTGCGCAGTTTGCCGTGGAAGGCTATGAAGTAAACGCCTTTGATTTTATGGTAAAACCCGTTTCTTACTCGGTATTTTCTTTGAAACTCAAGCGTGCGCTTGACATTGTTCGGACAAACGGCGGGGTCAAACTGCTTGTTTCGGTGGACGACGCGATGATGACGATTTCGTCCGCGGATATAAAGTATCTTGAAATAATGTCACATAACATTATTTATCATACGGTGCACGGCGATTACCGTTCTTACGGAACACTCAAAAAAATAGAAAAGCAACTCGAAGGCGCTAATTTTATGCGCTGCAACAGTTGTTACCTTGTTAATCTGCGGTATGTAACTTCGGTCAAAGGCTTCAGCGTATATATCGGTGAAGACTGTCTGCAAATAAGTCATCCGCGAAAACAGGCGTTTTTGCGCGCCCTCAACGATTATTTCGGAGGCGGCGGAGGGTGTAACTGATGTATGAACTGACATCACTGTTCTGGTATAAACCGATTTTTCTGACGGAGCTTATCATAGCGGAAGCGTTATTCGCCGTCCGCTTGAAGCGCCGTTCTTTTTTCTTTTTAAGGCTTTTCGGGAGCCTTTTAATAAATTATTCCGTGGCGTTTGCATTTCCTATAGTCAGTTATAATGCGGTATGGTGTTCGTTTATGTTCATATGTTTATTCGTTACCTCCGTAGTTACTCTTAAACTTCGATACGCCGAAAGCTGGCTGAATATACTTTTCTGCGCGATAGCCGGCTACACAGCGCAGCATATCGCATATGAGACTTACGATTTGATAGTCGCTGCGGCAAATCTTTCCAACGGCGCGGGCGGTATTTACGGTTCGGACGTCGGCTGTGTTTACGCGCCTTTTACAGGTCCCGTAACGGAAATAATTTATCTTTTCGATTTTATAATAATTTACTGGCTAGCATATGTCTGTTTCGGGATGCGCGTTCAGAAAAACGAGGGATTGCGGCTCAAAAGCCCTCTTCTTACTGTACTTGTAGCGCTAGTCGTGCTTATCGACATAATTTTAAGCGCTATAATTACTTATTATGCCGACGTAAACTACGACAGGGTATATACGATTATGCTTTGCGTCTTCAATATTCTTTGTTGCGTGCTCGCTTTGTTTATTCAGTTTGAATTGCCGCTGAGAAAAAAATTGGAGAATGACGTTTACGTGCTTAACCGTCTCAGGGCGCAGGAAGAGAGACAGTATGCGGTATCCAGAGAAAATATAGAACTTATAAATCAGAAAGTTCACGACCTGAAACACCAGATAAGGGAAATAGGGTCTTCCGGTTCGGTAAACAGCAGTACACTTAAAGAAATGGAGGAAATAATTTCAATATACGACTCGACTGTAAAAACGGGCAATAAAGCGGTGGACGTTATTCTCACCGAAAAAAGTCTTTTATGCAATAAGGCGGATATAAAGTTGACTTGCGTAGTGGACGGCAAACAGTTTTCGTTTATGAGCGAGTCGGATATTTATTCGCTTTTCGGCAACATCTTAGACAATGCGATAGAGGCGGCGAACTGTCTTGAAAAAGACAGGCGCGTCATAGGAGTTACAGCAAAACGCACGCACGATTTCTTAACGGTCAACGCGCACAACTATTACGACGGAAATCTTGTTTTTGCCGACGGGCTTCCCGTCACTACGAAAAAAGACAAGCTCTATCACGGCTTCGGGATGAAGAGCGTAAGAATGATTTGCGAAAAGTACGGCGGCAACCTTTCGGTTGGTTGCAAGGACGGTATTTTCACTCTCAAAATACTTTTTGTTATCAGCGAAAGTGAACAGTTAAAAGAAAAAGTTTGAAAATGACAAGTTTATGATAAAATTGTAGAAATGTATTTTTTCATAAATTATAATGCGGGTAGCCGAGGACGCCGGGGCGTTCAGGCGGTATCCGCGGAAATCGGGCGAAAGGGCAGGTATCCGCTGCGGATACGGGCTTTTAGTTTATTCGGAAATCCGGTAATCCGAAGAATAGGAAAAATGATAGGAGAAATGTATGAACAGAAAATTCAGACGGTTTGCGGCGATTGCCGCCGCTGCGGTTATGTCTGTCGGAGCTTTCGCGTTCGTCGGCTGTAATGACGGCGACAAAAACGACGGCGAGACGGAGAAACCTCCCGTCGTACAAGAAAGTAAAGTAAGTAAAATAACCGTAACTACAAGACCCAGACTTAAATACATTGTCGGCGAAACGTTCGATAAAACGGGAATGGTGGTAACTGCGACTTATGAGGACGGCACGTCCAAAGAAGTTACCGATTATACGGTTGATAAAACCGCGCCGCTTACCGTAAAAGATAGCAGCGTTATGATTATGTACAAGGGCAAAATGGCTTTTCTTCCTTTGACGGTGGGAATAGAGTTACAGGAAAAACTGACTATTCCGAATTCGGGAAACGCCGTATATACCGTTGAGGCTGAGCACCTTGATTATTCGTATTGCGAAAATTCAAACACTGCCGACGCACATCCCGGTGCCGAAGCGTCCAAAGATTCGAGCGGCGGATACTCGATGGGCGCACTTGCGGTTCCCGGAAATATGTTCGGTTTCAAAGTGAACTGCGAGGAGGAGGTGAATATCGATTTGGTTATTCGCGCCTCCGCGGTGAGCGACGATATTTTCTGCGACGACTGTATGTCGGTATTCGTCAACGACGTGAGTCGGCGTTCCGAGCATATGCTCACCTGGGGCGGAGACGGTGCATGGTGGGATTGGGAACACGTTTATTACAGAGATATAACTCTCAATAAGGGAATGAACGAAATTTACCTGAGGATGAACACTCAGCGCGTGCCAAACTTCGACTGTTTTTATATAGTAACTTCTCCCACGGGAACGGAGGAACTCGGACCGAATTCGGTTTTTATACCGCCTATGCCCGAATACGAAAAGGTTCTCGATATAGAGAGTGCTGAGAGTGAAAGTTATCTTATCGAGGCGGAATCTCTTGATTTTTCGCTGTGTAACAGTTCGAATAAGCCCGGCGAGCGCCCCAATTTCGAGTTGCCCTTAACGGAAACGAGCGGAGGTAAATGCGTTTCTTCTCTCGCCGTACCCGGTAACAGATTCGGATTCGCCGTGGAAAGCACTGTTGAAGCCGATATTGCGATTGTTGCGCGGGTTTCTAACGGTAATCCCGAAACTCAGGTGTTGGATGACATCGTACAGATGAAGTGGAACGACACCGTACTCGAGACGAACTATACTCTCGTATGGGAAACGGACAACTGGCACGATTGGAAAGACGTAACCGTTTACGGGCTCAAACTTACGGAAGGAACCAACTATTTCGATTTCTTCGTTAAGACTACAAGCGCGCCCAACGTGGATTGCTTTACTATCATAGTAAGCCCTGAAGAGCCCGTCGGACCTCCCGCTCATCAGTGTGCGGACGTCTGCGAGACCTGCGGCAAGTGCACGAGCGAATGCACGGACGAGGTATGCTCGGATAAATGCGATGGGCACGAACCTGCACTCGAGTACGAAAAGAAAATAGACGTAACCGACGCGGGAAACGCGACATATCTGGTGGAAGCGGAGTCTTTGGACCTTTCGAAATGCACGCATTCTAGCGGAAGCGGCAGACCCAATTTCGAGAATCCTACGACGGAAACGAGCGGAGGCAGATGCGTAAGCAGTCTCAGCTTTGTGGGGAACAAACTCGGATTTACTGTTTCGAGCGCGGTCGAAGCAACGGCAAACCTCACGTTGCGTGTTTCGTCGGGCGCACCCGGCGAGCAGTATCTCGATAATCTCGTAAAACTCAATTGGAACAACGTTGATTATTATACCGGTTATGTGGCGCCCGACCCCACGGGGGCTGCGGGTTGGCATCATTGGGAGAGTGCGATTATGTATAACCTGCCTCTCGCAATCGGAAACAACACGTTCTTCTTGGAAGTTGTCGGTAATGCTTGTCCCAATATCGACTGTTTCATACTCGAAGTTTCTCCCGACAATTCCGGCGTGGAAATTCCCGAAAGACTCGAATATGCGAAAAAGCTTGAAATTACGAGCGGAGAAAACGCCGAATATAAAGTGGAAGCGGAGACTCTCGATTACAGCAAATGCAAGAATTCCAACAATCAGAATATTCTCCCCGGCGTAGAGAATCCGACTACGGAAACCAGCGGCGGACAGTCGATAGGCAGTCTCGGCGTAGCGGGAAATAAATTCGGTTTTACGGTGTCGAGCACCGTTGCCGGCAAAATCAGAATTTCTCTCCGCGTTTCCAGCGGCAACGCCAATGCGCAGGTTTTGGACGATATTATGAAAATAACCTGGAACGGCGTCGAGTGCAAGACCGGATATACCGTTTCGGCGGTTGTTGACGGCGCCTGGCACGTATGGGAAACTGCCGTAATAACGGTTGATTTGGAGCTTTTGGCTGAAAATAACGTGTTCATAATCGAAATTACGGAAAACAGCGCTCCCAACTTCGACTGCTTTATATTCGAAGTAAACCCCGTTACAGAGCCCGTGCCCGAAGTTCACGAGTGCGCAGACGTCTGTGAGACCTGCGGCAAATGCACGAGCGAATGCACGGACGAGGTATGTACGGAAAAGTGCGCGGGACACGAACCCGTGCCCGAAGTTCACGAGTGCGCAGACGTCTGTGAGACCTGCGGCAAATGCACGAGCGAATGCACGGACGAGATATGTACGGAAAAGTGCGGATGCGGTGAAATCAATCCTCCCGAAGGCGGAGACACTCAGGAACCGGTAACGCCTCCCGAAGGTAACGAAACCGAAGAAGGCGAAGCTATCGCCGCATAAACCAAGGAGCTTATTATAAAATGAAAAAACATATAGCGGGATTGCACTACTCGTTAATAGTGCTGATTGTTGCGCTACTTTTCTCACTCAATTTCGTAGCTTATTCCTTTGCGGGCATAATAACCGCGGCAATATGCGGAACAGGCACGAATCTTGACAAAGGCGCAATGGAAGAGGCAACCAAAAAGGGTACCGAGCTTGCGCAAAAGATTGCGGAGGAGGGTATTACTCTTCTCAAAAACGAAAACGACGCTTTACCTTTGAAACCCGACGCGAGCGGAGAAATTACTTTAAACGTGTTCGGTAAAGGCGGATGCGACACTTGTTTCGTGTATCAGGGATACGGCTCCGGCGGCGGTTCGAGAGAGCCTTCGGCGCAAATAAGTCTTTATACGGCGCTTCGTGGCAGCAACATTTCCATAAACGAGCCGCTTGCCGCCAAGTACAACGAACTTAAACCCGTGCGCGACCGTGAAATTGTCGCAGACGACAAGAATATTTACGAGGCGCCAAAAAGTTTCCATAGTACGGAGCTTATAACCGAGGCGAAACGGTTTTCCGATAATGCGCTTATAGTTATATCGCGTATTCTGGGCGAGGCGTATGACGCACCCGATTATCAGTCTATAAACGGGAACACGACGAAAGCAAGACATTTTCTCCAACTCACCGAAGAGGAAGAATATATGATTTCTCAGGTGACGGCGCAGTTTGATAATGTAATCGTTCTTCTCAACTCTACAAACGTTATGGAATGCGGTTTTCTTGAAAACAGCAAAATAGATGCCGCGCTCACTATGTACGCTCCCGGCAATGCCGGTTCGATGGCGGTGGGAACCATACTTACGGGCGCAGTCAATCCCAGCGGTAGAACGGTTGATACCTGGGCATATGATTTCAAAACCGCGGCGACATACGCGAATTCCGGCGTTCACGGTACTCACGACAACAATACAAACGGTTACGTTGATTATGCCGAGGGCATTTATCAGGGATATTACTGGTATGAAACCGCGGACGCGGAAAATTACTGGAACGACGTGAAAAACGCATACGGTACTGGATATGAAGGCGTTGTTCAGTATCCTTTCGGTTACGGATTGTCCTATACCGACTTCGAATGGACGGTCAAGGACGTAAGTATTCCCAAGGGTAGCGCGCTCACTGCCGATTCGGAAATCACGTTTACGGTAGAAGTGCAAAACGTGGGCGACGTATCGGGCAAGGATGTAGTCGAACTCTATTTCACTTCCGAATATCACAAAGGCGGCATAGAGAAGCCGTCCGTCAAACTTGCGGCGTTCGACAAGACGCCCGAACTCGAGCCGGGACAGGTAACAGAACTCGAACTTTCGGTCAAACTTTCCGATATGGCATCTTACGACGTATATGATTCCAACAACAACGGTTTTATGGGATATGAGGCGGAAAAGGGCAAATACACGATAAGCCTTCGCAAGAATGCGCATGAAGTCGCGCAGGTCAAAGAGGGGTTGGCGGTAAATAAAACTCCCGCGGTGTTTGAATACGAAGTGACCGAGGATGGCGGAATTCTTTTCGAGAACGATCCCGACACGGGAAAACCTGTTCGCAACAGCTTTACGACGTATTCCAATACGACTTCCGGAGCGAGCAGCACCTATGTTGAAAAGTCGCTTTCGGCGTCGTCCAAGGCGTTCTCCGTTGACGGTTCCGACGCGGGATGTGGCATAATCTATATGACGAGAGCGGATTTCAAAGGTACGTTTCCTCAGATAAAACCTACAAGACAGTCAAGTCAGGAGCTGGTGGAAAAATCTTTCAATATCAATGCGCCCATAGTTAATAATGACGACGTAATGCCCAAGACAGGGTCAAATGAAACTTCCTGGACTATTTACGACGTAATAGACCTCGAATACGAAGACGACCGCTGGATGGAAATGGTGAGTCAGCTTTCGAAAACAGAACTTGCTTCCTTCTGTATGAACGGAGGATGGGGAACCAACTCGATAGCTTCTATTTCCAAGCCGTACTGTTCGCACTCGGACGGACCTTCGGGATTCAACAAGGCGATTGCCTCTATGGAGACTGGATATGCGACCAATTATCCCTGCGCGACTCTTATTGCGTCGACATGGAACTGGAAACTCGCTTATCTGTTCGGACTTTCCGTCGGCGACGAAGCGATTGCGGCTTCAATTCAGGGTTGGTACGGTCCCGCGTGCGATATTCACCGCTCGCCTTTCTCGGGCAGAAACTTCGAATACTATTCGGAAGACCCGTACATTTCGGGAATAATGGTCTCGTACTCGGCTAAGGGAGCAATCGAAAAAGGGTTGTATCCTTTCGTAAAACACTTTGTCGTTGCCGATACCGAGCCTTCGAGAAACGGTAAATATACCTGGCTGACCGAACAGGCTTTAAGAGAAATATATCTCAAACCTTTCGAATACGCGGTAAAACTCGGAGGAACGACGGCGATAATGACTGCGTATAACCGCGTGGGAAGCGTAAGATGCAGCGGAAGCTACGCGCTCAACACAACGGTTCTTCGCCATGAGTGGGGCTTTAAGGGAATGGTCATATCCGACTATTTTGCAGGCGGCAACGCAATGGACGAGGACGAGTTCATCCGCGCGGGCAACGATTTGAAACTGTTGCCGGGCGGCAGACCTACGGACCTTGACGATTTGAACAGCGCCACTGCGGTTATCGCTCTTCAGAAATCTGCGAAAAACATTCTGTACGGTTATCTTAAAACCGTTTACACTGCGGCGAATGCGCAGGGACTCGATTTGACGGAAGCCATAGGTACCAAGACGGAGCCGTTTGCCTGGTGGGTAATAATTCTTGTGGCGTTAGATGTTGCTGCCGTGGGCGGCTGCGGCGTATGGGGGTTCATTGTTTTCAGAAAAATGAGAAAGGGTGAAACCGAATAAAAAACAACTCGGAAAGCGGAGCGGCTGTGCCGCTCCGCTTAAAAATTACCGTTGACACCGACAAATTGCGACTGTATAATATTAGCAAGGGGTGAAAAATGAATAAACTGATTGCAACAAGAAAAGTTGTGATTGCGCTTGTACTTGCGCTTGCGTTTTTGCTTGCCGCAGCAACCGGTTGCTCGCACGAACACGTTTATGGCGCGGACGGACTTTGCAAAATATGCAAAATCGAATGCTCTCATACATACGGAGAGGACGGGCTATGTACCGACTGTTCAAAAGAGTGCGAACACGAGTATTACAGAAAAATATGTACGGTTTGCGGAGCGGAGAAGCCGCCTCATTACGATTATAAGGCTCACATATCCGAAACTCTGCCTGTAATCGATATTGTGACCGACGACGGCGACAGCAGCTGGGCGGAGGGGTATACGGATTTCGACCCCGGCAATCCCGCATCCAAAGACAGACCGTATTACGGTTGTACGGTTTCGGTCGGAAATTGCGGAGCCGAGTATGAGTTGTCGGCAAAAGCAAGCGTAAAGGTGCGCGGAAATTTTACTTCGACGTATCCGAAAAAACCTTTCAGAATCAAGTTCGATAAAAAACAGGGGATGCTCGGATTGAACGGCGGGGCGAAGTGTAAGAGTTGGGTCTTGCTCGCCGATTTCAAAGACTGCTCTTTGCAGCGCAACGGTATGGCATTTTATCTCGGACAACAGATACTCGGTTCGGACGATTATTACTGTTCCGATTTCAGACAGGTTGAAGTACGTTTAAACGGCTCATATTGGGGGGTCTATCTGCTTGCCGAACAACAACAGGTGAACGAAAACAGAGTCAATATATCCGAACCCGAGGAAGGCGAACCGAATACGGACATAGGCTATCTTGTGGAATACGACGGCTATTACAATCTCGAAGCTCCGACCGAACGGTTTGAGTGCACTTATATGAACAACGCTCCGCTCAGAACGTATGACGGAAGTACCGTATTTCCGTCTATGCACGGTTTTGCGATTAAGAACGAAGTATACGCCGACGCCGACGGCATAAGCATGCAGCAGCAGTTCATTAAGAACTATATCGATTATGTGTACGAGATTTGTTATAAAGCAGTTTATACCCGCAAATATTATACGTTTAACGAATATTTCACACAGCTGGTGCCTTATTCGCCGACAACAGAAAACCCTGTCCGCGAAACCGTAGAAAGAATTGTGGATATACGCTCGCTTGTCGATGTTTATATATTAAATGAAATCGCTTGCGACGCCGATGTTGCCTGGTCTAGTTTTTATATGGATGTTGATTTCGGCGCAAACGGGGAAAAACTTTTGAGGTTCGAGGCTCCTTGGGACTTCGATTCCGCGTTCGGTCTTAAAGACAGTTGCGCAAGCGGTACGGGTCTCTTTGCTGCTAATTCGGCTAACCCCTGGCTGATTGTATTTATCAACGAGGATTGGTTTCAGAACGAAATAAAAGCCAAGTGGAGGGAGCTTTATGAAGCCGACGTCCAGTCGGGCGCGTTAGCGCTCGTAAAATCGTTCAATTATTATTACACTGCGGCTTACGAAAGAAATTTCGGGAAATGGGGATTTATAGTAAGCGGCGAAAGCAATCAGGAAGCGGCGAAAGTCAAAAACCATTCGGAGGCTTCCGCTCAGTTTCTCAACTGGCTTAAAAAGAGATTTTCCTATCTCAATTCCTTCTGGCTTTGAATTTAAGTATAATAAGTCAAGTTTTTTAAATGCATTAAAAAAGCGGTTGCCTGTTGCAACCGCTTTTTATCAAGTTATAATTTATTTCGTCATTGCTTCCTGAACGGCAACCGCAACCGCAACGGTAGCGCCTACCATCGGGTTGTTGCCCATGCCAATCAAGCCCATCATTTCAACGTGCGCCGGAACGGAGGAGGAACCTGCGAACTGCGCGTCGGAATGCATTCTGCCCATTGTGTCGGTCATGCCGTAGCTGGAAGGGACCGCCGCCATATTGTCGGGGTGGAGCGTTCTGCCCGTACCGCCGCCCGATGCAACCGAGAAATATTTAACGCCGTTTTCGTTGCACCATTTTTTATAAGTGCCCGCAACGGGGTGTTGGAAGCGAGTGGGGTTGGTGGAGTTTCCGGTTATGGAAACGGAGACGTTTTCAAGTTTCATAATAGCAACGCCTTCGGGAACGTTGTCCGCGCCGTAGCATTTGACTTTTGCTCTTGCCCCGTCGGAGAACGCAACGCTGTCCACGACTTCGACCGTCTCGGTGTACGGGTCGAATTTGGTTCTGCAATAAGTGAAGCCGTTAATTCTGGAAATAATATACGCCGCGTCTTTGCCGAGACCGTTCAAAATAACTCTGAGAGGCTTTACGCGCACTTTATTTGCGTTTTCTGCGATTTTGATTGCACCTTCCGCGGCGGCAAAAGATTCGTGTCCGGCAAGGAAGCAGAAGCAGTCGGTTTCTTCGGAAAGCAGCATTGCGCCGAGGTTTCCGTGACCGAGACCAACTTTTCTGTTTTCTGCGACGGAGCCGGGGATACAGAAGCTCTGCAGTCCGACGCCGAGCATGGTTGCCGCGTTGTTTGCCTTCGTGCATCCCGACTTAATTGCGATGGCCGCGCCTACGGTGTAAGCCCAAACAGCGTTTTCAAAGCAGATAGGCTGGGTGCTGCGGACGATTTTGTCTACGTCGATGCCTTTGGCGAGAGTGATTTCCTTGCATTCTTCTATGCTTTTGATGCCGTAATCTTTAAGTACGCCGAGAATTTTCTTTTCTCTTCTTTCATATCCTTCGAAAAGTGCCATACTTATTTAACCTCCTTGTCCGTTCTGGGGTCAATGTACTTTACGGCGCCGCTCTCTTTGGAGTATCTTCCGTAAGTGCCGATAGACTTGTCGTACGCTTCGTTGGGTGTAAGCCCTTTTTTAATGAAGTCGGTCATTTTGCCGAGAGATACGAATTTGTATCCGCAAACTTCGTTGTTTTTATCGAGAGCGAGCGAGAGAACGTAGCCTTCCGCCATTTCGAGATATCTGACGCCCTTTAAAGCCGTTCCGTACATCGTGCCCACCTGCGAGCGGAGGCCCTTGCCCAAGTCTTCTAAACCGGCGCCCACGGGCAGTCCGTCTTCGGAGAACGCGGACTGCGTTCTTCCGTATACGATTTGCAGGAACAGTTCGCGCATAGCCGTGTTTATGGCGTCGCAGACCAAATCGGTATTGAGCGCTTCGAGAATTGTTTTGTGAGGCAGAATTTCCGCTGCCATAGCGGCGGAGTGTGTCATGCCCGAGCAGCCGATGGTTTCTACGAGCGCTTCCTGAATAACGCCGTCTTTTACGTTAAGCGTAAGTTTGCACGCGCCCTGCTGGGGTGCGCACCAGCCTATGCCGTGCGTAAGGCCTTTAATGTCCTTGATTTCCTTTGCCTGTACCCAGAGTCCTTCTTCGGGAATGGGCGCGGGACCGTGTTCGAATTTACCGGAAACGCCCTTGGCAACGCAAATCATATTTTCAACGTCTTTTGAATATTGCATTGAAATTCCTCCGATTTTTTTTAACGCAATCATTATAACACTCTCTTTTGATTTATACAATCTTAAAACACTAAAAAGTTACAAAAAATTTGTGCTGCGTATAAAAAATTTTGTTTATATGCGTTTAAAACGTTGTATAATTAAAGTAGAACACAAGCGAAGGTCTGAAATGCTCTGTCAACACTGTAAAAAGCAACCTGCAACGATAGATTACGTTGAAGAAATTAACGGTACGGTATTCGAAAGCCATCTCTGCACGCAATGTTACGCGGAACTTTACGGCGAGCTCAATTCAAAGGTCAACGAAGGTCTTTGGGCAGGTCTTTTTTCCACTGCGGCGCCGTATAAGAAGAAGTGTCCCGTCTGTGGTACGCGGTATTCCGATTACGAGCGTACGGGGCTTTTGGGTTGTGCAAGCTGTTACGACGTGTTCAAAGAGGAACTCGTTCCGTCGATAAAGCGTATACAGGGCAAGGATATAAAGCACGTAGGGAAATCGGGCGGCAGCCGCGACGAGCTCGGGCTTCACCGTAAACTCAAAAATTTGCAGGAGCGTCTCGAAACGGCTCTGAGGGAAAAACGTTTTAACGAAGCGGGGGCGCTCAACAGACAAATAAACGAAATAAGTAAAAAACTTTACGGAGGAAACGGCAATGGATAACGTGGCAAAGACCGTCGTTTCAACCAGAGTAAGGTTTGCGAGAAATCTTGAAGGATATCCTTTTCCCTCTCATTTGAAGGACGAGAAACAGGCGAAAGAGATTATAAGACTCGTTTCTTCCGCGCTGTCGCGATTAGACGAGTTCAAACTGTTTTATATGGACGGCGTGGATGAGGACAAAGCGCTGTCTTTACAGGAAAATCATCTCATCAGTCCCAATCTGATAGCAAACAGAAAATATTCCGCCGTTCTCATAAACCGCGAGGAAAACGTGTCGGTCATGCTGAACGAGGAAGACCATCTGCGCGAACAGTGCATAGTAAAAGGTCTGGAATTAAGGCACGCTTACGATACGATGTCGGAAATCGATGACTGCATCTCGCGTTCTATGAAGTTTGCTTTTGACGAGCAGTTCGGTTTTCTGACGGCTTGTCCCACCAATGTGGGGACGGGACTGAGAGCTTCGGTTATGCTGTTTCTGCCTGCGCTTACAATCAACGGCGTTATGCCAAGACTTCTGAGAAGCATTTCGCGACTCGGGCTTACAGCGCGCGGAATGTTCGGCGAGGGAAGCGCCGCAGAGGGATATATTTATCAAATCAGCAACGAAGTTACGCTCGGCGTGACGGAGGAGGAGATACTTGCTCTCGTGGAGGACGTCGTAAAGAGGGTATGCGCGCTTGAAGAAGTTCAGCGCGAAAATCTGAAATCCTGTCCTTCCGCGCTCGATATCAAAGACGAATGTCTGCGCTCTTACGGTATACTCACGAACTGTGCGAAACTTTCGACGGGTGAACTCGTGAAGCTCGCGGCGGCAGTAAAGCTGGGCGCATGTCTCGGCTATATAAATCTTGACGACGTGTCGCTTATCGACGAGCTGGTCGTAAAAATGCGTCCTTCCAATATCAACACCGCGGCGGAGAGAGTGATTCCTCCGCTCGAAAGAGACGTTTACAGGGCGCAGCACGTTTCTAAATATTTGAAAAAAATAATTTCCGCGTGAACGTTTTTTGTACAATTTCCGATTGCGGAAATTGTTAGGAAAAAATGCGTTAATCACGCTATATTACGGGGGTAATTAATTATGGAATCTGAATATCTCAACAGATTTACCGATAATCTGCAACAGGTAATATCGATTGCGGAGGAATCGGCGGTTGTGTACGGGACGGGCTATATCGGCACCGAGCATCTTGTGTTTGCCATGCTCAATTGTCCCGACTGTACGGCAAATAAAATTCTTACGTCCTGCGGCGTTTCGGAGCCTGTTTTCCGCGACTGGTTTGTGCGTTCTATAGACAGGCGTTCGGGTGCAAAGGGCTATACGCCCAGAACCAAGGGTGTAGTTCAACGCACCATAGAAATTTCTATAGACGACAACGGCGACGCCACTCTTGCCGGTACCGAGCATATGCTCCTTGCCATTTTGTCTTACGGCGAATGTCTGGCGGTTCAGATTTTTCGCGCGCTCGGCGTAAATATGTCCTCTCTTGCAAGCAAACTCGAACTTGCCGTCGACGGCGGTTACGGGGAACGTGAAGAGGACGACGACCCTCTCGGCGGGATATCGAACATTCTTTTCGGCAATAAGGAGCCGAGACCCGCTCAGAAACAGACGCAGGAATCGCGTACGTCGAGACCGCTCGATAAAAACGTGCTTCAATACGGGAACGACCTTACTCAGAAAGCGCGCGAGGGTAAAATAGACCCGGTTATCGGAAGGAAAAAGGAAATCGACAAGATAATTCAGGTTCTTTCACGCCGTACCAAGAACAATCCCGTTCTTATAGGCGAACCGGGAGTCGGCAAAAGCGCGGTTGTCGAGGGACTTGCTCAGGCGATAATAAAAAACGAGGTCCCCGACCTGCTTAAAAATAAGATTGTGTTTTCTCTGGACCTTGCGGGTATGGTCGCCGGTGCGAAATACCGCGGAGATTTCGAAGAGAGACTTAAAAACGCTATTTCTTCTATTAAGAGTAACGGTAACGTAATTCTCTTTATCGACGAAATTCATCAGATTGTGGGTGCGGGCTCGACTTCCGAAGGAAATATGGATGCCGCCAATATTCTTAAACCTATGCTTGCAAGGGGAGAATTGCAGACGATAGGCGCTACTACTTTGGAGGAATACAGAAAATATATTGAAAAGGACGCGGCTCTCGAACGACGTTTTACGCCCGTTCAGGTAGACGAACCGACGGTTGAGGATACCGTTTCGATTTTGCGCGGACTGCGCGACAAATACGAGGCGCACCATAAGGTAGTAATCACCGACGAAGCCATTATCGCCGCTGCGACGCTTTCCGACAGATACATCACCGACAGATTCCTGCCCGATAAGGCGATTGACCTTATAGACGAGGCGGCTTCCCGCGCAAGACTGAACAGTCTTAAAAGTCCCGAAGAGCTCAAAGAACTCGAAGAGCGGCTTAAAAGAGTTACAATAGAAAAAAACAAAGCTGCAAAGTCGGAAAATTATCAGCAGGCTCAGAAGCTGGTTGACGAACTGAACGAAGTTCAGGAGAAAATAAGTAAACTCACCGCAGAGTGGAAAAACGAAAAACATACCGTTTCTCCCGAGATTGGCGGCAATGAAATTGCGGAAATCGTAAGCGGCTGGACGGGTGTTCCGGTTGTGAAGCTGACCGAACAGGAGAGCGAGAAACTTCTTCATCTCGAAGAAAATCTTCATAAACGAATTATAGGACAGGACGAAGCGGTTTCCGCGGTTTCCAAGGCTATACGCCGTGCCCGTGCGGGGCTGAACGAGCCGAATAAACCCATAGGTTCGTTTATATTCGTCGGACCTACCGGCGTCGGCAAAACCGACCTCGCCAAAGCTCTTGCGGAGACGATGTTCGGCGACGAAAGGTTGCTTTTGAGACTGGATATGTCCGAGTATATGGAAAAGCATTCGGTTTCCAAACTTATCGGGGCGCCTCCCGGATATATCGGTTACGACGACAATAACGGCGGACAGCTGACGGAGAGAGTGCGCAGAAAACCTTATTCCGTAGTATTGTTCGACGAAGTCGAAAAAGCTCATCCCGACGTATTCAACGTGCTTTTGCAGATTCTCGACGACGGCAGACTGACCGACAGCAAGGGCAGAGTAATCAATTTCAAAAACACAATTATTATCATGACTTCCAACGTGGGGGCAAGCCGCATAAAAAAGATGTCAAACTTCGGTTTTTCGACGAGTGGCGAGGATGACTCCGGTTATGATAAGATGAAGGACGATATAAACGAAGCGCTGAAAGAACAGTTCAAACCTGAGTTTTTGAACAGACTTGACGATATTATAATATTCCGCAAACTTTCCAAGGAAGAAGCGGGAAAAATTTGCGGAAAAATTATAGAGGGCTTATCCGAGAGATTGAAAGACAGGCGTATCACTCTCAACATTTCGGAAGATGCGATGACAAAAATTCTCGACGAGGGCTATAACGATATGTACGGCGCGCGTCCGTTGAAGAGAGTAGTTCAGAAACGAGTGGAGGACAGACTTTCTGATGAAATACTTGCCGGAAATATTCTTCCCGGCGAAACTGTTACCGTCGCGGTTAAGGACGGAGAGCTTGTTTTCCGTTCGGAAAAGGGCAAATAAGAAATCTTCAGAGTTCGAAACCTCTCGCGAAATTCACTTCGCGAGAGGTTTTTGTTATAGAAATGCGCCTGTATCTATAATAATAAAGAAACAAAATGGGGGGCCTGCATTATTGTTATTTTTATGAAAATTTTCGTATGCTCTTGAAAACAACCGGTACCGGTGATATAATATAAACAGAAAGGAGGCGCCTCCTTTCTTTTGCGCCATGGCGCAAAAGAATAAGATTATCAGGTAAAAATTGCAGACGGGGACATCAAAACTACCAAGGGGGACTTATCTATTGACTTATAAATATGTAATGTTACAATCATATCAGACATTGTTCGAAATTAACGTTTGTTATTTGAATTGTGATTGAAAATTCCTTTTTACGGGTAAATTAACTGTTTTCGGAGCTTGCTATGAAATTTATCAAATCTATCTGGAAAGACAAATTATCTCGCGCGTGGCTTATAGTTACGCTCGTTGTTTTTGTGCTCGGGCTTGCGATTAATCTTGTGTTAACGCAGAATTCTTTTATTTACAATACCATAAATTCCGTGCTCGGCGGCGAAGTGAGGGTTCACGTAAGCGGCGACCCTTCGCAATATCAGTATTTTACTTCCGACTATCCCGATAAGGCAAGCACACTCGCTGCGGCTAACGCTTTGAACGAGAAGATAGTAGAAGAGGGAATCGTTCTTCTTAAAAACGAAAACGGCGCTCTTCCCATAGCAACGCCCGAAAGCGATTCTAAGGTAAGCGTAAGACCTAAGATTTCCGTATTCGGAAAGAATTCCGTCAATCTTGTTTACGGCGGTTCTGGTTCGGGCGGAGCAAGTTCGAAAGGTGCGGTTACTTTATACGAAAGTCTCGAAAGCGCGGGATACGACTGCAATCCGGTTCTTAAAAGATTTTACGAGAGTTCCGAATCGGGTTCGGGAAGACCTTCGTCGCCTCAGATGGGCGATATTCTTGCAGGGTTCGCAACAGGCGAAACCCCTGTTTCATCGTATAACAAAACGGTGAAAGAAAGTTATTCTTCGTACAATTCGGCGGCGTTTGTCGTAATCTCGAGAATAGGCGGTGAGGGCTATGATTTGCCGCGCACAATGAAAACGGACTTTACTGACGGTGCGGCAAAAATAAACGGCGCAAGAAACGCTGAAGACCATTATCTGCAGCTTGACCAAAACGAGACTGATATGATTAAGGAAGCAGCTGCCAACTTCGATAAAGTTATCGTGATAATAAACAGCGCCGAAGCTATGGAGTTGGGTTTTCTCGACGACTCCGCGCACTATGCTTATTCTGATAAGATAAAAGGCGCGCTTTGGATAGGTAGCGTAGGTAAAACGGGTATTAATGCGCTCGGAAGAATATTGAACGGTACGGTAAACCCTTCCGGACGTACGGTCGATACATATGCGCGCAATTTCAAAAACGACCCCACCTGGCAGAATTTCGGCAACAACAACGTTACGGACGGTAACCGCTATTTCGTATCGGGTAAAAAAAGAGCCGCGTATGCAACCGAATACGAAGAGGGAATATACGTAGGTTACCGTTATTGGGAAACAAGGGGCTACGTTGAAGCGCAGAAAGGAAATTCGGATTGGTACAAACAAAATGTAGTTTATCCTATGGGATACGGCAAGAGTTATACCGAATTTTCGTGGGAGCTCGTCAACGGAGCGGAATTGAGGTCAGCCGAGCTCAACGAAAAGTCCGTTTTAACCGTAAAAGTGAAAGTCACAAACACGGGAAACGTTGCGGGTAAAGACGTAGTTCAGCTTTACGTTACCGCTCCTTACGAAAAGAACGGCATAGAAAAAGCCCACGTAGTTCTCGCGGGATTCGAAAAGACGCCCATGCTTTATCCACAGGGTGAAGCTGACGGAAGCAAACCCGCCTCCTGTGTCTTGGAAATAAACGTACCCGTATATTATTTTGCTTCTTACGATTATTCCGACGCCAACCGCAACGGAAATAAGGGATATGAAATAGAGGCGGGAGACTACGGTTTGAAGATATGCCGCGATGCGCACACTGTTGAAGACGAAGTTATTTTAAATGTCGATGAAATGCTCATAAAAAACGACGTCGAAACGGGAAGCAAAGTGGAAAACCGCTTTGACGACGTGTCATCGTATATCAAAAAATATATGTCCAGAGCGGATTTCGAGGGAACTTTCCCCGCGCCTCCCACAAAAGAGGAGAGAACGGTTGAACAGAGCTTTATAGATTCTCTGAATTATACGGAAAACGACGTCGGACAAAAATGGACAGCCACGGAAAAACCCAATCAGAGCAAGAGACAGATAAGTTACAACGATACGAAAGTCAAACTTTACAATCTTATAGACAAACCCTATAAACACGAACTCTGGGACGAACTGCTTGACCAGCTTACGGTTCAGCAGATGGTTCAGATGATAGGAACCGGTAACTATAACACTACTCAGATTCCCAATATCGCGAAACCCCGCACTACGGACCCCGACGGTCCTGTAGGATTTACAGCGTTTATGGGCGACCCCAGCGTATACGACACTTGCTTCTACGCGAGCGGATGCATAGTCGGCGCTACTTATAATAAGGAACTTGCATTCGATTTCGGAGAAATGGTTGGCAACGAAGGACTTATTGGAAACGCCGCCGGTGACGGTAGACCTTATTCGGGATGGTATGCTCCTGCGGTAAATATCCACAGAAGTCCGTTTTCGGGAAGAAACTGGGAGTATTATTCCGAAGACGGTTACCTTTCGGGAATAATGGCCGCTAACGTTATTCAGGGCGCGAAGAGCAAGGGAGTGTACTGCTACGTAAAGCATTTTGCGTTGAACGACCAGGAGACGAACCGTTCCAATAACGGTATATTATCCTGGGCAAACGAACAGTCGATGCGCGAAATTTATTTAAGAGCGTTTGAAATCACCGTAAAAGACGGCGAAACAACTGCGATGATGTCCTCTTTCAACCGCATAGGAAAGACCTGGGCGGGCGGCAGCTACGAACTTCTTACCGAAGTTCTGCGCGGTGAATGGGGCTTTAAAGGAATGGTAGTCACCGACTACAATTATGCAACTCCGTATATGAACGTCGACCAGATGCTTCGCGCGGGCGGCGACCTCAATCTCAGTCAGGCAAACTATCCGAGCAGTACGGATTCACCCACTCAGGTTACCGTATTGAGAAACGCCACGAAAAACATTCTCTATACCGTTGCTTCGAGCAACGCTATGAACGGACTTGGCGACGGAGTAATTTACAGATACGATTTGCCTATGTGGGTGCGCTATATGCTTATAGGAGACGCGGTTTTGGTTGCGGTTCTGGCGGCGCTCGGTACGTTTGCGGTGCTTCATGCCGTTAAAAAAGATAAAAAATCTTCGGAAACCGATTCTGAAAGCGGAGAAAAATCGGAAACCAACGGTTAAAGCCGTGAAATAAAAGATAGGAGGACTAAATGAAAAAATTAGCTTGTTTAATACTGTCGCTCGCTATGGTTCTGGCGCTCGGCGCGGTTGCCGCAGGTTGTGCAGGTAACACCGGGAACGACAACGCCGTCTACTATTCGGTGTCTGTCGACGGCGGCAGCGGCGCGGGTAAGTACAGGGAAGGTTTTATCTGTACTGCCAGAGCAACGGTGCCCGACGGAAAACAGTTTATGAAGTGGTTAAAAAACGGGCAGGAAGCCTCGGTTAACGCGGAATATGCGTTCAACGTGACGGAAAACACCCGTCTTATAGCCGTCTTCGGCGACAAACCGTCGAATTCAGACTCGGAAGTTTGCCTTGTAAAGGCGGACGGCGGAATAGGTAGCGGCGGATATATCAAAGGCGAAAGCTGTACCGTGCATGTTTATTCCGAAGACAGATATCGCGATTTCAAAGGTTGGGTGTCTGTAGTTGACGGAACAGAGGGCGAGATTTTATCGGAGTCGCCCGATTACACATTTACCGTTACGGAAGATATCGTTCTCAGACCTCTGTTTAAAAACCTGAGATTGCGCACTCCCGACAATTCGGACAACAAGATGTTCAATCTTATTGCAGGACACGGAGTAATCGAATACGACCGTCAGGTCGACCCCGTTACGGGAACGGTGTTTACGGCATTTACCGAGGGTGTTGCATATATCAAAGTTTATGTTTACGTATCCGCAGATGACGACGCACTGCCTGTGGCGCAATTCAAATTGGTGAAGCGCGAGGACGGAAGCGGTTTCGTCGGTTTTATGGACAGTGACGGAGAGGCCGGCGACGGAAGACATCAGGATATGTCGGGTTTGCCCGGAAGTTATTATACTCCCGACGGCAGCACTCACAATATGTTGAAAAATATCATAAGCGCCGGCACAATGCCTTACGATACCAACAAAACTTATTACTTCGCGACTCAGGCGGTAGCCGTACAGCCCGCGGAAGGCGAAGAAGCGTATTATCTTGACAGCGCGATTTCCGGCAAGGGTAGAGGCGTTAAAAACATGTAACGCCTTGAAATAAAAAATAAAAGGAGAAAAATGATGAGAAAGAACAAGTTTCTTGTGGCAGTTTTGATGGTTCTGTCGCTGGTGTTTTGTCTCGCAGCGGGATGCGTTGGCAACGAGCCCGAGCCTACGCTGTACACAATAACCGTAACGGGCGGAACTGCCGATAAAACGAGTGCAGAAGAGGGTGAAACCGTAACGTTAACTCCCGGGGAAGCCCCCGCGGGAAGCGAATTCGCGTTCTGGACTGTCAACGACGAGCGAATCGAAGGGAATTCGTTCGAAATGCCCGCAAAAAACACGACGGTTGCAGCTACTTATAATAAACTCAGTTACACGGTTACGGTAACTGGCGGAACTGCTGATAAAACGACTGCGAAGATGGGAGACACTGTAACTCTTACAATCGGAACGGTTGCCGAGGGCAAACAGTTCGATTACTGGACGTTAAACGGCGAGAAAATCGAAGGAAACACTTTCACGATGCCCGCAGGCAACGCTTCCGTCGAAGCTGTATTAAAAGATATCGAATACACAATTACGGTGA
>CATKEF010000033.1 GCA_949747905.1 uncultured Eubacteriales bacterium
AACAGGACTTCGATTTGAAATCCTGTTCTTTTTCATCGCTTGAAAGTGCAACTCTTATAAAATTTTTGTTTTTTAATCCCTATGGGAATTGCGCTTTACTCAGCGGGATATTTTTTTATTCATTTTCGAGAGGCACCGAAGGAAAATCAACCCAGAATGTAGAGCCTTTACCCCGTTCGCTCTTTACACCGAACTCGAAAGAATGGTTTTCAAGTATAACCTTGACGATATTCAGTCCGAGCCCTGTTCCTTTTACGGGGCGCTGATGATTTTCTTTTAC
The DNA here is from genome assembly GCA_949747905.1 of uncultured Eubacteriales bacterium. GTDB lineage: Bacteria > Bacillota > Clostridia > Christensenellales > Borkfalkiaceae > Coproplasma. The sequence continues at coordinate 281 of CATKEF010000033.1, forward strand.
GCGATAATATCTGTTCCAGATTTCCGGTAAATCCTCCCCGGCGATACCTTTACCGGTATCCCGTACGGAAAATTCCGCACGCTGTCCGTCCATACTCGATTTAAGACTTATATACACGGTCTTGTCTTCGCCGGTATAATTTGCCGCGTTGCCCAAGAGATTGTAAATAACCTGCCTTATTTTTTCTTCGTCGGCGCGTGTGTAAATTCCGGAATCGATATCCACCATAAAGCTATAACCCTGCGACTCCTGCAAATATCCGAATTTGTTGATTATTCCATACACAAGTTCTGTGAGATTGAACACTTTCGGATTGATTGCGTCGATGTGCGACTGTAATTTGGAAACGCTCAGAACGTCGTTAACGAGCCCGGTAAGCCTGTCCGCTTCGTCGATTATTACCTGTAAATGCTTTTCGCGCTTTTCGGGATTGTCTCCGGAAATCTCCTTAACCATAGACGCATACGCTTTAATCATAGTCAGCGGCGTTTTCAAATCGTGCGTGACGTTGGCGAGAATTTCATGCTGAAAATCTTCGCTTTTTTTAACTTCGTCCCGCATATGATTGAGCGTTGCCGAAAGTCTTGCCAGTTCCTTGTAGTCTGTATTGGTAAAGTTTGCGGCGTAATTCCCTTTGGCAAGTTCGAGCGCGGTATCCGACATGGTTTTAAGACCGCCCGTAAGTTTCTTCGACACGGCAAAGGACACGAGCAGAGCAAGCGCCATAGCCGATATACCTATTAGCAACAAGTATAACTGAATATTGCTTACCGTCTCTTTTATAACACTCAAAGAATAAGTAACCAGAACGTATCCGGGTCCCCTGTATCTGATATTATCAAACGGGACGACGGTCGCGTAATTTAAGGCGTTACCATAGCGGTAAATGATGTTATAGCCTGTTTCAACGTTTTCAAGTCGGCTTTTCATCTCACTGAATCTGCCTCCGTCCGACTCCGCGTCCGCAAGCTCCGGAATATCCGGAATAATCACGTTACCTTTCTCGGTAAAAACGTATACGGTGATTCCCTCTTTATAATATCTCATTATGCGCTGCTGCAAGTCCGCCGTTCCCTTTGCAATTTCCACGGTAACTTCTGTACCTATACGTTCGAGACTTAAACGCGCTTTCGATTCGAAAGTACCCGAAACGACGAAATAAAATACAGCTTCCACAAGACAGATAATCAAAACGGCAAACAGACAGAAATTGCGCCACAAAACAAGATTGACGCTCTTCGGCTTTTTAAGTTTTTTCGGTTTTTCCTCTATTATCTCAGACTTCAAACTTGTATCCCAAACCTCTCAGGGTAACTATGAATTTTCTGTATTGTTTGAGATTGGAACGCAACATTTTTATATGCGTGTCAACCGTTCTGTCGTCACCGTAGAAATCAAAACCCCATACATCCATGAGAAGTTTTTCCCTTGTAAGCGCTATCCCCTTGTTTTTTACAAAGTAAAACAGTATTTCGTACTCCTTTGGCGTAAGTTCCGCTTTCTCCCCGTCCACGTAAACGTTTCTGCCTGCAATATCTATCGTCAGCCCCTCAAACGTCATCAAATCGTTTGTATTTTCTGATATACCGCGCTTTAACACCGCATGTATGCGCGCCATAACTTCCTTAGGAGAAAAAGGTTTCGTAACATAATCGTCCGCCCCGATTTCGAAACCGAAAAGTTTATCGTACTCCTCGCCGCGGGCGGAAAGCATAATCACGGGTATATTCTTGATTTTTTTGATTTCCTTTACCGCGGAAAAGCCGTCAAGCTTAGGCATCATAACATCCATAAGAATTATATCGAAGTCGTTTTCCCTGCAAAGTTTAACCGCCTGCATACCGTCGACCGCCTCGTACGCAGTACCGCCTTCGAACTCGACATACTCTTTAAGCACACCGCGAATCATCTCTTCGTCGTCTACTATAAGTACTTTCATTTCAATCTCCTGTAAATTTTTATACCGATTATACCCCGCGAGTATAAACGCCTTTTAAAACCGCAATGAAAAGTTTGTGAAATTTTCACCTTAAATTCATTTTAACATAATAATTTTTTCAAGTCAACAGCAACGAACGTCTTGACAAAATACCGCGCCGATGATATAATAGCTTGGCAAACATATGTTTGCAATACGTGACAACGGTGACTTTTCGGTATGATTGACATAAAAAAACTGGAAATTCTGACAGAAAGCGCAAAATATGACGTAACCTGCTCGTCTTCCGGGTCGAAACGGGCAAACCGCGCAGGCGGACTGGGAAACGGCGCCGCGGAAGGCATATGCCACTCTTTTACCCCTGACGGCAGGTGCATTTCGCTTTTGAAAATTCTTATGAGCAACGAATGCGTATACGATTGCGAATACTGCCCGAACCGCCGCAGCGCGGACGTTCCCAGGGCGCGTATTACGCCCGACGAAATCTGCGAACTCGTAATTAACTTTTATAAGAGAAATTACATCGAAGGACTTTTTCTCTCTTCCGCCGTATTCGAAACGCCCGACAGAACCATGGAGCTTTTGACGGAAACCGTAATAAAGCTGAGAAAAGTTTATAATTTCAACGGATATATTCATTTAAAAGGCATACCGCACTCCGACGGAGCGCTTGTAATGCGGGCGGCGCGTCTGGTCGACAGAATGAGCTATAACGTAGAACTGCCCAGCGAGAGTTCGCTCAAACTTTTAGCACCGCAAAAATCGAAACAAAGTCTGCTGCTTCCCATGAAGAATCTCAAAGAAGCGATAATTTACGACAAAGAGAACGGAGTTCGCAGAAACAGAGTTCTGCCTGCGGGACAGACAACCCAGATGATTATAGGCGCTTCGCCCGAAAGCGACGGTCAGATTCTCAGGCTGACCGAAGCGCTTTACAGAAACATGAATCTGAAAAGAGTCTATTACTCCTCGTATATCCCCGTAGTAAAAAGCAATAAGTTGCCCGCCGTCGGCGCAGGGCTGTTGCGCGAACACAGACTTTACCAAGCCGACTGGCTCATAAGATTTTACGGCTTCGACGTTTCGGAAATCTGTAACAAACAGGAAAATCTGGCACCCGAATACGACCCGAAATGCGCATGGGCGCTTAAAAATATGCACCTTTTCCCCGTCGAAATAAACAGAGCGCCTTTGGAAGTGCTGCTGCGTGTGCCGGGGATAGGGGCAAAAAGCGCATATAAAATAGTTGAAGCGAGAAGATTTTCGCAACTTGGCTTCGATAATCTCGCAAAAATGCGCATAGTATTAAAGAGAGCAAAGCACTTTATTACGTGCAAAGGTAAATTTTACGGCGCGGATAATTTTGCGCAGGTAAAAACTTCCCTTCTTCTTGACGGAAGAAAGGAAATCGACGAACAGCTTACAATGTTCTCCTCACCCGATACGGCGCTTTCCGCTCTCACGGGTAATATATGAAAATTTACATTTGCGACGGCTCCTTACAATCGTTCTTCACGGCCGTATTCGACGCATTCGGCGACGAATCGAGCATTATAACATCGGACAATGCAATTCAGCTTTCGCTTGAAAGCGAAATAATCAAAGTAGGTTTCGACCGCGAAAAAGCTGAACGGGTTATACGCGGAATCGAAAAAATAGACAGAGAAGCCGTACAAGACATATCGTTTGCACTCAGAAGCTGCGACGGACTAAAAGAACAGACCTGTTTAGGATATATACGAAGAATTTTCGAACGAAAAAGGCCTGTAAAAAAAGCATATAATTTCCCGGAAGTGACGGAGTTCAACGATATTCTTTATAAAGTGACGGGCGAGACGCACCGTTTGAAAGGACTTTTAAGATTTATGGAGAGTGCAAGCGGCGCGTACTACGCCCCCTATTCTCCCGACAACGACATTACCGAACTGCTGATGCCGCATTTTGCGGAAAGATTCAAATCGGAAAAATTCGTAATTCACGACTTAAAACGAAAACTTGCGGGAATGTACGACGGGCACGAATGGTTTATAGGCTACGCGGGCGAAGCCGAAGTGTATCTTTCGGAATACGAAAAAGCATTTGAAACGCTATGGAAAAAGTATTACAAAGCGGTAAACATAAAAGAGCGACCGCATGAAAAACAAATGAAAGGGTCAATGCCCGTGCGCTATTGGAAATATCTGCCTGAAAAGAAAGATTAACGGATATTTTGCTTACGCTCAACATGACAAAAATTAACGCGCTACCGTCATTTCGGGCGGAATATGCTGTTCTCGGCGTATTTGTCATTTCGGGGCTGTCCCTCTGGCACTTCGAGGCTTGCCGGGAAATCAGATGTTTCGCCGTCACTCGTCATGACAAAGGCGCGCGGGTTCATACCCGCGCGCCTTTTATTTATTTTACTTTATTCAAAATTTTATCGGCAAATTCGGAAAGATAATTGTTTTCGAATTTCTCGATTTTACCCGCGTCGGCAGCCTTCGTAAGTTCTCCGTCCACGGGAAGTTTCGCAACAACGGGAATTCCGTTTTCGAGCGCGATTGCATCTACAGAGCTTTCACCGAATACGGAAATTCGACGTCCGCAGTCGGGGCATTCGATATAACTCATATTTTCCACAATGCCGAGAATGGGAACGTTCATCATGTGCGCCATATTGACGGCTTTTTGAACAATCATTCCGACCAAATCCTGCGGAGTGGTCACAATAACCACACCGTCTATGGGAATGCTTTGAAAAACAGTCAAAGGCACGTCGCCCGTACCGGGAGGCATATCGATAAACATAATATCAACTCCCGTCCATATAACGTCCGTCCAGAATTGCAGAACGGTCCCGGAAATAAGCGAACCGCGCCAAACAACGGGTTCCGCCTCGTTTTCAAGCAGAACGTTCATCGACATTATCTGAACACCGCTTTCCGTCACCACCGGAAGAATTCCGTTATCGCTGCCCATCGCACGTTCTTTAACTCCGAACATGCGGGGAATCGAAGGTCCCGTAATATCGGCGTCCATAATCGCAGTGACGAGCCCCTTTTCCTGAGCTGCCGCGGCAAGAAGGGAACATGTCATAGATTTACCTACCCCGCCCTTACCGGAGACAACGGCGATAACCTTTTTAATATCGCTGAATTCGTGAGGTTTTTTGATTAAACTTTTTTTATCGCGCGAGGAACAGTTTTCACCGCACGAAGAACAATCGTGAGAACAATTTTCAGCCATAATTCACCTGTAAAATAATATCTTTCGACGTTATATCTTTAAGTTTGCCGCATTTAAATGACTTTCTCCGTAATGTTAAGCGGCAGAAACCATAAGATTTCTCGGTAAGCCTCGAAATGAAAGCGGAATATTGTTTCGTGATGACATAGAGGCATTGCCCCGAAACGACCGTGTCACTCAAAATGACCAAGCAACAGATGCGCCAGACACAACGAAAGGGTTGACGCTTTAACCCGCCCGGAAAAAAAGATGCTGAGAGCATCTTACCCGTTTCGAAACGACAGAGACTATCGATACGAAACAGTGTTTTTATATTTTAAATTATGGACAATGAAAAGTCAAGCTAAAAGCAATTTTGTATTAAATTTACTTGCTAAAATTAAAGTTTTCTGTTAAAATGATTGCACTGTGCTAAGTGGGGAGTTAGCGGTGCCCTGTACCTGCAATCCGCTATAGCAGGACCGAATGTCTTTCCCGACGTAACAAATGGAAGGCCGCGCTTTATAAGGAATGTTGATAGCAAGGTCTTATGCAACCGACAACTGCGAACCGTGTCAGGATAGGGATATAGCAGCACTAAACAGTATCGTCGGTGTGCCATAGGGGAGCTTTGGAGGAGTTACCTGTAAGGCTAACGTTTCGGTTTGTTCCGGCAAAAAAGACTGCACAGCTTTTTTGAAATTTTCCGCAAAATGTTATTTAAGCGGTAAAAGGGAGAATTCACTCTCCCTTTTTTCTTTTTACGTTTGCTTTCATAAAATCGGCGCCCGCGCAAAATTGCGCGGGCGCTTTTAATTATTTTTTGAACATTATTTTTTCGCTCTTGAACATAAATGCAAGCAACACTACAAGCAGCGCCGCAACGACAAGATTGCTTATTATCGCAAGCGCAACACCCAACGGCGACGCTGTCATACTCATTATCGCAGCCATTGCAAGTCCGCTGCCGGCAAGCGGTATTGCGTAAAGCCCCACGGAAGCAGACGGAGCAAAGATGGAAACCATACCGAGCACAATAACCGCCATCATCATCGGACCAATCAAAGCACCCGCTTCTTTAACGCTTTTTGCAAGCGCGGACAGCACGGAAAACGCCGATATAATGACCAGCACAACGGAAATGATTATTCCGAACAGCATAAAATATTCTCCGACTCCGTAAGGCACCGCACCGAGGTTTATAGAGCTGCCCATAAGTTTCGGAAGAGACAATATAACGCCTATAAAACTGGAAATGCCGCCGAGGAGCGCAAAGAAAGTCAGACTCAATATTTTACCGAGTGCTATTTCCGAACGATTGACGGGAGTTATGAGCATTGTCGCCATTGTGCCCCTCTCCTTTTCGCCCGCTATCGATTCGGGAGCCACAGCCATGCAAGCCGACGCAAGCAACGCGAACATGAGCACGGGAACCATCATAGACATAATCTGTTTTGTTGAACTTTCCTCACTTGCGAGATTATAAATGCCTCCACCGGCGTTTATAGTGAACGCAGGTTTTGTGAATGCACCAAGCACGGACGCAACAAGATTATATGCAAAAGAAGAATTCTGCTCCGCCGAATTGAAATAAATTTCCACGTCGGGAACTTTTACTCCGCCGTAATTATCCTCGAAATCGGCAGGAAATACCACGGCAACATCTATTGTGCCGTCCTCGACGAGAGCCTTGGCGCTGTCAACGTCGGCAATGCCGCCTTCTACTTCGAGCACAAGCCCGAGAGTCTCGCTCATTGAAGCGGGAGCACCCGAAATATATGCCTTGGGTTTATAATCTTTGGGCGTAGCGCCTATATTTGCAAACACCGTGCCCATAAGCGAATAAATGACGTATATCATTATTCCCGGGAGAATAACGGTCAGAATCATTCTCTTATCCCTGAAAAAGCGGGAAAATTCTTTTTTTACTATTGTAAAAACATTTTTCATATTTTTTCTCCCGTAGTTTTTTCATATAACTCGAAAAAAGTATCTTCAAGACTTTTTTCGCCCGTAAGTTCAGCCAAAGGCGCAAGAGCGACCAGTTTTCCGCCTATAATAACGCCCACCCTGTCGCATAGCTTTTCCACCAAAGAAAAAATATGTGTTGAAAGAATTATGGTTTTTCCGCCTGCTTTAAGCTCTTCCAGAAAATCGGTCACGACCTTTGCGGTAAGAACGTCCAGACCGTTTGTCGGCTCATCGAATATAATCAGGTCCGGGTCGTGCGCAATGGAAACAACCAAGGAAACCTTCTGCTTCATACCCGTTGACAGATTGGCGATTTTAACTTCGGCAAACCTGTCTATTCCGAACTTTCCGAATAAAAACCGCTTTCTGTTCGCCGCAACTGCTTTATCTACGCCGTAAAGCTCGCAGAAAAAATCGAAAATATAGTTGGGAGTAAAAAATTCTTCGAGCTTCAGTTCGCTGGTAAGAAATCCTATTTTCTTGCGGACTTCCTTCTCTTCCTTTGTTATGCTTTTTCCGCAAATAATCGCGGAACCGCTGTCCGGTTTTATCAGGGTTGCCAGCATTCTCAAAGTTGTGGTTTTACCTGCGCCGTTGGGACCCAAAAGTCCGAAAATTTCTCCGCGGTAAGCCGAAAAACTGAGACTGTCCACGGCAACTTTGACCTTTTTATCGGTCTGCTCCAGTTTGCGCTGTTTTGACGAAAGTTTAAAGCTCTTCGTCAAACCCTCTGTTTTTATTATTTCTTCCATATATTATTTCCTTAAAATACAAGTTCTACGATAATTATATAGAACAAAACGTTCAAAGTCAAATAAAACGGAACAAATTGTTCTACAATATACAATATGAATAAGTTCTGCGAAAGGCTGAGAGAACTGCGCACGGACAACGGAATGTCGCGCGCACTGCTTGCAAAGACACTGAAAGTTTCCGAAAGACTCGTCGCATACTGGGAAAACGGTCAACGCGAGTGTAATTTCGATACGCTTATTGCTCTTGCGAATTTATTTTCGACAAGCACTGATTATCTTTTGGGAGTAATAGATTACTGATAAAATACGGGGACGGCTTACCGTCCCCTCTTTTTTATATATTGAAATAAGTAAAATGCAAAATAATGCAGGTTACGGAAAGCAAAACGAGATAAAGACTGAACCACTTATAATTTGCTTTCTGAATAACTTTAAGCATTAATTTGATTGCAAACAGTCCCGCCGCCGCCGCTATTACGAAACCGAGCGCTATGCTCCAACCGAATACGACGCCGTCGGCGCCCGCAAATTCGCTTTGAATTTCTCCCTTATAGAGCTTAACCGCAAGTTCAACGACAAAACTGCCGAGAATAATAGGTATACTCATCAGAAAAGAAAACTTTGCGATATCCTCGCTTTTACCGCCTGCGAGAGTGCCCGCGCAAATCGTCGAGCCGCTTCTTGAAATTCCGGGAAGAACGGCTACCGCCTGAGCAAGCCCCATGGGAACTACCGTTTTGAAACAAAGCGGCAGTAAATTCTGTCTGCGTTTGACAACCGTTTCGGTAACAAACAGCAAAACGGCTGTAAGGAAGAAAAATACTCCGAGAAAAATTCCGATGTTTTCGCCGAGGAATACGGAATCGAGGTCGAAAGCCTCGACCAAAAGACCTATAACCGCCGCGGGCACGGAAGCAAAAACGAGAAAACCGAGAGTTTTGAAAGGCTTTCTGAACAGATTGAGAATATCTTTCCAAAATACGACACACACGGCAACTAATGTACCGAGATGCAATATAAGCATAAAAAACGTTGCGTTTTCGTCGTTTATTCCGAAAATTCCCTGAAAAAAAGCTATATGTCCGGAGGATGATACCGGTAAAAACTCCGTCAGACCCTGTATTAGTCCGAGAACTGCCGCCTGCCATATTTCCATATAAAACCAACCCGAAGGCTTACTGCATATCGAGTAAGTCCTGATACCTGTCTACATACTTCGTTACAGTTTTTTCAACGTTGTAACGGGTGATAATCTGAGTTCTTCTGTTGGTGGAAATATTCGCGATATTGCTTGTTTTTACCCACTCGTAGAAAAGATTCTCAAATGTGCCTTCAACGGTAACTTTGGTCCAGTCGGGAGAATACTGTTCCGATTCGGGAGTAAATGTGTACGTTACGTAAATGAGATGCCAACCGTAATCGCCCGCACATACGCTGAACGCACCCGCGCCCTGCGCAACAGCCTGCTGAGCGGCATATTCGAATTCTTTTATATAACTTGTTTCGCCGACAGACACGGAATATCCGACGTACTGTGAAAGAACACTCGTGTCGGTGGTGTAAGCAAATTGAAGTTCGTTTACCGCGCCGAGCACTTTATTCTGTTTGGTCTCTTTATTGAAAACGTTACCGCGAAGAGCATTCGCATCCGTTTCTCCTAGTTCGATTTTACCGGAAGCATAGACAAATTTGGAATAATCGAGCTGTTTCTTGCCGTCTTTATCCAAAACATAATCATCACCGTCTTTCTGATAGAATTCTTCGGTATCTTCGTAATTCGCAGTGTAATTTACGGTTACGTTTCCCTTTTCCGCTCCCGTAGGGTCGAGAACGAAGTCGATATATGCGGAGAACTCGTCGAGCATCTGATTAATCGTGAGCTCGTTTTCTATGAGGACGTAGCCGTCTTCCTTTTCAACGACGGTGCCGTTATAAGGATACATGCCCGCATAGTTTTTAAGTTCTTCGTATCTATAAGTTTTTTTAAAGTTGTTTTCAAAGAACAACCAACCGTCTTTAGAAGCGGATTTACCGTAATATACATCGTCCGCGCCTGCTTTGAACGCATATTCGGTCTGACCGTTGAACCAAGCCGAACGCTGGTCGGTAGTCTTTATCTGCATAAGCAGATTATTTCTTTCCTTATAATAACCTGCGCTGTAACCGCTGGTTTCGTCGCTGTCGGAATAAACGGACTGCAAATTTGTAAGGCTTGCGCTTTGCGACGCGCTGAACGGCAGAAGGATGTTGTATACGAAACCGTAAGTTCCTTCCTCTCCGTCCGTATCGGGGGCATAAAGGATGAAAGAACTGTCGGACATGCTTCCCATATTCGTGTTGAAGCCGCTCGCCTTGAAAGAATCGGTCTGATTGTCGAGAATGTCGTCGTAAGTATCCTGAAGGAAACCCGTGTCTCCTTTAAGAAGCCCTTCCTCCCTTTCAGTCTCGTATAATTCGATATATTTGTTTATAATGCGTTCTTCGAGTCTGAGAACGTATTCTTCGTTATAGTAATCGAGCGTTTTTACGTCTCTCAAATTTTCCCTCGTCGCGTCGACGAGTTTTGCCGCAACAAGCTCGCTGATATAGTCGTTGTACGCCCTGATACGGGTGGCGTTTCCGGAACCTTCGAGACGATTGTCCTCGTATATACCGCTGTTCTCGATTCTGTAACCCTTAAAACCGGTGAATACGTTGTAATCGATAGCGCCGTCCTTTTCGGGATAATAATCTTCACGCTCTTTATCGGTATTGACGGGAGTCGTGCGGGTTTCGGTTCCCTCCGCGGAATCGTCGTTTTCGAGAATACGTTTTTCGTAACTGTCGAGACGACTGTTCCACGTGCTCATAAGGTTGTATTGGGCGACCATGACGTCTTCGCTGTCTTCACCGAGAAGATACTCGTATCTTTTGACTTTCTTTTTTACGTCGCTCTCGGCATCGTTGCCTGAATCGAGATACGCCTGTACGACCTCCGCCGCGGTACTTCCCTGCACCGTCTGCTCTTTAAGAAGATACATCGTGGAGTACTGAACGAGCACGGCGTTGTTTACGAGCGATTCCATAAGATTGTTGAAAATGGTCGCGTAGTTTCCGTTAGTACTGCCGAGCATAGAGTTGCCGGACGTTATAAAGTATGAGATAAGCTCTCTTTTTATGATTGACGTAGTTCCGACGGCGTCCTTGTAAGGCAAAAGCTCCTCGTCAAAATTTTCGGCACCGGAAATATTCACGGTGGCGATTTCCTGCTCCATATCGGCAAAGGTATCCGATGAAATCTGCGAACAGCCCGAAAGCGTAACGCCGAGTATCATCGTTCCGGCGAGCACGCCGCATATCAGTCTTTTCTTTCTCATAAAAACAACACTCCGAAAGTAAAATGCATGTAAAATTTTAGGGTAGCATTTCACCGCTACCCGACTATTATAATATATTTGGAATTTTAAAGCAAACAATTTTGGGGAATTTTAGTTAAAACTTAGTGCAAATTTCAAAAATTTTGTCATTTCAAGCATAGTTTTTGCCGCCGTCGAGCGCGGCAAAAACACAATCATTGGCGCCTGCGCCATAGAAAGAGTTACCCTGTCCGAATATTTTTCTATCGCAGCCGCCATACCCTTGTTGCCGAGAACGTCCAAAGACGCAAGCTCGAAGACGCCCTCCGTTCCGTCCACGCTTATTTTTCTGACGTTGAACTTTGCCGCAAACGATTTCAGAACGGCGATTATCAGAAGATTCAGAACCTCGTCCGGCATAGGTCCGTAATTGTCCTCAATAGACAGACACACGCGTTTATAATCTTCCACGGACCTTATTTCGGCTATCTGTTTATAGCAGTCAAGCCTGCCGGCGCTGCTCTCGATATAAAACTCGGGAACGTAAGCCGTCGCCTTTATTTCCAATTCGGTCGACAACTGTTTTTCCCCCGTGAGTTCCTCTTTTAAAAGTTTTGAATAAAGCTCATAGCCGACTTTATCCATATGCCCGTGCTGTTCCGCACCCAGAACGTTGCCCGCGCCGCGTATTTCAAGGTCCCTCATAGCTATTTTAAAGCCCGAGCCGAGTTCGGTGAACCGCATTATGGCTTTGAGTCTTTCCGTCGCCTCACTCGTTAAAACTTTTTCCCCTTTAAAGGTGAAATAAGCCTGTGCTAGGCGGGCGCCGCGTCCTACTCTTCCTCTCAGCTGATAAAGCTGAGAAATTCCGAGTCTGTCGGAATCTATCACGATAATCGTATTTGCATTCGGAAGGTCTATTCCGTTTTCTATGATTGTGGTTGTGACAAGAATATTTTTTTCGCCGCGGTAAAAAGAATAGATACCGTTTTCAAGCGTTTCCCTGTCCATTCTGCCGTGAGCATAACAAATTTTACCCTCGGGAACTATTTCTGCTATTCTGCCCGCGAACGTCGAAATACTCTCCACCCTGTTATAGAGTATGAAAACCTGACCTCCGCGCGAAATTTCGCGAAGGCAAGCGTCGCGAATGAGCGTTTCGCTCTCCTCGACGACATACGTCTGAACGGGCAGGCGCTTCAAAGGCGGCGTGTTTATGGTGCTTATGTCCCTAATGCCCGCAAGCGACATATGAAGAGTTCGCGGTATCGGGGTTGCCGTCATAGTCAGACAGTCCACGTCGTTTTTGACATGCTTTATTTTTTCCTTATGTTCGACGCCGAAACGCTGTTCCTCGTCGAGAACGAGAAGCCCCAAATCACAAAACTTAACGTCAGGAGAAAGCAACCTGTGCGTGCCGACGATTAAATCGACGTTGCCTTCCGCCAGTTCTTTGATAATTTTATCCTGTTGCGCCTGAGTTTTGAAACGGTTGAGCACTTCCACTCTCACTCCGAAATCTTTGAACCTTTCGACAGCGGTATTGAAATGCTGTTCGGAAAGAACGGTGCTCGGACAAAGCAAAGCCGCCTGTTTGCCGCCGAGTACGCACAAATAAATCGCACGGAGCGCAACTTCCGTCTTCCCGTAACCGACGTCTCCGCATAAAAGTCTGTCCATTACCTTATCGGAACACATGTCGGCTTTGATTTCGCTTATGGATACAAGCTGGTCGGGCGTTTCCTCGTAATCGAACGCGCTTTCGAATTCCTCCATCATTACCGAATGCTCGGGAAAACGGTATCCTTTCTTCCTGCCGCGTTCGGCATACAATTCTTTCAAATCGAAAGCAAGTTTTTTTATTGACTGCTTTACCCGTTCCATGACGCGCTCGAAATCGGCGCCGCCGATTCTGGAAAGAGGCGGGTTCTGCTCTCCCACGTACTTTGAGAGCACGTCCATCTGTTCGACGGGAACATATAAATTGTCGCCGCCCTTGTACTCGATGGCTACATACTCTTTTATTCCGTCAGTGGTCTCTATTTTCCGCGTTCCGGTTATTCTGCCCACGCCGTGCTTTTCGTGAACGCAGTAGTCTCCGATTTCGGGAGACGCAAACATTTCGCCGCGGCGTTTTCTTATGCGTTTTATCACCGATTTGGTGTACAAATCGGAATTGCCTATAATTACGAGTTTACTTTCATGGATAATCAGACCGTGAGCAAACTCCGCCGAACTTACAGCGACCTTGAAAAGGGCTTCCAGCCTGTCGGGCACGGGATAAACGGGAACATACTCTTCCGTAAGCTGTTCGGAAAGTTTTTCCTGCCTCTGTGCGTTGCCAGTAAAAGCAAGAACCCGATAACCGTTTTGAAGCCAGTTTTTTACGTCGGTAACGAACTGAGGCAAAGAGTTGATATATGAAGGCGCGGGCGTAGCGCGGAACGAACATGTGCCGAGAGGCGTAAAAAACCGGGTAGACGACATAAACGTCTGTAACGCAAGACAACCGTAATTTTTAAAGCCCTCCGCAATTCTCTCGGGCGACAGCAACTGTCTTTCGGAAAATCCGAAGGCTTCCCCGCCCGTAAAAAGTTCTTTAACCCTCTCACAGTGCTCCTTATAAACGGCGTTCATTCTGTCGTCGATATTCCTGCACTCGTCGAAAATTATTTTGGTTCCGGGAGAGAGAATATCGAAAACCGTTCGCGCCGACGAAAGCAACGGAAATACGAAAGCCGCGCCCGAGAACGGCGTCTTTGCCGACATCTTTTCAAGTATTTCTTCTGAAATCTGACGTGCGCGCCCGTAGGCTTTAACGGAGGTAAATTTCTTCGCTTCCCTGTTTAAAACCTCACGAACTCTCTCTTCGTCGCCGTCCGTATAAAACACATCCGACGCGGCTATAATCGTCGTTTTTTCAAGCTCGCCGAGGCGTTCGCCGCTCGTACCGTCGTACTCTCTGATTTTTTCGACGGTATCTCCGAAAAAATCTATGCGAACGGGATTTTCCGCGCCTATCGGATATATGTCGAGAATATCCCCGCGCACGGCAAAACTACCCTCTGTTTCCGCGGCATATTCGCGGGTGTATCCGAAATTCACGAGCATTGCGGGAAGCCCCGCATAGTCGTAATCTTTCCCGGTTTCTATAACAACGGACGGTATTTCGGCAGGAAACAACTGCATGACCGCTTCGATTTCCGCAACCACGCAGTCGGCACCGTTCAACATGGCGTAAACGGCACATAGTCGGCGGTTAATTACATCTTTGGATAGCGCGTCTTTATACAAAACGACGTCGTCTTTAGCGGGCAGAAGCACGCAATTTTTTCCCGAAAGCGCGGATATTGCGGCGTGAGCATTCCGCGCGGAAACGGCGTCGGCTGCAATATAAAGCGTCTTATCCTTGATGAGTGAAGCGATGAGATATTTATGAGGGTCGGAAAGACCGAAAGCCGCCGTCGGCGTGCCGAGGCGGATAGCTCTTTCAAGGGCGGAGTAATCGCCCCCTAAATTTTCGAAAGTAAAAAATTCTTTATTCAAATCGACCGTCCGTCAACCGTTGAATTCGGTCATTACATTCTCCACCGTTTTACCCGAAGCTATGGCGAGCGCCGCGTTCGCCGCCCTCCCGCAAGCGGAAATAAACAAATCGTAATCGTCCCTGCGTATTTCCGAGAGAACATAATTTATAATCGGAATATTCACTTCGCAATCACGTATTCCGATTCTTATTCTCGTAAACTTCTGAGTACCGATTTCGGCGATTACCGAACGCATACCGTTATGCGTTCCCGCGCTCCCTTCGGGTCTTATTCGTATACTGCCTTTAGGAATATCGTAGTCGTCGTAAATTACGATAAGGCGGCTTGCGTCCGTCTTATATTTGGCAAGCAACTGTTTAACCGCTCTGCCGCTGCAATTCATATAAGTCAGCGGTCGTGCAACGACTATCTTTTCTCCGCCGACATACCCTTCCGCGACATAAGACTCGCATTCTTTTTTTTTGAATTTGACCCCGAGCTTATCCGCCACGTCGCCGACAGCGGTATAACCTATGTTATGAAACGTTTTAAGATATTTTTCTTCGGGGTTACCGAGACCTACGATAATATACATATAAACCTTTAAAAAAGCCGCCCGAGAGCGGCTGAATTTAAGTTGAAGTTCAGAAATCAGGACTTATACGCTACGATTACGCAAAAGCTGTATTTCAATCGTAAATTTTGGACATAGACTTGTCCAGATATACATTCTCAATCGCAGCGGCGAATATCGGCGCAGTGGAAATAATCTTGAATATCGGAAGCATTTTTTCCTGCGGAATATTTATAGTATCCAGAATCGCAAGTTCCGTTATAGGCGACGCGGCAAGTCTCTCTATTGCCGGTCCCGACAGAACGCCGTGCGAACAGCAGGCGTAAATTTCTTTCGCACCCGCTTCTTTCAGAGCCTTTGCGCCCTGAACTATCGTTCCCGCCGTGTCAATCATATCGTCTACCATAAGACAGTTTTTGCCGTCGACGTCGCCGATAATGTTCATTACTTCCATAACATTCGCTTTTGGACGGCGTTTATCTATAATAGCCATTTTAGCATCCATGCGCGCGGCAACCTTTCTTGCCCTCGCAACGGAACCGATGTCGGGAGAAACGACGACGAAATTATCGTCTACCTTCGGTTTGAAATAATTATAAAGCGTGGGTCCGCCGACGAGATTGTCGAGAGGAATATCGAAAAAGCCCTGAATCTGCATGCAGTGAAGGTCCATAGTCAGGACTCTGTCCGCGCCTGCGGAGGTTATGAGATTGGCAACGAGTTTAGCCGTAATAGGCTCGCGCGAACGCGCTTTTCTGTCCTGACGGGCGTATCCGTAATAGGGAATAACCGCGGTGATTCTTCCCGCGCTCGCTCTCTTAGCCGCGTCAATCATTATAAGGAGCTCCATTAAATTGGCATTGACGGGATAGCTTGTAGACTGAACGAGAAACACGTCCATGCCGCGGATGGTTTCGTTGAAGCGAACATAAATTTCACCGTCAGAAAAATGGGTAACTTCCATTTCTCCGAGCGTGGTGTTCAGCTTTGCGGCGATTTTTTCCGCGAGCGGTCTGTTGGAATTGCCCGAAAAAATCTTGATTTCGTTGCCGTGGTTAATCATAGGTTTTCCTCCGAAAAACTTTTGTATAATTAAGCGCAGTTTACCCTGCCGCTTTTTTACAAATCAGTATTTTTCCCCTATTCAGTTTTGCTTTTCTATTGTATAATTATATAAAAATTATGTCAACTTAAATAAGCCGTTTTCACGCTTTTGCAGTTAAAAATTTATTGTCGGGGTGCCTCGTCCTTGTTAGCGGACTTTGCACGCGCGCGCATCCGACCGAAAAAATCAGACAGTATTTCCGAACACTCCTCCCTCATAATACCGCCCTCTACTTCGATTTTGTGATTTACAAGGTCGGAAACGGCAAGCGCATGTGTCATAGACCTGCCCTTTGCTTCGTACGCGCCGAAGTAAACCTTTTTTATACGCGCATTGAGCATTGCCCCCATACACATGGGACAAGGCTCGAGAGTTACGTAAATTTCGCATTCGGGAATGCGCCAGCTCCCCAGTTTTTTACAGGCTTTTTCAATTGCCTCAATTTCCGCGTGGGCGGTGGCAATCTGTTTTTTAGTTCTTCTGTTATGCCCGCGCGAAATGATTTTGCCGTCCAGCACCACCACTGCGCCGATAGGCACCTCACCTTCCGCAAGCGCCTTTTTCGCGCAGGAAAGCGCGGCTTTCATAAATTTTTCAACCATAATATTCCGTAAACACCTTGATTAAATCAAAACATTTTTTCAATTTTCCCAGTCTTTTCAAAGGATGAACCAGTTTATCGTTTCCGCACTCTATCGTATAGGCGGGAATTTTCATTTTCTGAATGCACCAGTCCTTGTAACCGCCCGCCGAACCGTAAATGCGTTTTACCGTATAGCCCGTAACCTTTTTTATTATCCTGGCGCCGCGTTCGTCACCCCTGCCGCAAAACTCCCAGTATATCTCTTCGCCTTTGGTATGAAAGCTCAGCGTAACATAAGGGCGTACTCTCAGCGTAAATTCGCGCAAAGCAATGGTCTCGGGCTCTGAAAACGGGCAGTCGCCGATACAATTTTCGCTACCGCGAACCGTTGTATTCAACCTTCCGCTACCCCACTCGGCATCGAAATTACAGTTCAAATCTACGCCGCGCGCATTTGCTTTCCAAAGCGGTTTAACCGTCTCGGACATATGCGCCCCGTCCGGATTCAACAGTGGAATTATCCACCCGCCGCGTCTTGCGACTCCTTTCTTTATGTGTTTTAAAGCTAGTTTTGCCGTTATCCATTCACGACCGTGAACGGCATAAACGGCGATAAACTGTCTGCCCGTTTCTTCTCCGACGTGAAAAGCATAAATCTCTCTGCCCTGACAGCTGTATCCTATCACGCATTTCTTTTCCCTGTAGCTTTGGTAAAATCTCATAATTTCTTCGTATATCACACAATAAATTATGAAATAACCCATAAGGATATTCTACCGTGCAACGTGCGGAAACGCCCCTGACGAAAGACGGGACTTTTCGCTTTACTCGGCATGACGGGAAACAAGTTGTTATTTGTGATATTCCGAACCCGAATTAATCATAAAACACCTGTAAATCTGCTCGCAGAGCACAACACGCATAAGCTGATGAGGGAAAGTCATATCCGAAAACGACAACTTAAAATCAGCCGAAGATTTAACCGTTTCCGACAATCCGCACGAAGAGCCTATTATAAAAGTCATCTCCTCACCCTTATCGCAGTGTTTTTTTATTTCCGAAGCAAAACTTTCGCTCGAAAGTTTAACGCCTTCCACGCATAATGCGAAAACATACCCTTTTGAAGCCCTTACAATGCCCGAAGCCTCCTCTTCGAGACTTCTTCCTTCGGCGATTTCCCTTATCTCCGTTTTTGCAAATCTCGAAAGGCGTTTTAAATATTCGTTAACGGCGCCGCGAAAAAATTCC
Source organism: uncultured Eubacteriales bacterium (assembly GCA_949747905.1). GTDB lineage: Bacteria > Bacillota > Clostridia > Christensenellales > Borkfalkiaceae > Coproplasma. Next base: position 18,522 of record CATKEF010000033.1, read on the forward strand.
TCTTTTATTTTACCCACGCAAACAATATTGATTTTTTGCATTATCCGACCCCGAACAAATTACTTATCCATATAACCGCAAGCAACAGAATTCCGACGGAAGCAAAAATGAAAAAGTTTTTGACTTCTCCCGGAACGGTTTTTTTCAATGCGGTTTTGTCGAGTATAAGCCAGACAAACCCTCCGACAAAACAAGCGGCGGAAACACATATAAGCGTGATATTTCCGCTTTGAGACAAAACGAGCGACGACCCGTCTTCGGAGAAAGCGCCGCATGCATACAAAATAACCAACAGACCGTTATTTATAAAATGCATTAACACCGAAGGCATAATAGAACGTGAACGTACCGCGACGAATGCAAACACGCAACCCGAGATAAACTGATAAACGGTCTGTTCGGGCGAACCGTGAAAAAGCGAAAAACAGAACCCGACAATAAATATTGCGCGTATGCTACCCACGCCGTTTTCCGTCGAATTAAGGAGCAGCCCGCGGAACAACGCCTCTTCGAATATTGCAGGCAAAACGGCTATTACTATAAACGCAGGAATTATTTTCCACCCGGTTATATCGGGAAAATAAGATTCCTGAGTGCGAGGAACGTAGCCGAACAACTTGAAAAACATGACGGTAACGTCGTTTACCCAACCGAGAGAAAACAGCAGTCCGAATATGAGCAAAACTGCAATAAGATAATATTTCGGATGACATTTCAATGGAAACGCTTCCCTGAATTTTATTTTTCTGAATGTCATCACTCCGAAAACGGCAGGCGCGAGCGCAAGCGGCGCGGCGATATAAGAGAGATATACGAACGCATCCGAACCGGTCTCTATTGCCGATAAATTTATGATAATTCCGACCGCCAACGAAACAAAGATGTATATAACGGTCGCGGCGCTGAAAGAAACGCCGCCCGTTACGGCGTTCAGATTGGGATTCGCCTCGCGCATGGCTTCGTTATTTTGAAAATTCATAATACGATTATACAATAAAAACAACTTTAAGTAAATTAAATATTTTACATTTGAAAAGTTTTATATTAAAATAAATTTATGCGAAAGATTGACACACGTATAATAGAGGAAAAAATTTACGATATGGCTTTGCGCGCGGGCACGAAACTGACCCCTTCCTGCCGTGCTGCGCTTGAAAAGGCAAAAAACGCAGAAACCTGTCGGGCGGCGAAGTTTGCGCTTGAAACCCTGATTGAAAATGCCGAAACGGCGGCGCGCGAATCGCTCCCCGTATGTCAGGACACGGGCATGGCAGTCGTTATACTGGAAATAGGACAGGATGTTTTTCTCGAAGGGAAACCCCTTATCGCCGCGGGGAACGAAGGCGTGCGCAGAGCTTATAAGGACGGCTATTTCAGAAAATCCGTGTGCGACCCTGTTACGCGAGCGAACACTGGCGACAATACTCCCGCCGCCGTACACACGGAAATATGCGAAGGCGAAGATATAAAAATTACATTCATGCCAAAAGGCTTCGGCAGCGAAAACATGTCGGGTTTATACATGCTGAAACCGGCTCAAGGTGTTGACGGAATAATAGAGGCAATCGTCAATACCGTTAAAAATGCAGGGTCGCGCCCCTGTCCTCCCGTCTGCGTAGGGGTCGGAATAGGCGGTAGTTTCGACACATGCGCTTATCTTGCGAAAAAGGCTTTGACCCGCGACGTGGGAACTTTCAATCCGCGCGGAGATATTGCCGATATAGAGCGCATTGCGCTTGATAAAATCAACGCGCTCGATATAGGTTGTCAGGGCTTCGGCGGTGCGACTACGGCTTTGAGCGTCAACTGCGAATGGTTGCCCACACATATTGCTGGGCTCCCCGTCGCCGTCAATATTCAGTGTCATTGCATACGTTGCGAAAAGGAGACAATATGATTAAACTCACTTTGCCGCTTAAAAAAGACGTAGCGAAAACGCTGCGTGCAGGTGACAGCGTGCTTATCTCCGGAGTCATTTTAACAGCGCGCGACTGCGCGCACAAACGGCTTGTAGAGCTTATTAAAAACAAGCAGCCTCTGCCATTCGACATCCCGTCGTCCGTCATTTATTATGCCGGTCCTTGCCCCGCAAAGCCCGGAAAAGTTTCCGGCAGCTGCGGTCCGACCACTTCCGCGAGAATGGAGACGTTCGCTCCCGCGCTTCTCGATTCGGGACTCAACGCAATCATAGGAAAAGGCGAAATGAACAACGACGTCAGAAAGGCGCTCATACGCAACTCGTCCGTATACTTTGCGGCAATCGGCGGCGCAGGCGCTCTTTACTCGGAATGCATAAAAAAGAGCGAATGCATAGCTTTCCCGGACCTGCTTTCAGAAGCGGTTTACAGACTGGAAGTACAAAATTTCCCCGCGGTGGTCGCTTACGACGCTTTCGGCGGTACAATTTACCGAAATTCGGTTGACATCGGATAAATTTTCAATTATAATCAGTAAAAACATAAAGACAGTGAACGGGACAGACGCGGCAGATAACCTTTTCAGAGAGAGAAATCCGGAAACGGCTGAAAGATTTCTTATAGGTTTGCTTCGGTATTCACCCGCGAGTCGACGCGTGAACGGTTTGAACCAATTAGCGTGCTCCGCTACCTCCGCGTAAGTGAGAAACAAAGGCGGCTCTTGCCGCGAAATCAGGTGGTACAGCGAAACTTTTCGCCCTGTGTTTGACACGGGGCGATTTTTATATATTACGGAGGTTCGGTATGCAGAATAAGATAAAAGAAATCGAAGAACAGATTGCTCTTGCCGTAAAGGAAGTCAAATCGAGCAGAAATTTACAGGAAATAAAAATGCGCTTTCTGGGAAAAACAGGCGTAATTTCTTCGCTTATGAAGAATCTGCGCGACGTCGCCCCCGAAGAGCGCCCTTCAATGGGCAAACTTTTAAACGCGCTCAGACAGTGGTCGGAAGAAAAATTCGACGCAATCGAAGAAAGACTCAAAGACGCGGAATTAAAAAAGAAAATAGCCGAAGAGAAAATCGACGTAACGATGCCCGGAAAAGTTCGGGAAAACGGCTCATATCATCCCAATACGCTTATAAGAAACGAACTCGTTTCCGTATTCGCGGGTATGGGATTCGAAATTTTCGAGGGACCGGAAATCGAAAACGACTACTACAACTTTACCGCGCTCAACACGCCCGCAGACCACCCCGCGCGAGATATGCAGGATACGTTCTATATTTCCGACAAATTTCTTTTACGCACCCAGACTTCCGCGGGTCAGATACGCGTTATGGAAAACAAAAAGCCTCCCATAAAAATACTGTCGCCCGGCAAAGTTTACCGCAGCGACGACGACGCTACCCATTCCCCTATGTTTTCGCAGATGGAAGGGCTTGTCGTCGACAGGGGCATTACTCTTTGCGACCTTAAAGGAATGCTGGACGAATTCGCCCGCAAAATTTTCGGCGAAAGCGTAAAAACGCGACTGCGCCCCTCTTACTTCCCCTTTACCGAACCTTCGGTAGAGGTTGACGTGAGCTGTTTCGAGTGCGGAGGAAAAGGTTGCCGCCTTTGCAAAGGAACGGGCTGGATAGAAGTGCTCGGCGCGGGCATGGTAAACAGGCACGTACTCGAAGGTTGCAACGTAGACCCCGATATATATTCGGGTTTCGCGTTCGGAATGGGCATAGAACGAATTGCGATGCTCAAATACGGAATAAACAATATGAAACTTTTATTCGAAGGCGACACGCGCTTTTTAAAACAGTTCAGAGGTTAAAATCAAGGAGAATCACGGTATTATGAAAGCACCTTTAAGTTGGTTGAAAGATTACGTAGATATAGACGTTTCCGCGCAGGAATTACAGGAAAAACTCTTCTCCTGCGGCTTCGAAGTCGAAGAGCTGATTTACCTCGGAAAGGATATTTCCGGCGTCGTAGTCGGCGAAGTCAAGGAATGCGAGCCCGTCGATGGAACGCACCTTTCGGTGTGCAAAGTCGACTGCGGAGACAAGGGCGTTTTCCAAATTTGCTGCGGAGCGGACAACGTAAAAAAAGGAATAAAAGTTCCGTGCGCTCTTGTTGGCGCAACGGTATACGCCACCGCAAAAGACCATGTTACGGTAGAAGGCGTAACTACGATTAAAAAGGGGAAACTTCGCGGGATAGAATCAGAGGGCATGCTCTGCTCGGGAGCGGAACTGGGCGTCAACGGCGATATGTTCGACGGCGCGGATTATGTCGGGCTTGTTATACTTCCCGACGACTGCAAAAACGGCGAAGACGTCAAACCCGTTCTCGGTCTTGACGATTATATTTTCGACATAAGCGTCACTGCAAACCGTCCCGACTGCCAGAGCATATTGGGAATCGCCAGAGAAGTTGCCGCAGTACTCGGGAAAAAAGTCAAAGAACCCGATTACTCATACTCCGTTGTCGGAGGTAAATGCGACAGCATAAAAATAACCGACGAAGCCCCCGAGCTTTGCCCCCGCTATATAGGACACTGCGTAACCAACATAAAAATCGGCGTCTCCCCTCTTTGGCTGAGAAAAAGGCTTGCACTCTGCGGTCTGAGGTCGATAAACAACGTCGTGGATATCACAAATTTCATTCTGCTCGAACTTGGGCAGCCCATGCACGCATTCGACCTGAAAACTCTTTCGGGAAAAGAGATAGTAATACGCAAAGCCAAGGACGGAGAAAAAATCAAAACTCTCGACGGAAACGAGTTCGATTTGAAGCAAGATAATCTCGTAATCTGCGACAGGGAGAAACCCTGCGCTTTGGCGGGAATTATGGGCGGAGCAAACAGCGAAATAACCGACGACACATCAGAAATCGTATTCGAAGCCGCAAAATTTGCGCGCGACAGCGTAAGAAAAACGGCTAGAGCGTTGGGACAGCACTCGGATTCCTCCTCTCTTTTCGAAAAAGGCGTAAACGAATATACCGTGGAACACGCGATGAAAAGGGCGTTGAACCTTATTCGGAAACTGAATTGCGGAACAGTGACCGACGTTCATATAGACGTAATTACGGAAAACAGCCGCCTTTGCGAAAAAAAGATGACTGTAAGCGTAAGTAAAATCAACAAATTGCTCGGCATAGACGTTCCCGCCGCGAAAATGACGGAAATTCTGAAAAGACTCAATTTCGTCGTCACTGAAAACGGCGATAATTTGGAATTGTTTGTACCGAGATACCGCGAAGATATAGACGGCTACCCCGATATAGCAGAAGAAATTATACGTTTCTACGGCTACGATAACATAAAGGGTACTTTCCTGGCTTCGGGAACGATAACTAACGGCGGCTTCAACGAAGCGCAGAAAGCCGAAAACAATCTCAAAACGGCGCTCGTTTCTTTCGGACTGCACGAAATATCCACCTACTCTTTCTATTCTGAAAAAGATTTCGATATGCTGCATTTACCCGCAGATTCCTCCGAGCGCAAAGCCGTTAAAATTCTCAACCCGATAAGCGAAGATTTATCCGTTATGAGAACCACTCTCGCGCCCTCCATGATAAATACAATCGTACGGAACCAGCGGCGAGGAAATATGGAAGGAAGGCTTTTCGAAATTGCAAAAATATATCTTGCCGACGAACTGCCTTTGAAAAATTTCCCCGAGGAGCGCAATATGCTCGCGTTCGGAACCTGGGGCAAATACGACTTCTTCGATTTGAAAGGAATAACCGAGGGTGTAGCGCAACATTTCAATCTTAAATTCGAATATGTCGCCGCCGAAAAACCTTTCCTGCATCCGGGCGTCACCGCGGAAATAATATGCGAGAATGAAAACATAGGCTATCTCGGTCTGTTGTCGCCGACAGTTTCGCGGGAACTCGCGCTCGAACGCGCGGCATATGTAGCCGAAATCGATTATGAAAAATTACTGAAACTCGCAAAACCGTTCAGATACGTCCCCATTCCGAAATTCGCGGAAATAACCCGCGATTTGGCGCTTACATGCGACAGAAACATCACATGCGCGCAACTCGAAAAAGAGATATACGCATCCTGCAAATACGTGTCTGACGTAAAACTTTTCGATGTTTATATAGGCGAACAGGTCGGCAGCGGTAAAAAATCTATGGCTTTCACAATAACATTCACACCCAAAGACGAACCCATCGAAGAGAGAATCGACGGCTTTATGAACAAGATACTTAAAAATCTCGAAGCAAGACTTGACGTATTCCGCAGATAAGTTCAAAGTAAAGAGGCGAGAGAAATTCCTCACTGCGCTCGGAATGACGGTAAAACCGGAATGACGGTAAAATATGCGCGTCAATACCGAAAATCTAACGAAATCAAAAACCTGCGCGGAATTAAATTCCGCGCAGGTTTAATTATTTTTTCGGCACGAGCAGACCGTCGCTTCCGATTATCGTCGCCTGCAAATATGTATCGGGAATTTTTCCCGTAATAACGCTTTCGCATATGAGCACTTCTATTGTCGAAGCAAGATTTGTACTCTTCGACGGCATAATAATGGATATGTCAGAAACGATTTCCAGATACAGCGAATGTTTGGTCTGATTTATGCCAGCCTCCACGAATTTGGAAACGAAACGACACTCCACGTTGCTTATTGGGATGATTTTGATATTTATTTTCGTACCGAAACCCGCCAGAGCCTCAACACCCGTCAGTGCGCCTATTGGCACCATAATGCCTTCCGCGCTCATCTTATTCAGATTTTCCTGAGAAAGATAAGCGGTATCTCGCGCGATTCTGTTGATTTTGAGGCTGTCGGTGGTTATCGAAGTCACATTGCCCGTATCGTCCCTCTCGATTGCAATAAGGTCCTCGTAACGCATTGTGTCGTTGAGTGTATAATAAATCGCGTCGTTCACGGCAACCGTGGTTATGGAACGTATCGTAGCTTCGCTTATAGATATAAGAACGCGAGTAACGTTCTGTTGAAAATAAATCAATACACCGACTATAAGCAGGCAGAAAATGACAAGTAATACTTTGAAACGTCTGAACTTTTTATTTCTTGGTTTTTTATCGGACATACAATATTGTATGTCAGTTGCGCTTGGTTCTTGATTTAAAAATCAAAGCCATTAAAAAAGCGAACACGACAGCCGCCGTTACACCCGCGCTTGCCGCGGCGAGCGAACCGGTAATCGCAGAGAAAAAGCCTTTTTCGGCTCCCTTCATCGCACCGCTCGCAAGCAGATAGCCAAAACCTGAAATAGGCACGGTAGCGCCCGCGCCAGCGAAATCCACAAGCGGCTGATACAAGCCTATTGCGGTAAGCGCCACGCCAGCGAGCATAAAGAAAACAAGTATTTTACCCGCCGTCAAATCGGTGAAATTGATTATTATCTGAGCAATCAGACAAATTCCTCCGCCGACGACGAATGCTTTTAAAAACTGAAAAAGTATATCGAGCATTTCAGCGTCCACTTTTACACCTCCAACTGTACGGCGTGGCTTATGCACGGTATACTTTCGCCCTGTCCCGACGAGACGGTGGAAAGCAGCGCGCCCGTAGCGGCAAATAGGATACGTTTATAAAGCCCCGCCTGCATTTTCGAAAATATATATGAATTGAGCACCGTAGCCGAACAGCCCGCTCCGCTGCCGCCCTGAAACTCTTTTTCAATCACTTTATAGACAATTTCGCCGCAGTCCACATGGTTTTCGGATATATCGTAGCCCTTTTCCCATGTCAAATCTTTTAAAATACGGCTTCCGAGAGCGCCCAAATCGCCCGTAAGAATCATATCATAGTCGGACGGTTCTGTGCCGGTGTCTTTAAAGTGCTGCATAATCGTATCGGCTGCCGCGGGAGCCATCGCCGCGCCCATATTGTTGACGTCCGTGACGCCGAAGTCGCAGACCTTTCCCAAAGTTCCGTTGACAACCTTTATACCGCTTTTTTCGTCCGTAATCACACAACCGCCCGCGCCCGTCACAGTCCACTGTGCCTGAGGCGGACGGGTGCACCCGAGTTCGAGAGGATAGCGATACTGTCTCTCGGCGGATGCAAAGTGCGAACCGGTAGCCGCAACGGCGCGGCGGATATAACCTGCATTCACGAGCGCCGCGCCGAGAAGAATACTTTCGCTCATGGTAGAACACGCCGAATACACGCCGAGAAAAGGAAATTCGAAGTCTCTTGCGGCAAAGCTCGCGGAAATAATCTGATTGAGAAGGTCGCCCGATATAAGAACGTCCATATCCTTTTCGGTGTAACCGCCCTTTTGCATTGCAAGACTGACAACTGTCGAAAGCATTTTACATTCGGCTTTTTCGAATGTGCTCTCCTCGTACATATCGTCCTCTAAGGTTATATCGGCAAACGAACCGAGCACGCCTTCTTTTTCTTTGGAACCGCAAATCGCGGCAAACGAAGTTATGCAAGGAGCATTTTCAAAAAATATTGTATTACCTTTTTTCATTACAGATTTTCCCCGTTAAACGAATAAATAAATCAGTCCCACAAGCACGCCCGAAAAAACGCCGAATACTATTATCGCACCCGCAACGGTAAACATCTTCGCCGCCATGCCGTATATCCAGCCCTCGGTTTTGAACTCTATCGCAGGCGAAGTTACGCTGTTTGCAAAACCCGTTATGGGCACAATCGAGCCCGCGCCCGCATATCTTCCTATCCTGTCGTACACTCCGAGACCCGTTAGAAAGCACCCGAGAAAAATGAGGACAATAGAAGTCGCGCCCGCAAGCTCATCGCCCGAAAGTCCGGCATATTGCAGCATGTATCGTATAAACTGACCTATGCAACAAATAAGTCCGCCCACGCCGAAAGCCGCCGCACAGTTCTTGAAATGCTGAGTCGGCGGGTCCTGCGTTTTTACGTAATTGAGATAATTTTTGTTGAAATTTTCAGACGTCTTTCCTGTCATTTTTAAGCCCTCCCTGTTTGGAAGTTTTTATAAAACTTTCCCTCTCGTCGCGGCGCGACATATCGAATTCCTTTCTCACTGGTTGTACATCCTGTCGTTTATTTTAAGGGTGAATTTTTCCGGCATTATACGCGAAAACAATCTGAACATTGTATTCTTTGCGCCGCAGATTCTTATTACCGGCGGATTCTCCTCGGAGAGCACGTTATACACTATCTCAGCGACCGCCGCAGGCGACATTCCGCCCTGTTCCATATTCGCAAGCGCGGCGACGGCGCGATTGACATTAGAGGAATAATTCTTATTCTCGTCATCAGAATATACCTTTCTTTTGAACGTAAACTTCGTCGCCGTGCCGCCGGGGAGCACACCCGTCACATGTATTCCGTAAGGTCTCAGTTCGGAATAAGCGGAGCGGCTCAGCATTTCGAGCGCCGCTTTCGAAGCCGAATAAAAGCTATCGAAACAAATCGGCAAATCACCGCCGAGTGACCCGACAAGAATTATCCTGCCCCCGCTGTTCTTCATAGAAGGAATGACCGCCTGCATTGCTTCCAGAGCCCCGAAAAAGTTTACGTCGAAAAGATAACGGTAATCGCTTTCCTTTGCGTACTCGATTGGCGCAGCCATAGAGAAGCCCGCACTGTATATCAGCGCAGAAACAGGATGTTTTTCGGTTATAAGTTCGATTGCCTTTCCCAAAGCACCACGCTCCGAAGCGTCGGCACAAATATTTGTAACTCTTTCGTTCGGACATTCCGTGCGGGAAATATTAATAACGTTCCAACTGCGGTTAACGAGTTTGAGGCACGTTTCGTACCCTATTCCCGAACTTCCGCCTACTATTACAGCCGTTCTTTTACTATTCCGTTCCATACCCATATGTTGCGGAAAATAAAGGTAATTATTCAAAAAAACGACAGATTCCTCTGCAAGCCTCAGGGTGACATAAAACGGCGCTCGGGATGACAAAAGGAACATGCCCGGGTAACGAAATTGTATCAGGATGCTAAGCAGGCTGAGGAATAACAAAAACGGGACAAAGTGCCGATATTTTCAAAATGATTTGGACAAGTCACATAAATCAAGCGAAAAATAAATATATTATTGCTATGAAAAAGATTATGTTCTGCGGCGGCGGAAGCGCCGGTCACGTAATTCCGAATATAGCGATTATTGAAAGTCTCGGCAACAAATACAAGACGTCTTACATCGGTACCGACGGCATCGAAAAACGCATTTGCAACAGTATGGATATCGAATTCCACGAATGCAGCGCAGTGAAACTGGTACGCGGGAAATTCTTCTGTAACCTCGCGCTGCCTTTCAAACTGATTAAAAGCATATCGGAAGCGGGAAAAATTCTTGACAAAATAAAACCCGACCTCGTTTTCTGTAAGGGCGGATACGCCTGCGTACCCCCTGCTCTTGCGGCGAAAAAAAGAAAAATTCCCGTAATCACTCACGAATCGGACGTCAGCGCGGGACTTGCAAACAAATTTATAGCACGAAAATGCGAAAAGGTGCTTACTACCTTTCCTTGCGCCGCAAAACAATTCAGACGCGGAGTTTGTACCGGGTCCCCTATGCGCAGAGAACTTTTCGGCAAAAACAAAGCCGACGCACGCATAGCTTTCGGACTGGATATGCGCCCCACCATCTTGGTTTTGGGCGGCGGAAGCGGTTCGAAGATAATAAACGAAAACATACGCAAAATCGCGCCCAAACTTTGCAGAGACTACAATATTCTTCATATATGCGGCAAGGGCAATACCGTCGACTCCAATATTTACGGATATAAGCAGATTGAATTCACAAACGATATGGGGACCGTTTACGCCTGCGCCGACGCGGCTGTTTCGAGGTGCGGCTCCAACACAGCAAACGAGCTTATCGCAATGAAGATACCCACTCTCTTTATTCCTCTGGAAAACGCGAGAAGCCGAGGCGACCAGCTGAAAAATGCCGAATACTTCCGAGAAATGGGACTTTGCAAAGTTTTAAGGGAAAACGAACTCAACGGGCAAAGCCTTATTTGCGGTCTTGACCAACTGATTAAAGACGGCAAATTGAAAAAAGCACTTGCGGCAAGCGCCGTCAAGTGCGGAAACGACAGTATAATTCAGGAAATCACAAAAGCCCTTCTATGAGAATTTTAAGACCGATAGCAATTAGCACGACGCCGCCGACAATTTCTGCGGCGCTCGCTTTTTTTCTGAAAAGTTTACCCACCTTTTGCCCCAAAAGCAAGCCTGCAAGCGAAATCAAAAACGTGGTTATTCCTATCGCGCACACACTGAGCCACGCGCCGAGCTCCACGTTCGCCACCCCCGTTAACATAACGGGGAGACTGAACCCGACGGCAAGCGCGTCAATACTCGTGGCGACCCCCTGAACTAAAACCTCGGGAAACGAAAATTTTTTGAGCGTAAGCGCTTCCTCTTCCTTGGCTTTGAGTTCTTTCACTCCGTCGTAAATCATTTTACCGCCGATTATAAGCAGCAAAGCGAAAGCTATCCAGTGGTCGAACGCATCTATCAGCTCCATAAACAGCATTCCGACGTAAAAGCCGATTATGGGCATAACCGCCTGAAAAACGCCGAACGTAAGCGGAATAAGAACTCCGTTTTTCTTATTGAGATTGTGATAAACCATTCCGTCGCATATCGATACGGCAAACGCGTCCATAGAGAGCGAAACGCCGGTTAACAACACGGAAATTATAATACCCGCAAGCATATTGACATTATATCATACGCGGAAATTCCTGTAAAATAATTGTAATATAAATTTTTTTATAAAAGGCATTAAAACTGTTTGCTTTTTTTTCATTTTTAAGTATAATTATTGTTGCCAATGAGGCGTAGCGCAGTTTGGTAGCGCGTCTGGTTAGGGACCAGAAGGTCGTGGGTTCAAGTCCCGTCGCCTCAACCATAAAAGTGTGCGGTTTTATTTAAAAACCGCACGCTTTTAATTTTTTTCAGATTCTTCGCTATCGCTCTGAAAGACAATGGTTTCTTCGCTATTGCTCAGGGCAATAAGAAGAGCGGAGCTCAGAATGACAGAATTCACCACATTGACATAAATCACCGCAATGACAGAATACGCCACAATGACAGAAACGCTCAGAACGACGGCAATCTCCCGTCATCCCGAGGCGTAGCCGAGGGACCTTGCCCCCGCTCCGACAAAATCAATTAACTTACCATGCAAAATTATGGAAAATAAAGCTCCGCTTTATGGCGGAGTGAGCAGGGCAACCTGTGGCGGTTAGCACTTCCTACTAAAGAGGAGGTGATTTTTATGGGAATTGATTACATACTGCTTTTACTTAAATTAGTAGAGCAGGGAGTAGTTTCTTCGATTACGGTTTCTCAAAATATGGTTACTGTACGCATAAAAAAATAATCGCCCGTGAGTTCGAAGCCCGGACGATTATTAATTATCTTAACTTCGGCTAACCGTCGCTGTAACCTAAACCGGTTGTTGCCTCTGTTCACTTTTATTATATGCAAAACCTTGACTGTTGTCAAGGTTTTTTTATTTTTTTGGACATTTTACAGAAACTTTGCAAAATTGTCAAGGTATCGATTGATTAATTTTGGAAGATAAGAGAATTTAAATACCGAGGAGATTTTTTATGTGCCAGGATAAAATATTTTCGTTTTCACTTTCAGTTAAAAAACTAATATAATAGTCAAAACTATTAAAAGTAAATATTGCATTATACACAAAAATATTTTTATTTACGGTTAAAGAGTAATTAATCGATAAATCTTCAATCTGCAACGACGAATCCAAATCGTTATATTTTTCAAATGCATTGAATTTTGCATTCTTCATTATCTGAATTGATAAAGTGACATTATCAAAGCCTTCTTCGGTAATGACAATGGCGTCCTGCGATAAATACCCGATTTCGTTTGTTTCAGCGATGTAAGCACATCTCGAAACAGCTTTCTGAGAATAATATTTGACGTCGAAATTATTTTCAAGAACGAATTCTTCGAAATTTTCTACTTCCTCTATTCTCAAAGATTCGTCTCCGAAATAAACGGTATTATCACGGCTGAGCACGCAAACAGAAACTATTACAGCCGCCACAAGCGCAAAGCTCATAGCAACGGCTGCAACTATTCCCAGCGCCCTATCGCTCACCACCGCCACGCTTCCGGACTGCGATACAAACTTATCTCCGAATACCGACTTTCGCCTTACGCTTGCGTTCCGCTTTGCAAGGTGATTTTCAATAGCCCTTTTCGCAAGGTCGGGGTTTATTTCGTATTCGTCCGTAATTTCGGTAAGTTTTTTCCACTTATCATCCCTATTCATATAAATTTAACTCCTATCAGTCGATTGTCATTATCCAGGCGTCTTTAATGCTGGAATAATCGTTTAATTTCATATAGCCTATAGCTCCGTCGCCGAAACTGCTGCAAACCAGTAAAAAGGTTTCGTTAAGAAAATTCACTCCGTTTTTATAATAGGAATACGTTCTGTAACCGTACACCATCATCATATGTGCATTCGGAGAATCAATTTTTGACACGTGCATTTTTGACAACGAATCACTATATGTAATACTGTAAACATAGTTATACTTTGTCAAAGTTATCATAGCGACTTTACCCTGGTCTATTGCCTCTTTGAGTTTTGCAAAGTCTACCGAGGTGCCGCTTTTATAAAAACTTGTTTTCCTGAGATTATGTCCCGTACTTTTAACGTAGGATTCGAAACCTTCGTAAAAATTGCTTTCCGAAGTACCGTTACCGTTTTCACCCGTCTTCATAAGGGAATAGAGCGTTCTGAACACTGATTTCGTGGATGCCTCACCCAAGTCGGGATAATAATGATAGTTACCGCTTGCAAAAGTCATCCCCGGGTCATAGTCGGGAATAATGTCGGTATGCCAACGGTCGTAATAAGCTAATATGTTGAGGGCGGTTATGGGTGCGCAACCGTTCGGTCTCGCAGGGTCTCCGTTGCCGAAACTGGGAACACTGAGCAAACTTTCGTCCTCGGTTATTTTAAAATCGTCGTAATAAATGTCGTAGCTTGTCTGAACGTGTTCGGACGAACCACGGAAGTCCGCGTCGTCACAATATCCGATTTCTTCGTCTGCGTAAACGTCTGTGACGCCTAATCCGAGATAACCGAAAGCGAACACCGCAGACGTAGAAACACATAAAAGATTAATAAAAATTAGTTTGATTGTTGCATCTATACTCATAGAAATGCACCTCCGAAATGTAATAATACAAATATAACATCCCGAGGTTACAATTGTACAAGAGAAATTTAAAATTTTCCGTAATCCTGCAATTTGCTTTCGATGCGTTTTATCCTCGCCGCCATAGTGCTCTTTGGAATTCTGAAAATCTCCGCTACTTCCGCAATAGAACTTCCCCACCAAAATCTGTAATAAATGATTTTTTGTTCGGTTTCGTCCAGTTTGGAAAATATCTCTTTCAAAAAGACGTGGTTTTCGATATAAATATCGCTTACAAGCCGAAGAGCTTCGAACTCTTCATATTCGGGCAAAGGGTCTGTAATACGAATACGCTTTTCACGTTTGACGCGGTTGAGAACTTGATTTTTGAAAGAAATAGTAAGCCAAGCGCTCGCATTCTTGTTTTCTCTGAACTTTTTGCATTTTACAAGCAAAGTTTCAAGAAAGTCTTGAATCAGGTCTTCGATATCTTCTTTATTTTTGTAATAAACGTTTGCAATCGTATACAATATTTTGCCGGTGAGATTATAAACCTCCACCAGAGCATTAATATTGCCGTTCGCCATATCGACAAGCAATTCACCTAATTTTTTATTAACCGATTCTTCCATAGTACTTTTTCTTTATAAATTTTCTCTCGTCAAACCACGTATCATATCAATGATAACATCTATTTGATTTTCTGTCAATTGTCCTGCAAGCTCGGTTAAAAGCATAATTTTGTCGCGCTTGCCGTCAGAAACTTCCGTTTCGAAAAAATATTCTACCGGAACTTCAAGCGCTTTTGCCACCTTTATCAGCGATTCGACAGTCGGCTCGACATCCTTCTTCGTCCATTTGTAAATCATTCCGGACGAAAGCCCCGCGCGATTTGACAACTCGTTAAGACTCCAGTTTTTTTGCGCCATCAGTTTATATAGTTTTCCGAAAAACGTTTCATCTCTCCACATGTCATCCACCGAGTTGTTCCGTCAATCATATTTTATTATGATTTTAAGACGAACATAAATAATTTTATAACTTATATTATTTGCATAAAAGCAAAATGCGCAATAAAAAATAAAGCCGCGGAAAATTCCGCGGCTTTAAAATATTGCCGTTAAATTTTAAAATAAGGTTTTGTCTTTAATCGCAGCACTGAGTTATACGCTTAACTGTTTGACCGTCAAAGTCGTATTCACGCCGCCGCCCAAAGTAATACCTACGGCGAGCAACGCCGAAAGAGCCATATCAATCACGTCTCCCGCAGTCAACGAAATTATGAAGCTTCCGTTATAAACGGAGCTTACGCCGACGGACAAGACACGTGATATCGACGACTGGGGTATTGCCGTACCGTTTCTGCGCACTGACATTGTAACCGTCGTACCCAACGCCGCCGAAACGTTGGAGAAATAATTGATTTCATACACACCCGTAGTTCCTATCGTCATACTGTTTGCGGGCGTAGCCGTTACGTTTTTCAAAGGCATTGCCGTCGGGAGAGGCAATTGCGTCGTACCGCCTACCGTAAGGTTAAGCGTCTGAGGGGTCGTATTATACAACCCGCCGTAAGCGTTTAAGTCGGCTGTGCCCGTAGGACCTGTGGGACCGGTCGCGCCGCTCGCGCCCGTAGCACCTATCGCGCCCGCAGGTCCGGTGGGTCCCGTTGCACCTGTCGCGCCGTTTATTCCGTCCGCTCCGCGGGGAATTACAAAATCGAGAACGACGTTTTCAGCGGTACCGCTGTTCGTAACCGAAGCCGCGGTTCCGGGTTCGCCAGTACTCGTTGTTCCAACCACTACAGAAGGCGCTACGCCGTCCGCTCCGGTAGAACCTGTCGGTCCGGTCGCACCTGTAGCACCCGTAGCACCGGTCGCTCCTATTGCACCGTCAGCGCCGTTTGCGCCCGTGGGTCCCGTAGGTCCTGTTGCACCTGTTGTACCGGTAGGTCCTGTAACTCCCGTGGCGCCCGTGGGACCTGTTACACCTGTCGCACCGGTCGCTCCCGTAGGACCGGTCGGTCCGATTGCACCGTCAGCACCGTCAGCACCGGTTGCACCGGTGGGACCTGTAGGTCCGGTCGGTCCTGTTCCCGAAAGCCCGGTAGGACCTATCGGTCCTGTAACTCCCGTTGCACCCGTGGGACCTGTCGCTCCCGTCGCGCCTGTTACACCCGTCGCGCCTGTTACACCCGTTGCACCCGTAACACCCGTTGCGCCTGTTGCCCCTGTTCCCGCAGGACCTGCGGGACCTGTCGCGCCCGTCGCACCGGTAGGACCGGTTATTCCGGTCAGAGTGTACACCGTTCTTACGCGCCCGCAACCCGAATTGCAGCCGCAATCGGAACCGCAACCCGAGTTACAGCACGAAAAAAACACTCTTATAAATTTATCTGTCATTAAATTTCACACCTCTTTTCCAAGTCTTTTTTTAAAATATTTTTTGTTGTTCAAATAATTCTTATCGTCAGGCTTTATTGTACCCGCACGCTCGTTGAATTCGTTTGCCTTCTCATAGTCGCCGAGCCTGTCATAAAGCACGCACAATTGCATACAGGGAATAAACGCGCAGACATCGTAATTTACAAAGCCGCCGCTTTTAATATCGTAAGAACACCCGAGTGCGCGTTCGTACCAAAAAACAGCCGAAAGCAAATCGTTTTCCTCGAAAAATTTACCCCCGAGAATACAGCACGCTTCGCAGCGAGGCGGAGCGTAAATAAAACTTTTCAAAAGCGCGGCATAAGCCGCGTCTTTTTTATCTAACGAAAGATAAGCGCGGCAAAGATTCACGCACGCTTCGATTTTATTTTCCACCCAACCGTCGCCTTTTAAAAAATCTTCTAAAACGGCAATGCTTTCACGGTACATTCCGTTAAACAAAAGTTCCCTGCCGTAATAGAATTTTTCGCGTTCGTTGAGGCATATTCCGCGGGCAATCATTTTTTGGAGTATGTGAAGATTGCGCATAGTCGCGCTTTCTTTCACCTTTTTATGCTGTATCTCCGCGTCGCCGTAAACGATATTTCCGCGCGGCGTCACCGCCTCGTGAACGGCGCCTTCGAACATAAAATTCATACTGCGCCGCATAATTCTCTCGCGGTAATAAACAAACGTTGCCCTGTCGCCGTCGAACGCCGCGGCATACGGCAGAAACGCCATGTCAAAATTCGGCTCGCCCTTAATCATTTCACGTATTTTTGCGCAGCTGCTTTCGGTCACCACGTCGTCGGCGTCAAGCCACATAACGTAATCGCAAGCCGCTTTGCCGAACGCAAAATTGCGCGCCGCGGAAAAATCGTCATTCCACTCATAAAAATAAATTTTATCGGTAAATTTTCTGCATTCTTCTACGGTGCCGTCGACGGAACCCGTGTCGACAATTATAATTTCATCCGCAAATTTTAACGCGCAGTCGAGACAGCGCGCTATTACTTCCTGCTCGTCCTTTACGATTAGACAAACGCTCAGAGTCATACTTACCCCTTTATACAGTATTACATCATATGCACGTGCAGTAAAGGCGGTGAGGAATACAGATTCCTCGCTCCGCTCGGAATGACAAAATGTTGTACTCGGAATGACAGAATACGGCATAAAAAAAAGCCCGCGCAAATTTGCGCGGGGCGATTGAATTATTTTATTTTGTACCGAACAATCTGTCACCTGCATCTCCGAGTCCGGGGAGAATGTATCCGTTCTCGTTCAGGCATCTGTCCAATGTAGAGACGTATACGGGAACGTCGGGATGAGCCGTAGCTACTTTTTCCACACCCTCGGGCGCGCCGATTATAGCCATAAACTTTATCTTCTTACAGCCGCGCTTTTTAAGCGCGTCGAGAGCGTCGCAAGCGGAACCGCCTGTCGCAAGCATAGGGTCGACGAGAAATACCGTCTTTTTCTCTATACCGTCGGGCAACTTGCAATAGTATTCCTGAGGTTCGAGCGTTTCTTCGTCGCGGTACATTCCGATATGACCGACTTTCGCAGTGGGAAATACCTTATGAACGCCGTTCACCATACCGAGCCCCGCCCTTAAAATGGGTACAATCGCAATGCTTTCTTCGGGCACTTTATACTGGGTCGTAACTTCAAGCGGAGTTTCGATTCGAACGGGTTGCAAAGCGACGTCCGCCATGCTCTCGTACGTCATTATAGTCGTTATCTCTTCAATCAGCTCTCGGAATTCTTTCATTCCGGTATTTTTGTCGCGCAGAATGGCGATTTTGTGTTTGATGAGCGGATGATTGAATACGTAAACGTTTTTAAACTCTTTCATTCAGTTCTCCTCCTTATCCGCTTCTTTTTCTTCGGTTACGATGTCATCCTGAGCAGTTTCCGCAAGCACGGTATCGCCTATTTCCTCCATTACGAGCTGTTCTTCTTCCTTGCCTTTTTTACCCTTTAAATTGACAAGTAAATTGGCGACAATGCCGAGAACAAGCGCGCAGGCGACCTCGGTCATTTTAACGGGACCGAATTTGAGTGCCATGCCGCCGACACCCGCAATCAAAATGATGGAAACGACAAACAGATTTTTATTATCGCCGAGGTCGACTTTCTGTATCATTTTAAGACCGGAAACGGCTATAAAACCGTAAAGCGCAATGCACACGCCGCCCATAACGCATTTGGGGATACTTGCAAGGAACGTCGTGAACGGAGCAAGGAATGCGCAGAGAACCGCCATACAAGCCGTTACAACGATTGTGACGACGGACGCGTTACCGGAAATAGCGACGCAACCGACGGATTCGCCGTAAGTCGTGTTGGGACAGCCGCCGAACACGGCGCCCGCACCCGAGCCGATACCGTCGCCGAGAAGAGTTCTGGAAAGTCCGGGGTCTGTGAGAAGGTCTGTTTCGATAATACTCGAAATGTTTTTATGGTCCGCAAGATGTTCCGCAAACACAACGAACGCAACGGGGATATAAGCCACGGCAATAGTGCCGATATACGCACCCATAGAACCTATCGACTCGCTTATTTTAAACTCGCCGATCGCGCTGACAAATGCAAAATCGGGATACCACTGCATAGAAGCAAATTTGGAGAAGTCGATTATGCGCATTGCTTCCGCGCCCTCTATATAGCTGAAACCCGTAAAAATAGCGGCAAGAATATATCCTGCGAGAATACCGATTATAAACGGTATCATTTTTATCATTTTTTTGCCGTAAACGGAACAGGCAACCGTCGTTCCGAGCGTGACTATGCCGCAAATAAGGCACAATATGGCATTGAGGTCCATAACCCACGCACCCGCTATTGCGTCGAACGAAGCGTATCCGAAACCTGAACTGACAAGGTCCTTTACGGCGTTGCCCGCAAGCGAAAGTCCGATAATCGCAACCGTGGGTCCGATAACGACTGCGGGCATAATTTTGTCTATCCATTTAACGCACGCGAATTTGACGATTATAGCTATTATGACGTATACGAGACCCGCAAACGCCGCGCCGATTATAAGTCCGAGATAGCCGAGCGAGGTTGAAACGTCGGTAAAAGCGACACTCATAGACCCGAGGAAAGCAAACGAACTGCCAAGGAACACGGGGCTTTTGAAGTTTGTGAATAAAAGATAAACTATCGTGCCTATGCCTGCGCCGAATAATGCCGCGGCAGGGGACATTCCGTTACCGACAATCATCGGCACGGCGATTGTCGCCGCGAGGATAGCCAGTAGCTGTTGCAGGGAAAACAGAACCAAGCGCCCTGCTTTGGGTCTGTCTTTTACGCCGTAAATCATTTTCATTGTTATGAACCTCTTTGGTTATTTATTTAACGGAATGCTCCGTTTGTTCCTCTCCCTGCGGACGACAAAAATTTCCTTTTACGCCCACACCTTGTCCATAATAACATAAATGCATATGAATTGCAATAGCAATATAAAAAAATATTGGTGATTTAAACAGATTTTTCGCCACACTCGAAATGACAACCTACTGT
>CATKEF010000034.1 GCA_949747905.1 uncultured Eubacteriales bacterium
AGGCACTTTATATTCCATAAAGCTCAGGAAATGAGGGTCTATGAAATTGTCGCATTTAATTGCATTCAAACCTTCGTTTCTGAATAATTCGATATATTGCGCCTGTTGTGATTCGTCGGAAACGTAATAAACGGTAGCAGGTTTCTTATCTTCCTTCTTTTCCGCGGAAGTTTCCTCTTCTGCAGGAATAAATTCGCTTATGCTGCTGAATTTATCGTCAAGATTTCTGTAAATAATTATATCTTTAACTTTATCGTAGAAATCAGATTCCTTAATGCAGCCGAATTTGATAAAATTCGAAATATCTTCCCAACAGTTTTCGTATTTTTCTCTGTCGCTTTTATATAATTGATTCAGCTTGTCCGCGACTTTCTTTATAATATGCTTACTTATTTTTTTAACCTGACTGTCGTTCTGCAAAAAACTGCGCGATACGTTCAAAGGGATATCGGGACAATCAATTACACCGTTCAGCAACATTAAAAATTCGGGAATGACCTCTTTTATATTATCGGCGATAAATACCTGATTACAATATAATTTTACTTTTCCGCGTTCAAGTTCGAGTTTATTTTTTACTTTGGGGAAATACAAAATGCCTTTCAATTTGAAAGGATAATCCATATTCAGGTGAACCCAGAACATAGGCTCGTTATAGTCCATAAATGTATCGGTATAGAATTTTTTATAATCTTCGTCCGTACATTCTTTAGGTTGTTTAAGATAAAGAGGTTCTTTTGAATTCAAAGGCTCGTCTTTTCCGTCGCCTTTGAAGTTGACAAATACGTCATAAGGCATAAACGAACAATATTTTCTCACCAAAGATTTAATATTGTTTTCGTCGAGAAATTCTTTTTCTTTGGGCTGAATATGCATTACGATTTTTGTTCCGCGTTCCGCCTTATTGCAATTTTCGATTTCATACGTAGCATTCCCGTCGGAAACCCAGTGAACCGCTGCGGAATCTTTATATGATTTTGTAAAAATCTCCACACTGTCCGAAACCATATAGGCAGAATAGAATCCAAGTCCGAAATGACCGATTATTCCGTCACCGCCGGCTTTTTCGTATTTCTCCAAAAAATCGGAAGCTCCCGAAAAGGCAATCTGAGTTATATAGTTTTCAACTTCCTCCTCGGTCATGCCGATACCATTGTCCTCCACGGTAAGAGTTGCAGCCTTTTTATCCACTGTAATATTGACAAAAAAGTTTTTACCGTCGTCTTCTGCTTCGCCGAGTGAAATAAGTTTTCTGAATTTTGTTATTGCGTCTATGCCGTTTGCCACTATTTCCCTTAAAAAAATGTCTTTATCCGAATACAGCCATTTCTTTATAATGGGAAACATATTTTCGCTTGAAATTTTTATATTACCCTGCTTCATTATCTTTGCCTCCGTTTTATTGACATATAAATTATAAACCGCAATCCGTGCATTGAAACCGTAAGAATCTTTTTATTACAAAAAAAGCTCCGCTTTTAGCGGAGCTTTAATAAAATTATTGTTTCTTGGCATTTGCAAGCAAATCACCGAGCGAAGTACCGGTAATACTTCCTTCACTCCAGGTAGAGAGCTCGTCTTCCTCTCTTCTGGGGGCACGGGTCTTACGAGGCGAACCTTCCTCGCTTTCCTCGGTATTGCGCTTTTTCTTTTCAACTTCGGGAAGCAACGCCTTAATGGAAAGATTCATCTTTCTCGCTTCGACGTCGATAGCTATGATTTTAGCATCGACTTCGTCGCCGACATTGAGACAAGTTGCGGGAGTTTCTATTCTCTCGTGGCTAATCTGAGATACATGAACAAGTCCGTCGATACCTTTTTCAACTTCGACGAATGCGCCGAAAGGAACTATTCTGACGACTTTACCGTGAACCACGTCCCCTGCGTTGTATTTTCCTTCCGCAAGGTCCCAAGGCTGAGGCTGAAGTTGTTTATAACCTATTGAAACTTTTCTGTTTTCCTTATCGATTTTCAAAACAAGAAAATCGTATGTCTTGCCGATTTCGAGTACGTCTGTTACCGCTTCGGCACCCGTCCAAGAAAGGTCGGAAATATGTGCGAGACAATCAAAACCGTTTACGGAAACAAAAGCACCGAAACCTGTAGCGCGCTCAACCTTGCCGATTACAATATCGCCTACGGAAATACTTGCGAAAAATTCTTCCTCTCTTTCAAGTCTTGCGGCGTCTCTTGCCTGACGTTCCTCTTCGAGAATAACGCGCTGCGAAGCGATAATTTCCTTCTTGCCGCTTCTCTTTACTTCGAGGGCGCGCAGTCTCAATGTTTTACCGACGTATTTCGTCATATCTTTTACGAAACCGGGACGAATCTCTTTTGCGGGCACGAAGACCGAGAAAGTTCCCATCTGAGCTACCAGACCGCCTTTATTGGAGCCTGTACAAACGACGGAAAACTCCTTGCCGCCTTCTATTTCGGCGCTCAGGACTTCTTCCTGCTGCAGAACCTTAATCATTTTCTGTGAAAGTTTAAGATTCGGCTTAAGCTCCACGACAAGCAAATCAATCGTTTCCCCGATTTTTTCGGCATAATCGGATGCCTTATATTCTTCGCAGTCCAACTCGTCCTTGCTCAGCGCTATTTCTTTTTTTGAGAAGGGCAAAAGAATTTGCAAGCCTTCGTCGTTTGCTTCCGAAATAGTAGCCTGAACGGTCTGACCTTTTCTGAACTTTGATTCGTTGTCGATTTTAGCAACCACATCATCCATTGTAGGATTAGTTGCCTTGACTTCTGTGTTTTCTGCCATCTTTAAGAGAACCTCCCGGGTTTGCTCGTCCGGTGTCGATGCACCCGAAACGATACCTGCACTTTTGAAATTATTTAGCCTGGAATAATCCAGGTCATCGGCATCGGAAAGTCTGAAAACATTGCCGCAGTGCTTTTTCGCAAGTTCGTACAACTTATTGGTATTACTGCTGTTCAGACCGCCGACTACCAAAATCGCATCGCAAGTCTTTGCAAGCTGTTCTACTTCCTTTTGCCGTTCTATAGTAGTATAACAAATAGTCTTAAAAACAGCAACTGTTTTTTCACAGACTTTTTTAATATTTTTTATAATTTTTTCAAATTTTTCAGCCGAAAACGTGGTCTGACATACCACACACAGGTCTTTTTGCCTGAGTTTATCCGGAATTTCGTCACAATCGTTTAAAACTTCGGCGTTCGGACTGCACCACCCCAATAGACCCGTCACCTCGGGATGTTCGGGCTCGCCCACGATAATCACATACTTTCCCAAAGAACACTGTTCTTTAACTATTTTTTGTGTTCTCCGAACAAAACCGCATGTACAGTCAACGATTTTGATATTGCGTTTATTACATAACTCGTAATAATTTTCCGGCACTCCGTGCGAACGAAAAACAACCGTAGCACCGTCAGGGATATCTTCCAGGCGGTCGACAACCTTCAATCCCTTATCGTTAATGGCTTTAACCACAACGGCATTATGAATTATTTCACCCAAAATATAAGTATTTTCGGGAGCAAGACTCATCGCTGTATCCACAGCGGATTTGACGCCAACACAAAAACCACTGTTCTTTGCAAGAATTACTTTCACTTTTAATTATTTTTTCCTTTTATCGGTGACGGATTCGAGCTCTGCATATAATTCGTTAAACTTATTCAGCAAAATTCCGTCGCATTCCTCAATGTCTTCTGCCGTTACTTTTTTGTCGTAATAATATGAAAATTCAAAAGGTTCGCCGTAAAAAACCTTTGCCTTTCTGAATGCCTTGATTTTCTTGATTTGCACAATCGGAATAATCGGGGTGTGCGTCTTTATAGACAACGCCGCCGCTCCGCTTTTAAATGGCAGAAATTTTGCCTCGGTTTTATTTCTCGTGCCTTCGGGGAAGACGACTATGTGCTCTCCGTTTTTCAAATATTTCATTGCGGTCATAAGCGCCCTTACGTCCGTACCGTCACGGGAAACCGGAATGCACTCGCATTTTGCCGTAAACCACTTGGAGACGCCCTTTTCGAACAGTTCTTTTTTTGCCATGAAATGTACCGGCTTATCGGTTGCCATCACGGGAAGAACGACGTCCATTATGCTTTTATGATTGCACACAAATATATATGCGCGGTCGTTGAAACGTTCCTTATGTCCGTATTTTTTGTAGGGAAAAATCGGGTAAATCAAAAATTTATGCACCCGACGCATAAAAGCAAACCACTTTTCGAATTTATTCGGTTTTTTCTTTTCTTTTTTTTCTTTCATTAAATTTTTTCCTGAATTTTTCTTACTATAAACGCCGCGACTTCCTCTGCGTTCATAGCGGATGAATCAATAAATACCGCGTCGTCCGCCTGCCGAAGCGGCGCTATCTTACGCATTTTATCTTGTTCGTCACGCAGAATAATCTCTGTTTTCAGGCTTTCGAAATCGACTGTATGCCCTTTTTCTGTAAGTTCTTTAAATCGCCTTTGCGCCCTTACCTCGGCATCCGCCGTAAGAAAAAATTTGAATTCGGCATCGGGTAAAACATTAGTGCCAATATCTCTGCCGTCCAGAATACAGGATGTCTCTGCTGCTATTTTTCTTTGCAAACCCACCATTTTTTTACGTACGCAGTCGAGCGAAGAAACCGTTGACGCAGACATCGAAATTTGCGGTTTTCTGATTTCTTCCGAAACATCCTTTCCGTCGAGAAAAGTCCTTTGGCTGCCGTCAATATATTTTACCTCGATATTGATTTTATCAATAAGCGGTTTAACGGCAATCTCATTACCGCAATCAGCGTTTTCATACATACATTTCAGTGCGCAGGCACGATACATAGCGCCAGTATCCAGACAAAGAATACCCAATGTTTCGGCTACGAGCTTCGATACCGTACTTTTACCCCCGCCGGCAGGACCGTCTAGCGCTATATTGATAATTTTCGAATAGTCTCTGCGAAGAGATGCTGCCCCATGAAGATAAACGTGTTCGGGCTTACCGCATTTTTCGGTGAGAGCCAATACTCTTATACATTTTTCCAAGCCGCCGGACATATCCGGCTCTGCGGCTGAAAACAGCGAACAAAAAGAAAAACCCGCTTCTCTTGCCGCTTTTGCAGGATAATATGAACATATATCGTTCGTGTTGGAGAACAACAAAAAAACAATTTCATCGCGAGTAAGCGCATTTCTTTTTACAATTTCTTTCAACAACTCGCCCACGCGCGCTCTGACTTGCTCTATGCTGTCAAAATCGACGGTAGTAGCCCCTCTTATTGCTTTCATTATATTATTCCTTTATAGCGTTTCCGGCGGCAAAACCCGTAGAAAATGCTATCTGTAAATTAAATCCGCCGGTAAATGCGTCCACATCAAGGACTTCTCCGGCAAAATACAGACCTTTGACAATCTTACTTTCCATTGTTTTCGGATTCACTTCTTTTACGTCGACGCCGCCCGAAGTAATTACGGCTTCGGAAAAATCCCTCAACGATGCAACAAGCATATCAAAATTTTTGATGGTTGTCAACAGTCGCAATCTCTCGTTTCTGGTTACGGAATTGACCTTTTTTTCGCCGTCCAGGCAACTCCTTTTCAATATTTCATTAATCGTTGCCAAAGGCAAAAGTTCTCTCAAACAATTAAAAATACTCTTGTTTTTACCAACCTCGAAATCACGCAACAATCTCGAGTTAAGCTGCTCGGAAGTAAGCGCAGGTTTTAAATCAATAGTTAATTTTACTGTCCCGGGTTCAAATCTGTTTATTATGCTTGATGCAGACAAAACAGTCGGACCCGAAATCCCGAAATGAGTAAAAAGCAGCTCACCGAAAAAATCTCTTATTTTTTTACCGTTATGACAGACGCTGAGATTAACGTTTTTAAGAGAAAGTCCTTGTAGCGATTTAAAATAATCACCTTTTAAATTTATACCACAAAGCCCCTGCTTTAAAGGAACGATTTTATGTCCGATTTCTTTTGCAAATTTATATCCGTCACCCGTAGAACCCGTAGACGGATAACTCAATCCGCCTGTACAAATTATGACGCAGTCAAACAAATACTCACCCTTATCTGTAATTATGCCTGACACAGTACTATTTAAAACTAAGATTTTTTTAACAGGCTCGTTATATTTGAATGCCACGCCCGAAGAAATACAATATTTCAGCAAACATTTTGTGACATCGCTCGCTTTATCGGATACGGGAAAGTACCTTGCTCCGCGCTCAAGTTTTAAAGATAAACCGCCGTTTTCGAAAAATTCGACGCATTTGTCCGGAGGAAATGAATATATTGCGCTTGTGAGAAATCTGGAATTATTGACTACGTTAGTCAAAAATTCTTCGGGTGAACAATTGTGAGTGACATTACACCTGCCTTTACCCGTAATATAAATCTTCTTCCCGCATTTCTCGTTTTTCTCAAACAGGGTTACGTTATTTCCGTTCTGCGAAGCGGCATACGCCGCCATAAGCCCCGCAGCACCTCCGCCGATTATAGCTACATTCTTCATAATAACCTTACGGCGTGAACAAAAAAGTTCACGCCGCCAATATAATCAACATATTTTTTATACCGGATATACTTTATTCGGGTTCGCAGCCATAACGCCGTCTACGCCGATATTTTTTGCTTTTCTCCAATTGAAGAAATTAGTTGATACTTCGGGGAAAAGAGCATAGGACAGAACGTCTTCCTCCTGCATATAAAAACCGTCGTTTTTCACTTTCTCTTTAAGCGACTCGAATTCATTCTGAATAAGGTCTGCAGGACGACAGGTTATTATTTCCTCTCCGTCTTTTTGACACATTTTGACGACATCGGAATTTTTATCTCCGAGAACAGCGCCGTATTTACCGAGTATCATATCCTTGAATTGTGCGGTTATGGTTTTATATCTCCCCAAAAGCACATTCCAAACAGCCTGAGTTCCTACAATCTGACTTGATGGCGTTACGAGCGGAGGATAACCGCTGTCCTCACGCACTTTCGGCACTTCGGCAAGACATTCAAGAAGTTTTTCTTCTTTTCCCGCCTGTTTTAACTGATTCATAAGATTGGAAAGCATTCCTCCGGGAACCTGATACAACAGCGTGTTTATATCAACTCGTCTTACCTTCGGATTAAGGTAGCCGTCTTTTTCCAATCTCTCAGCAACTTTATTGAAGTGAGTTACCGCAGGCAACAATTTTTCTATGTCTATGCCTGTGTCATACTGAGTCCCCTTTAAAGTTGCAATTAAAGGCTCAGTTGCCGGGTTGGAAGTTCCGTTTCCGAGCGGCGACAGCGCACAATCGACAATATCAACGCCAGCCTGAATTGCCATAAGATAAATCATATCGCCGGTACCCGTCGTATTGTGCGTATGGAGATGCACTTTGGTTTCGGGGCGCAATTCGGCTTTAAGTTCCTTAACAAGTTCGTATGCAGTAAAGGGCAAAAGTAAATTCGCCATATCCTTAATACAAATATTGTCCGCACCCATGCTTTCAAACTGCTTGGCAAGTTTTACAAAGTATTCAGTTGTGTGTACCGGACTGGTTGTGTATGAAATAGCACATTCGCATACGCATTTACCGTCAGCACCGTATTTTTTTATCGCATTGACTGATGCTTCAAGGTTTCTCGGGTCATTCAATGCGTCGAAAAGCCTGATTACACCAATCCCGTTTTCAATCGATTTATCTACGAATTTTTCTACGACGTCGTCGGCATAATGACGATATCCGAGCAGATTTTGTCCGCGCAGCAGCATCTGAATCGGAGTTTTTTTAAGGTATTTTTTAAGTTTACGCAATCTGTCCCAAGGGTCTTCGTTCAAAAACCTCAAACAGCTGTCAAAAGTGGCGCCACCCCATGCCTCCAACGAATAGTACCCTATTTCGTCCAGAAGAGGCAACATGGGTTCCATTTCTTCAAAACGCATACGCGTAGCGGCATGAGACTGATGCGCGTCACGCAATATAGTATCTGTTATCAAAACTTTCTTTTTTTCCATAAAACAACCTCGATTATGCGATTACCGAACTTACCACACCGGCTACCGCCGTTCCGTCCACGTATCCTCCGAAACATGCCAACAAAATTCCCGCAGCTATTGCCGAACCGATTACGCCTGCAACATTGGGACCCATAGCATGCATTAAAAGATGATTTTGCGGGTCATACTCTCGTCCTACATCCTCAGAAATTCTCGCCGCCATAGGAACCGCCGAAACCCCCGCAGAACCGATTAACGGATTAATCTGACCTTTTGTAACTTTGCACATAACCTTTGCGACGAGCAAGCCGCCAATGGTTCCTATCATAAACGCCACAAGTCCGAGACCTATAATCATAAGCGTGTCTACGCTAAGGAAAATTTCTCCCTTTGCCTTACTTCCTACGGCAATTCCGAGGAAAATCGTTATAGTATTCATAAGACCGTTCTGCGCCTGAGACGAAAGTCTGTCAACAACGCCCGACTCTTTGAAAAGATTTCCCAACATCAGCATACCCAGTAGTGCGATTGAATCGGGAAGAATTATACCGACCACCAACGTTACAATTATGGGAAAAAGAATTTTTTCGAGTTTGCTTACCTGCCTGAGCGGCTTCATTCGTATCTGACGCTCTTTTTTTGTCGTCAAAAGCCTCATGAGCGGTTTCTGTATAATAGGAATCAAAGCCATATACGAATATGCCGCAATCGCTATTGTAGGTATATAATCGGAAGCAAGTTTGGAAGTTACAAGTATAGCCGTGGGGCCGTCGGCTCCGCCTATTATGGCAATGGCTGCCGCGGCGGCGACCGAAAAACCAAGCCAGGTCGCAAGAATAAACGCAACGAATATTCCGAATTGCGCGCCTGCGCCGATGAGCATACTTTTGGGATTGGCAATCAAAGGACCGAAATCGGTCATCGCTCCTATTCCGAGGAATATCAGCGGCGGATAGATAACTTTATCGACGCCGAAATACAAGTACCACAACAACCCTCTGTTCTGTACGTCGTCATAAGCAGTTGAAATAATTTCACCCGCCTCATTTGTCGGATACTTGCCCCAAAGAACGCTTTCGGCACCCGGAATATTTATCAAAAACATACCGAACGCTATGGGCAAAAGGAGCATAGGTTCGAATTTCTTGACTACGGCAAGATACATCAAAATAAACGAAATCAATAACATTACATAGTTTTGCCAGTTCCCCTGCACAAAACCCATAGATTCGTATAACTTAGTAAATATCCCGCCAAAGTCTACCGCAAGTAAACTTTGCTGCATAAATCTCTACCTCTTAACCGATTACCGCAAGAAGCGCGTTCGTCTCGACGTTTGCGCCCTTAGCTACGCTGATCGTAACTTTTCCGTCACAAGGCGCAGTTATTTCATTATCCATTTTCATCGCTTCGAGAACTATAATCGGTTGGTCTTTTTTAACGGAAGCGCCGTCGGATACGAGAATATTTTTTATAAGTCCGGGAAACGGCGACAATACTTTTTCACCGTCGGCAGGCGCGACAACTTTGGGTGCCGCCGCCTTAACTTCCGTCTTTACAGGCGCGATTTTTACTTCGCCGACACTTTCGCCGACCTCCTCGACTCCTACGGAATAAGTTTTTCCGTCTATTGTTACCATAAAGTTACGCATATATTTTCTCCTTATATTTTCCTGATTCTTTTGACTATAAATTCACATTGCGGCTTTTCGGCATCGTAATAAGCCATAATCGCCGCCATAATCGCCGCTTTTACTTCATCCGGAATTTCATCCGACTGAACTACGGCGTTATCCTGCGCACCGCTTTCCGCATTATCTTTTGCCTTATTTTTCTTCCCCGCCGTCAGAAACGATAAATTATCGGTTTTACGCATTATAAGTCCTACAAGCCAGATAATTCCGATAATAAGAACTATACCGAGGAAGACTATCATAAACCCAATTAAAGCGTAAATGCAAGCCTCGCCGAAGCGATTGTCGAAATAATAATTCCCGTCGGGGTTGGCAACAATAGACAACAAATTATTTAACATTCCTTCCTCACTTTATAAGCATTTGCAAAGACGCCGTAAGATATTGTTTTGCGAATGCGGGCTGAATAATATTGTCGATGTACCCGCCTTTTGCCGCATTTACAGGGTCAGAATTTTCTTCGGAATATTTTTTCTCGAGTTTTGCTTTATCTGCTTTTTTACTAGCTTCAAACTCTATTTCCGCTCCGCGCACGCCGTCGAACAACGCGATTTCCGCAGTCGCAAAAGCATAAGAGTAATCGTATCCCATAGATTTTGCCGCAAATACCGTATACCCGAGCCCGATAGCCTTGCCGTAAACAACGGAAATTTTTGCCGTATCGATACAGTCGAGTATAGAAACGTATTCACCGAGTTCTTTGATGACCAGACTGTTATTTGTCTGTAAATCACATTTGATACCCAAAGTATTCACAAATGTTACGTAAGGCAGATTATAGCAACATGCAAATTCGGCAAAATCCTTTATCTTTCTGACATTGCAAGCGTCAAGCTCGACACCGTTATCGCCGTCGAAGACAACCGCCGCAACGGCTATTCCGCCCACTCTTGCAAGCAGACATTTTGCTTCGGGAGCAAAATTTGCACCCAATTCGATAACGCTGCCTTTGTCGAAAACCTGTATAATAGCTTTACCGTCTGCCTTTTTATCGAGAGAAGACAAGCTCTCGTTGAGTTCCTCTCCGTCAACTACGGGCAAAGACAAAAGCTCGTTTATTTCCGTAACCGTTTTTCTGATTTCGGAAAATTCTTTTACGCCGAACGTCACAAGACCGGTCTTATCAATGCCTTTAACGCCGCCAACGTCATATTTTGACAAATTTTTTCCGCCATTAGCAGATATAACAAGCGGGCTGTTCGTAGCCAACACGCTCTTTTTTTCGATAAAGAAATTAAAATCGCAAATTCCCGCAAGCAACGAAATCTGACCGTACACGTCTCCGTTGACGACAAGGTACTGCGGAATACTCCCTTTAAGTTGCGACGCTTTTAAAATCAGTTTAGCCAGTCCTTCTAGGACGTTAATTCCCTCGCCAATCTGCACGCCGCAAGAAGAAAGCAAATATATTACGGGCGTAGATGTTTTTTCCGCCTGCTCGAGACATTTGTCTATTTTGTTGCAGTTTGCAAGACTTACGCCGCCCGAGAGAACCGCCGCGTTTTGCGCGACAACATAAAAAGGATAGTCGCAGATTGTCGCAAATCCGGTAACCACACCCTCGCCTTCGGCGTCTTCGCCGTAAAACTCGTTTCTCGAAAAACTGAAAGCGGAAAGTTCTACGAAACTATTTTCGTCAACAAGTTCAGAAATATCTCTTCTGATTTCCTTTCCTGCATCCAAAATCTGTTTTCTGCGTTTTTGCAATAAGCTCAATCGTTCCATTTATATCTCCTGAATGCCAAATTCGCACAAATACATTTTATCAGAAAATCCGACAAATGAAAAGTAATTTGATAAAATAATATCTAAAAATTTTTGATGTTTGAAATAAACAAAAAAGGCGACTCAATCGCCTTTCTTTTTCAATTTGAATTTACTTTTGATAAACCCGTCGATTTGATCCGAGTACTTGCACACAATCCAGAACGAAGCGACAACCATAGCCGCAAGAACCGCCCAAATCATTAATCCCCACCACGTGGTGAACGGTATAAGTTCAAAAGAATACGCCGTCGAAAAAACCGAGATTGCCCGCGTCACGGTTATCATTACAATATAATAACCCCAGGTCATGGACGAAAGTCCCGCGACGAAACACAAAATATCGTCCGGAAACATAGGCAACAAAAACATCAGAGAAAGAATGAGATAATCTTTTCCCTTAAGTTTCAAAAGCCATTTATCCAAAGTTTCTTTGCCAACTATCCAGCAAACCGCTTTATAGCCTATAATTCGCCCGACGGTAAATGCAACTATCGAGCCAGAAACAATTCCCGAAAAAGCGTACAACGCGCATTTCAGCGGACCGAACATCGCCACCCCTACGCCAACCGCAACGGAGCCGGGTACAGGCAAAAGCACAACCTGCAAAAAACAGAAAAAAGTAAACAGCAGCGCCGCAAGATTGCCCGCCTGACCGATGTATTCTCTAAGCGCGTCCACACTGTTTATCTTACTTATAAGACCTGTTGCGCACAATGCAAAAAATACGATTGTACATATGTCCAGAAATACAAGTCCGCAAACGGTAAGACGGTACAAAGACTGTTTTCCGAATATATAAAACAAGATTCCCGCTATCATAATGACGCTTACCGTAACTGCCGATATGCCTATAAGAAGATTGAAATGTATCTCGAAAAAACTTATGTTCTTATAAAAAAAGCCGTATGCGGTAAACAGAAAAGCAACGGCGCTCAATAGAACGACCGTCAAAACGTTTACACAATGTTTCAGAAATTCGGTATGTTTCATTTACATTATTAATATATACGTTTCGACGGTTTTTTATAATCAGACCTTAAAATTTTTAACAGCATCGGTCGCCAGCTTGTCGCAAATATTATTATATTCGTTGTCCGCGTGACCTTTGACCTTTATGAAATCTACTTTGTGAATACGTGTAAGAGCAAGCAGTTCACCCCACAATTCGGCGTTCAGAACGGGCTTGTTATCAGCTTTTTTATATCCGTTCTTCTCCCAGCCGTATATCCAACCGTTGTTAAACGCGTTCACGGTATAAGCAGAATCGCTGTAAACCTGAACTTCGCAAGGCTCTTTCAGACATTTAAGCCCTTCAATAACCGCGGTTATCTCCATTCTGTTGTTGGTTGTGGACGGTTCGGCGCCGGAAATACGTTTTTCGGCTTTGCCGAACATCAAAACCGCACCCCAGCCCCCGACCCCGGGGTTTCCCGAACACGCGCCGTCCGTATATAATTTTACTTTTTTCATTTCGACGACAACTCTTTTGCTCGGTTTATGCAAGCGTCGACCGCATCGCTTATTGTTTTTCTGAAATTGCCTTGTTCGAGAACTTTTACAGCCTCTACAGTGGTTCCACCCTTGCTGCAAACACTCATAATCAATTCTTCTACCGACTGTTCTTCCCGCATAACCATCTCGGCACTGCCAAGAACAGTCTGAACGGCAAGTATTTTTGCTTCATCCTTTGTAAGTCCCTGTCTGACACCCGCGTCAATCAGACTGTCAATAAACATAAACGCATAAGCGGGACCGCTACCGCTTATTCCTGTAACTGCATCCATTTTACTTTCTTCCAAACTGACTACCGTACCGAGACACGAAAAAACATTGCTGATAAAATCGGTATCATCAGTCGATTTGTTAAAATCGGTCATATCAATTCCAATTGCCCCGCTGCCTATAGAACAGGGAAGATTGGGCATACAACGCGCAACTTTTATAACTCCCACACCCAAAGCATTTTTTACGGTGTTCTTTTTTACTCCCGCCATTATGGAAATTACTTTTTCGGGGCGGTAGCCTTCAAGACTCTTTATCACATCGCCGAAGTGCTGAGGTTTTACCGCAAACATGAGAAATTCGCTGTTTTCCGCAACATACCTGTTGTCGCAAACCGTACGCACGCCAAGATAATTTACTTTTTCGAAATCTTCTTCCGAAGACGAACTTACTATTATTTTTTTCTCGCGTAAAAAATCGGACAACACAACGCCTTTAAGTATCGAGGATGCCATAAAACCGCACCCGATTACACCGAGTTTAAATTGTTTTTTCATAAATTAATCTCCGAAAAACAGTTGACTAAAATAAACCGATAATATATAATTTATCTTGCTTGAAGCACTTTAGGAGAGTAGCTCAACGGTAGAGTCGCGGTCTCCAAAACCGTCGGTTGCATGTTCGAATCGTGTCTCTCCTGCCAAGCCCGTTCTTACCGGAACGGGCTTTTTTATATATCAATATTTTTTTGATTTATATCTTCACGTCGCCTTTCCGTCCCAGATACTTCTTGTTTTCTCCAAGTATGGGACCGATTTCGTTTTCTAAAAATTCCACAGTCTGAGACGGCGCTCTGCCGATAAACCTTTTCGCATCGATTATATCTTCCAGCTTATTATGCACTGCCGCAAACGTTTTGTCCGCCTTAATCAATTCTATCAGGTTATTTTCCCGACCGTTTTCTTTGACGTTTTTTCCCGCTTCCATTGACAAAACACGAATTCTTTCGTGAAGTTCCTGGCGGTTCCCCCCTGCCTTTACGCATTCCATCATAATATTTTCGGTTGCCATGAACGGAAGTTCGGCGGCGATGTGTTTTTCTATAACTTTTTCATAAACAACAAGATTTTCCGATACGTTCATGTAAATGTTCAAAATTCCGTCAAGCGCAAGGAAAGCCTGTGCATTCACGATTCGCCTGTTCGCCGAATCGTCCAAAGTTCTTTCAAACCACTGCGTTCCTGCCGTAATCGCACTGTTGACAGGCAAAGAAATTACAAACCGCGCCAAAGAACCTATTCTTTCGCTGCGCATAGGATTGCGTTTATATGCCATTGCCGAAGAACCAATCTGCGTTTTTTCGAAAGGCTCCTCAATCTCTTTCATATTCTGCAAAATGCGTATATCGTTGGAAAATTTATATGCGCTCTGCGCAATCTGAGACAGTATGCAAAGAACATTATAATCGAATTTACGAGGATAAGTCTGACCGGTAACTCCGTAAACTTTATCGTAACCGAGCTTTTTCACCACTTTTCTTTCAAGTTCTTTTACTTTTTTCTCGTCACCGCCGAAAAGCTCCATAAAACTCGCCTGCGTACCCGTCGTCCCTTTTACTCCGCGCAATCTGAACTGACTTTGAAGATTCACAAGATTTTCGTAGTCCATACTCAAATCCTGCAACCATAGGGTCGCCCTTTTGCCTACGGTAGTAAGCTGTGCGGGTTGTAAATGGGTAAAGCCGAGCGTCGGAACGTCCTTATATTTCAACGCAAACGCCGCGAGTTTATCCATAACGTTGACGAGCTTGATTTTTATTATCTCGAGCGCGTCAAACAAAATCATCAGCTCAGAGTTGCAATCGACATAACAACTCGTAGCGCCCAAATGTATTATCGGCATCGCCGATTTTGCTTGGTCGCCGAATGCGTGCACGTGCGCCATTACGTCATGCCGTACCTGTCTCTCGTATTTTTCCGCCGTTTCGAAATTAATATCGTCGGCATACTTTTTCATTTCGTCAATCTGTTCTCTTGTGATATTCAAGCCGAGTTCCATTTCGGATTCAGCAAGCGCAATCCAGAGTTTTCTCCATAATCCGAAACGCTTCTTATCGGAAAAATTGCTTGCCATCTCTTTGCTTGCATATCTGGTAATCAATGGGTTCTGATAAACATTATTGTCCGTCATAATTTTCTCCAATCAGTATTTCAAAGGCGCGGGATAATTTTCACCGTAAGTTTCGACGGTAACCGTTTCCATTACCTGGGGAACAGCGGGTTTATCGCTCCAGTCCGTCTTTACCGAAGCAATTTTATCTACAACCTCCATTCCCTCAATCACTTTGCCGAATGCGGCATACTGGCCGTCAAGGTGCGAAGAGTTTTCATGCATAATGAAAAACTGCGAACCGGCAGAGTCCGGCGCCATCGCCCGAGCCATAGAGATAACCCCGCGTTTGTGCTTCAAATCGTTATTCTTGAAGCCGTTTAAAGCAAACTCGCCTTTAATAGAGTATCCCGGTCCGCCCGTACCGTTACCGGTCGGGTCTCCGCCCTGTATCATAAATCCGGAAATAATTCTATGAAACGTAAGTCCGTCATAAAAACCGCTCCCGACAAGAGAAATAAAATTATTAACGGTATTGGGCGCTTTTTCCGGCTCAAGTTCTATTTTAATTACTCCACCGCCGCGCATTTCAATTGTAACAACAGGTTTTTTCATAATATTACTCCTTATAAATTTTCGTATTTATCCAATCTTACTCCCGCCTCTTCGAAAAGTTCGAGAGAAAATTTATCCGGATAACCGTCTTTGTAAACCACTCGCGCAATTCCCGAGTTTATAATTATTTTAGCGCAGATAACGCACGGTTGATGGGTACAGTAAAGCGTACACCCTTCCACGCTGCACCCGACGCGCGCCGCCTGAATTATGGCGTTCTGCTCAGCATGCACGGCATAGCACAATTCGTGCATCGTACCGCTTGCGATATTGCGTTCGTTTCTCATGCATGAACGCTTATCCACACAACTTTTTATTCCCTGCGGAGCACCGTTGTATCCCGTGGCAATCACACGCTTATCTCGAACGATTACAGCGCCCACATGCCGGTCCTCTTTAAAGCAACTTGACCATGAACCGACAAGTTCGGTCAGTTTCATAAATCTTTTATCCCATTTATCCATAAATCACCACAATTTATCCACTGATAATCTTTGATTATTATCCTACCATATTTTTTAATAAATTGCAATTTTTTCCGTTCTTATGTTTAAGTTTATTTTGCCGAGTTTATAAAATATTTGTACCAAAAATGAATTTTAATATCGGAGGAAACAGCAATGACAATCAAACCTTTATTCGATAAAGTAGTCGTTGAAGGTCTTAAAGCCGAAGAAAAGACGAAAAGCGGGCTTTATCTCACCGCGGCAGCTCAGGAAAAGCCCTCAACCTGCGTGGTTGTAGCCGTAGGTCCCGGAGGAATAATTGACGGCAAAGAAGTTAAAATGCAGGTCAAAGTCGGAGACAAAGTTCTGCTTACCAAATACAGCGGAACGGAAGTTAAAGTCGACGATAAAGAATACACGATTATCCGCCAGAGCGACATCCTGGCTGTAGTTGAATAATTAATTTAAGGAGTTTATCATGGCTAAACAGATTAAATACGGCGACGAAGCAAGAAAAGCGCTTGAAAACGGCGTAAACGTAATTGCCGACACGGTTAAAATTACCTTAGGACCCAAAGGCAGAAACGTAGTACTCGATAAAAAATTCGGCGCTCCCCTCATTACAAACGACGGAGTAACCATAGCAAAAGAAATCGAGCTCGAAGACCCATTTGAAAATATGGGCGCGCAACTTGTCAAAGAAGTTTCAACCAAAACAAACGATGTCGCGGGCGACGGCACCACCACTGCCGTAGTTCTCGCGCAGGCTATAGTTCATGAAGGTCTCAAAAACCTCGCAGCGGGCGCAAATCCAGTAATCTTAAAGAAAGGAATCGCAACCGCGGTTGAAACGGCGGTTACTAAAATTCAGTCCATTTCCAAACCCGTAGAAAGCAAACTTTCCATATCTCAGGTAGCCTCCATTTCCGCAGGCGATGAAAAAATCGGCGAACTTATCGCAAATGCAATGGAAATTGTCGGCAAAGACGGAGTTATTACCGTGGAAGAAGGCAAAACCCTCAATACCGAGCTCACTACAGTCGAAGGAATGCAATTTGACAGAGGATACGCTTCGGCTTATATGGTTACCAATACCGAAAAAATGGAAGCGGCGCTCGATAATCCCTATATTCTCATAACCGACAAGAAAGTTTCCGCTCTTCAGGAAATTCTTCCCGTCATCGAGCCTATTGCTCAGCAGGGCGCGCGACTTCTTATTATCGCCGAAGACGTCGAAGGCGACGCGCTTGCCGCCCTTATCGTAAACAAACTTAAAGGCGTTCTTAACTGCGTAGCCGTTAAAGCTCCCGGTTTCGGCGACAGAAGAAAAGCTATGCTCGAAGATATCGCAATTCTCACGGGCGGCACCGTGATTTCTTCCGATTTGGGATACGAATTCAAGGACGTAACACTCGATATGCTCGGCAGAGCCGCTCAGGTCAAAGTGGATAAGGACAATACCACAATTATAGACGGTGCAGGCGACGCCGATGCGATAAAAGCGCGCGTAAGCTCAATTAAAGCTCAGATTGCCGAGACGACTTCCGATTACGACAGAGAAAAATTGCAGGAGAGACTTGCAAAACTTGCCGGCGGCGTAGCCGTTATAAACGTCGGCGCTGCTACCGAAATAGAAATGAAGGAAAAGAAACTTCGTATCGAAGACGCGCTGGCAGCAACAAGGGCTGCTGTAGAAGAAGGAATCGTCCCCGGCGGCGGAGTAGCTCTTTTGTCCACCGTACCCGAACTCAAAAAATTGGTTGCGGGTTTGAGCGGAGACGAAAAAACGGGTGCAACAATTGTTTTGAGAGCAATCGAAGAGCCCGTGCGTCAGATAGCCAAAAACGCAGGTTTCGACGGTTCGGTAGTGGTTAATAACATTCTCAAATCGAAGACGCCGAACTATGGTTTCGACGCTTTAAAAAACCGTTATACCGATATGGTTGCAAGCGGAATAATTGACCCGACAAAAGTTTCACGCTCCGTTCTTCAGAACGCGGCATCCGTTGCGGCTACTCTGCTCACTACCGAAAGCATAGTAACCGATATACCCACTCCTCCCGCGCCTACTATGCCGAACGGCGGAGACATGGGCGGAATGTATTAATAATTAAATCTCAACCAAAAAA
The DNA here is from genome assembly GCA_949747905.1 of uncultured Eubacteriales bacterium. Lineage (GTDB taxonomy): Bacteria > Bacillota > Clostridia > Christensenellales > Borkfalkiaceae > Coproplasma. The sequence goes on from CATKEF010000034.1 coordinate 18,431, forward strand.
AGCGCAGCTCATTGCTGCGCTTTTATTTTTGAGTATATTTTCATATCCTCCACGATTCCGTTTTTAACCGCGTTTGCCCGCAAAGTTCCCTCGCAAAGAAAGCCGGCTTTTTCCAGAACTCTGCATGAAGCCGAGTTTCTTGCAAACGGTTCTGCGAAAATACGAATAATATCCGAGTTTGCAAACACATAATCGCAAATGCTCTCCACCGCCGCAGTGGCTATTCCCTTATTCCAGTAAGGCTGTCCTATGTAATATCCGAGTTCTGCCGTATGCGAATGTATATTTTCCTTGCGAAAAACCCCTATGCTTCCTGCCAATTCACCGTCGTAAACGACCGCAAAGGCAAAAACCGAATTTTTATCAGAAGCAAGTACGGAATTTATATATTCTTCAGCGTCTTTTTCACCGTAAGGAAAGGGCAACCCGTCGCGAAGATTATTCAAAATATTCCGGTTATTTAAAATCGTAGCCAATTTCGCCGAATCTTCCATGCGCCACGCGCGTATTTCAACCATTTACTATCCCCTCAGCTTTTTAAGAATTTTTTCCAGGGCGTATTTTCCGTGTTCGTAGGTCAAGCCGCCTTGAAAATAGGCGATATAAGGAGAAGTTACCGGACCGTCGGCAGATAGCTCTATGGAAGCTCCCGAAACAAATGTGCCCGCCGCCATTATAATCTTATCGTCGTATCCCGGCATATCCCAAGGCTCGCAGGTAACAAAACCGTCTACGGGGGATGCATACTGAACTTCCTTAATAAAATCAAGCATAGCTTTTTCATCATCGAAACGAATAGCGCGCGTTATATCCGAAGGAATCTTATCAATCGAAGGATAATTAGTAAAACCGAGTTTGTCCATGGCGAGACCAATCAGAAGCGATGTTTTCATCGACTGCAAAACGGTATGCGGCGCCATAAACAGCCCTTGGTAAAAATACCTGTAACCTTCGGCATAGGAACCGACTTCAAGACCTATGGAAGGAGCTGTGAGTCTTTTTCCTATCAAATCGATATATTCCGATTTACCGCAAATGTATCCGCCCGTCGGAGCAAGTCCTCCGCCGGCATTTTTTATCAGCGAACCGACAATTATATCCGCTCCGTGCTGCGTAGGTTCGGTTTTTTCAACAAACTCCCCATAACAATTGTCAACGAAAATGCATCCCTTAAACCCGCATTTCCTGACAAAATCGCAGACACGCCCGATTTCTTCGCAAGAAAACGCGTCACGCAATTCATAACCGCGCGAACGTTGTATATAAACGATTTTCGGACGTAAGTTTTCAATAAATTCCTCTATTCTCTTAAAATCGAATTTACCGTCATCGAGCGCACAATATTGAAAATTTATACCGAAATCTTTCAAAGAGCCGTTATTTTCACCGAAAATAACTCCACGCAAAGTGTCATAAGGCATTCCGCTTATACAAAAAAGCGTATCACCCGGACGCAAAAGCCCGAAAAGCGCGACAGACAGCGCATGCGTTCCCGATAAAAGGTGCGGAGAAACAATACCTTCTTCCGCGCCGAAACATTTCGCATACAGTTTTCCGAGCGTATCCCTACCTTCGTCGCCGTATCCGTATCCGGTGGAACCGCCAAAATGCCTTACCGCTACACGATATTCCGAGAACGCATTCAGCACTTTAACCTGATTGAAATATGCGGTTTCCTCGATTATTTTAAATTTTCCCGCAAGCTCGCGCTCGCAACTTTCAATAAATTCTCTGTTTTTCATAAAAAATATCGCAAATAGCCTCCGCAGTGGCATCTTGAGGCTCAAGCCAAATTATTTCAGGCAGCTTCTTAAAAAAAGTTATCTGTCTTTTTGCATAATGCCGCGTATTTTTCTTTATTATGTCTCGCATAGTACTCTCGTTATTACCATTATTCAAACATTCAAGCACTTCTTTATATCCTATTGCCTGCATACACTGACAATCGCCGTTAACACCTGAAGCGACCAACTTTCGCACTTCGTCGACAAGTCCGTTTTCGAACATTTCATCGACGCGTGCATTTATTCTGTCGTATAATTCTTCTCTGGAATAATTTACAGCAACCGCAACGTAATCGTGCAGACGGTCAAAACCGTCATTCTGTTCCGATTTGCGCCTTCCCGTAAGTTCGAATATCTCAATAGCACGCATTACCCGTTTAACATCGTTTTCGTGCAATTTTTCAGCGCTTTTCGGGTCAACTTCCATAAGTTTTTTATACAGAGCAGCACTTCCGTGACCAACAAGAAAATCTTCCAGCTTTTTGCGAACGGATAAATCACAACCGATTCCGCCGTAATTCATTCTGAATAGCAAAGAATTGATATAAAAACCCGTACCTCCGCAGATTACGGGAACTTTGCCCTCAGAAAGCAGCCCGTTCAAAATCGGCGCCGCCATATCGCGATAATCTCCGACACTGAAGTTGCCTTGAGGCTCGGAAACGTCTATCATATGATGAACGATTCCTCGCATTTCTTCCGTAGTCGGCTTTGCCGTACCTATATTCAACCCCTTATAGACGAGTTGGGAATCGGCGGAAACGATTTCGCCTTTGAGTTTTATTGCGCAATCGACAGCCAACGCGGTTTTTCCTGTTGCCGTAGCGCCGCATATTACGAGAACTTTATCCAAAATCACACTATCCTTTTGAACATTTTCTCGATTTCACGCCTTGAAAGCGTTACACAGACAGGTCTTCCGTGCGGACATTTCAGTCCGGAGTTTCCGTCGAGCATTTCGAATAAAGCTGAAATTTCCTGCTCGGAAAGCGCCATTCCGCCTTTGATTGCATGTTTACAAGCAGTCATAGCAATTTTATCTTTCAGCAATTCCTCCAGCTTAATATCTTTTAGCCCGTCCAAATCGGACAAAATTTCGTCGAAAAATTCTTTTATATTTATATTTTGTAAATCAACTGGCACTTCGTCCACCCTGAAAGAATCGATGCCGAATTCCGAAATACCGAACCCCATTGAACGCAGCAACCTGAGTTTATCGCTCATGAACCGAGTTTCTTCGGGATTCGTCTCAAATATATAGGGACACAAAAGCATCTGCCCCGGCACCTGTCTTTGGGCGAGTTTCTCCATGAGGGAATCGTAAATCAGTCTTTCATGTGCTGCGTGCTGGTCTATTAAATAAACAATATCGCCGGATTCGTAAATGAGATAAGTGTTGAATAATCTGCCCTTATATTCACCCGACCGCAAATCGAATTTCTGTTGACGCGCAATTTCGGAAGGCATTTCACGTATTGGATGAGCTGCGTTTTTAAAAAAGTCGGGATAAACGGTATCATCCGAAACGCTCATATAGCTTTTTTCGATTTTAGGCATAAACTCATGCAAAGGCAAATCGCTCGAAGGGTCAAAATAATCTTTTTTCGCCTGTTCGGGCTCGTCGGACCGAACATTCCGCTCATCGCCAATCCGTTTCGGAGTTTCATTTTCGGCATCGGCATTCAAGTCGTATAACAACGTATCCGAATAAATATCTTTGTTTTTCGAAATATTTTTGGAACTGAGACCAAGAAATAAACCGCCGTCGCATTTTCTGTTATTTGTTTCAGAAGGTTTTTCGTCGGTAATTACATATTGAGCAGCTTTAGCCGTTCCGTCAAGAACAGAAGATACAATCTTATAAACAACCCCGAAAATAAATTTATTGTCAACAAATCTTACATCGGCTTTATTCGGATGAACGTTGACGTCTACAATGTCGGTCGGCACATCGATATTAAGAACGTAAAAAGGAAACTGTCTTTTCATCATATAGCTTGCATAGGCGTTATTAATCGCAGTCGCTATCGTATTATTGACAATATACCTCCCGTTAAGAAACACGCTCTGATAACTTTTGTTCGCCTTGAAAAAATTCTGATTACCAATATAACCGTACAACCTGATTCCGTCGCGCTCCGCGTCGATTTTAATACATTCAGAAAGTATTTTTGCGCCGTAAACTTGCGCCATCGCCTCGTCCGAACCTCCGCCGAACGATTGCAACACACATTTTCCGTCTGCAAAGTATTTGAACGATACGGCAGGATTGCCGAGAATATAGCGAGTCACAAAACCGGTAATATCCGTTTCCTCTTTTTTATCCGATTTCAAAAATTTGGCGCGAACCGGAGTATTATAAAATAAATCGCGCACGGAAACCGTCGTTCCCTTCTCCAATGCCGCGGGAATCACGTCTCCTATCTTACCATCCTCGCAAACAATCTTATATGCAGGGTTGCCTGCCGTAACCGATACGATTTCCGTCCCGGAAATTGCCGAAATGCTTGCCAGCGCCTCACCCCTAAAACCGAGCGTCGTTATACTGTCCAAATCTTCGGCACATGAAATTTTACTTGTCGCATGCGGCAAAAACGCCGCCCGCATATCGTCGCGGTCTATTCCCGAACCGTTGTCGACAACTTTAATAAGCTGCTTGCCGCCTTTTTCGATATATATTTCTATTTCGCTTGCCTTTGCGTCCAGACTGTTTTCAATCAGCTCTTTGACTGCGGAATACGGTCTGTCAACAACCTCGCCGGCTGCTATTCTGTTGTAGACCTGTTTTGTAAGGATATTAATTTTTTTCATTCTTCACCTTTTCGACAAGGTCACTCACCAAAAGAAAAGCCTGCATTGGCGAGAGATTGTTCAAATCGACGTCGGCAAGAATTCTTTCCGCTTCGGAACGGTTATCCGTTGTATTCTCTTCGCCTGATTCAATGTGAGATTTTTCGCCATTTTCAACAAGTCTGAGAATTTCTTTCGCCCTGTCAGTAACTCTCGCAGGAATTCCCGCAAGCGAAGCAACCTCTATTCCGAAACTGCGGTTTGCACCGCCGCGCATTATTTTACGCAAAAAGACCACGCTACCGTTCAATTCCCGTACGGCAACCTTATAGTTTTTTATTCCGTCAAGTTTTGTTTCCAATTCCGTCAGTTCGTGATAATGAGTGGCAAACATCGTTTTTGCACCTATAGAACCGGTCAGATATTCGATTACAGCCCAAGCAATGCTCAAACCGTCGTATGTAGAAGTCCCCCTGCCCACTTCGTCCAGAATAAGCAGACTGTTTTTTGTCGCATTCTGAATTATCGTGGCAACCTCAATCATTTCAACCATAAATGTGCTCTGGTCCGAAATCAGATTATCGCTCGCCCCGACCCTCGTAAATATTCTGTCGACAAGAGGTATGCTCGCAGATTTTGCAGGAACAAAGCATCCAAGATGAGCCATAAGAACTATTACCGCAGTCTGCCTCATGTATGTACTCTTACCCGCCATATTCGGACCGGTGATAATCATCGTCCTGTTTTCCCCCTCGTCAAGCAAGGTGTCGTTGGAAATAAACTGAGATTTGGAAATAGCTTCCACAACCGGATGTCGTCCCTCTTTTATAATAAGCGGCTTATCGGAGGAAGTAATTTCAGGACGAACGTATTTATTCGTTTTAGCAATCTCCGCAAACGAGACAAGCACGTCCAAAAGCGCAACGGCAACCGAAATAGCCTTGAATTTGTCAAGGTTTTCGGCGAGGATGCTTTTCAGATTTTCATAAAGCTGAACTTCGAGTTTAAGTGCAAGCTCTTCGCTCGAAAGAATTTTTTCTTCGAGTTGTTTTAACTCGTCGGTCGTAAATCTCTCCGAATTGGCGAGAGTCTGACGACGCTGATAACTTATAGGAACTTTATCGAGCGACGACTTTGTTATTTCTATATAATAACCGAACACCCTGTTGTAATTGATTCGCAGATTTTTTATGCCGGTAGCCTCGCGTTCGCGGGTCTCGATTTCATAAATAAGTTTGCTGCCGTTCTTTTTTATGTTTCTGAGTTCATTCAGTTCGGCGTTATACGAATCTTTTAAATAGCCGCCGTCTTTCATTGTGGGCGGAGGGTTTTCGACTATTGCGCTTTCAATCAGATTGACTAAATTACCGAGGTCATAGAGCCCCGCCGCGATGTCTTTGATAATTTTGGAACAGAATCCCGATAAATTAAATTTCAAATTTGGTATAACGGAAAGCGAACGGGCCAAAGCGTTGCAATCTTTCGGCAATACGGTGTTATTGCTTATTTTTCCCGCTATTCTTTCAACATCCTTAACTTCTTTCAGAAGCTCCGAAACGGCAAGACGCACAACGGTTGCGTCAAATAATTCGCCGACACCGTCCAGCCTGTAATTTATATCCGAAACGTTACAGAGCGGATTCAATACCACCGAGTTCAGATACCTTGCGCCCATAGGCGTTCTCGTCTTATCCAAAAGCCATAAAAGCGTTCCGTAACCTTTATTCTCGCTCATATTTTTTACAAGCTCAAGGTTTTTAACGGCAGTCGTATCCAACTGCATAAATTTTTCGTTTACAATATATTTTACGTTATCGATAATTCGGAGCGCATGCATCTGAGTTTCTTTAAGATACTCCAAAAGCGCGCCGGTTGCAGAAATAGCGTAGTCTTTTCCCGAAATCGGAAAAGCCGATAATGTATTTACATTGAATTGTTCCAAAAGCCGTCTTTCCGCTGCCGCATACCCGAAAGACCATTCCGGCAAATTTGAAAACGGAGGAAGAACTCCCCGCCTCACTTCCGGACAATCCTTTACCGCAAACAGCATCGAATCGTTACAGATTATCTCTTTTACGTCGAGTTTGGACATCTGCATAAAACATTTTTTTATCGACTGGTCGCCGTAATATTCGGTAGCCGACAGTTCCCCGGTAGTTATATCCGCCCATGCCAAAGCAACGCATTCTTCAGTTTTATAAACACAACAAATGAAATTGTTTTCTTTTTCATTAAGATTATCCGCGTTCAGCGTTCCGGGTGTTACAACCCGCACAACGTCGCGCTTGACTATTCCTTTTGCGGCAGACGCGCTTTCAAGCTGCTCGCAAATCGCAACTTTTTCGCCTAGTCCGACCAATTTTGTTATGTACTGTTCAACGGCGTGATACGGAACTCCGCACATCGGCGCGCGTGTTTCAAGCCCGCAATCTCTGCCCGTCAGCGTCAAATCAAGCATTTCCGAAGCCTTGACGGCGTCATCGAAAAACATTTCGTAAAAATCACCGAGCCTGTACAGTATTATGCAGTCTTTATATCTGTCTTTCACAGACAGATAATGTTGCATCATCAAAGAAAGCCCTTTAGCCATTTATCACCTCACCGAAGAGAGACACGCCGTTTGCCAAGCCTATTTTAACGTTAACGAATTCCCCGAACATATCCGCGGTGCCCGAAAAATAAGCCATTTTCCCGGACTCGTCTCTGCCGAAATACAGTTTTCTCTTTTCGTCATATCCCTCGCACAATATCTCAACGATTTTACCGACGTATTCAGACGACTGTCCGCGCGTCTGCGCATTGACGATTTCGATAAGTCTCATTATTCTGTCCTTGGAGACCTCTTCGGGTATTTGTCCCTCCATTTTCGAAGCCACCGTGCCGTCGCGCCTGGAATAAACGAAAGTAAACGCCGAAGAGTATTCCGCGGTTTTTACGAGTTCGCACGTTTGTAAGAAATCTTCCTCTGTTTCGCCGGGGAATCCCACAATTATATCGGTTGTAACAGCGCAGTCGGGAATATATTTTCTGAGCGTACCGATTTTATCCATATATTCGGAAACGGTATATTTTCTGTTCATCGCTTTAAGAATCTTGTCGGAACCGCTCTGAACAGGCAAATGCACGAGATTGCAAATTTTCCGTTCTTCCCCAATAACTTTTGCAAGTTCTTCGGAAAAATCTTTGGGATGGCTTGTCATAAATCTTATTCGGAATTTCCCGTCTATTGCCGCAATCTTTTTTAAAAGTTCGGGGAAAGAAATATCGTCGGTACCATTAGCGTAAGAATTCACGTTCTGCCCGAGCAGTGTAATCTCTTTATACCCAAGTGACACAAGATATTTCGCTTCTTTAATTATATCTTCCGAACGTCTGCTGCGCTCCCTGCCGCGAACGTAAGGCACAATGCAGTACGTACAGAAATTATTGCATCCGTAAGTTATATTCAACCAGGCGTTCGGGTAGCTTGTCCTTAAAGGCTCTATCCCTTCACACACCGCTCCGCAATCTTCCTCGATTTCTATAACAGCTTTTTTACGGGTTTGCTTTTTTAATATATAATCTTTCAGCTTGCCGAGATTGTGCGTCCCGAAAATTATATCAACGTACGGGAATTTTGAATGCAACACGTCGGCTTTACCTATTTGCTGTGTCAGACATCCGCCGACTGCAATAATCATATCTTTTTTACGTGCTTTGAGCTTTTTGAGCATACCGATATTGCCGAAGGCATGATTTTCCGCGTTTTCGCGTATACAGCATGTGTTAAAAACCACGATATCGGCGTCTTCGGCGTTTTCGCAACTCTCGTATCCGAGCCCGGAAAGAATTCCCGCAATTTTCTCAGATTCGTGCACATTCATCTGACAACCGTATGTAGTTATGTGATAATACTTAGACATATAAACAATTATACAATTTTTACGATTTTTTTTCAAATGTTTTGCAACAATAATTTAATTTTATAAATACTATTTATAATGACTAAATTTTTAAAGATATCGCTGATAATTTTTTTAAGCATGCTCACCGTGTTTTGCGCGCTGTTTTTTACTTATTTAATAATTACAAAGGATGCTCATCTCGACGTAAATAAACTGGTTAATCCCGACCAAAGCATCATTATCTATGACGACGAAGGAAATAAAATAATAGACGCTTCTGTACAGAATAAGCATAAAAGCGTAAAAATCGAGGAGCTTTCCAACCACACGATAAACGCTTTCATAGCTTCGGAAGACAGAAATTTTTATTCTCACAATGGTTTGAACTACAAAAGAATGTTCAAAGCGCTCTATAAAAATATTATTTCGGGCTCGTTCAAAGAAGGCGCCTCCACAATAAGTCAGCAGCTAATCAAAAATACACATCTGTCCAACGACAAAACCATAACGAGAAAACTGAAAGAAATAAAACTTACAAAAAAACTTGAAAAACGGTACGCTAAAGACGAAATTCTGGAAATGTACCTTAACACTATTTATTTCGGTCACCACTGCTACGGACTTCAAAGCGCTTCCGAGTTTTATTTCGATAAGAAAGCGGAAGAACTGTCCTTAACCGAAAGCGCAACTTTAGTCGGATTACTGACCTCTCCGAACAACTTCTCTCCCTTTAAAAATCCCGAAAAAAGCCTTAAACGGAGAAATACCGTCTTAAACGCGATGCACGAATGCGGATATATTGATGAAAAAACACTCGAAACATCAAAAAACAAACCGCTGGAAGCAGTGCCCAACGGTAGCGGCGACAAAAATTCAGATTATCTGAGTGCCGTTTTCGACGAAATCGAAGAAACGAATATCGATTTTTACGCGCTCACCGACGGCTGCAAAATTATGACGTATCTGGACACAGATTTGCAAAATTATATCGAGAGCATGAATTTCAACTGCGACAACGCAGTAATCGTGACAACTGCGGCGGGCGGAGTTTCGGCATTCAAGTCAACCATCCAAGGAGCAAGAAGGCAACCCGGCTCCACCATCAAACCTTTAGCCGTCTACGCTCCGGCAATCGAAGAAAAGTTAATAAATACTTACACCTGGATTCTTGACGAGAAAACCGATTTCGGGGGCTATAAACCCGAAAACCACGACAAAAAAGAACACGGATACGTAACAGTCACCGAAAGCGTAAAAAACAGTTACAATATTCCGGCAGTAAAAACATTGAACACTCTTACAATACCGAAATCGGAAAAATACCTGACAAAAATGAATATAAAATTAGACGACGAGGAAAAAAACCTTTCTCTTGCGCTCGGCGGCATGAAATACGGTCTGAGCCTCAAAGAATTATCCGACCGATACGGAATTTTCAGAAACTGCGGTAACTATTCGCCGACGCGATTCATTAAAGAGATTGTCTCTAAAGACGGAAAAACTCTTTACAGACGCGAAAACGTCTATGGAAGAGTATTTTCCGAAGGAACCGCCTCGCTTATCAACGGTATGCTGATTGAAACGGCAAAAACGGGCACTGCAAAGAAACTTTCAGGGCTCGGATACGACGTAGCGGCAAAAACAGGCACGTGCGGGAATTCATCCGGCAATACAGATGCCTATGCAATGTGTTATACTTCGGAACACAATATCGGAGTATGGTTGGGAGACAAAAACAATAAACGCCTTAAAATCACCGGCGGCGGAGACGGGTGCGAAGCCGCTAAAAGCATATTAAAGAAACTGTATGACGGCAGAAAGCCCGCAAATCTCGACACTGTAAGCGGCACGAGCAGCATAGAAATAGATGCCGAAGATTATTATTCAAACAGAAAAGCCGTTATAGCGGACAATCTTTCCCCAACACTCAACAAATTGCAATGCAGAACCCTGAAAGGAAATGAACCGAAAGAAATTTCAACCAAATTTTCATCCCCATCGATATGCGACCCTAAAATCTTTATAAAAAATGAGACCGTTAACATAGAACTATGTCAAACAAAGTACTATTCATATGTGGTAAAAAGAGCATCCGGGTCACAAATTTCAGTTATATATGATGGAAAATGGAAAAAAATAATCAGCGATATACCGCCTGAAGGCGAATATATCTATTCTGTTACACCCTATTTTTTAAACGGCGAAAATAAAATTTACGGAAAGGAAATCACCCTTCCCGCAATAAGTTTAACAAAAAACGGAAATTCTCCGCAAATAAAAATACCCGACCTTGTAAACAAGGACTGGTACAACTTATAATAAGAGCGCCGAGAGGCGCTCTTATTATAATGAAACAATCTCCAAAGTCGACAAACTCTCGCTTATCAGTGTCTGTACGTCAAGTTTTGCCTCTTCTTCGAGAATACTTTTCATAGTCGGTTTAATAACGGGATGTCTCGGTAAAAACACGGTACAGCAATCTTCATAAGGCTGAATCGATATCTCAAAAGCCCCCATACTTCTGCTACGTTCTATTATTTCTTCTTTATCGAATCCGCATAAAGGGCGAAGCACGGGTAAAGAATTTACTACGCTGTTAGAAGAAGTTATTCCCTCAATAGTCTGACTGGCAACCTGTCCGAGACTTTCTCCCGTAATCAGACATTGCGCACCGCATCTTTCGGCAATTTTTTCCGCAATTGCAAACATAAATCGCCTAAGAAGCGTTACCATATATTCGCCATTACATTTTTTATGAATTTCTTCCTGTATCCGCGTAACGGAAACTATATGCAATTTCGTCCCGCATGAAAATCCGGACAACACTTTTGCGAGAGATATAACCTTATCCCGCGCCTGAAGATTCGTATACGGATAGCTGTGAAAATGAATGCAATCTACCGACATGCCGCGCTTTGCGAGCATATGTCCGGCAACCGGACTGTCAATGCCGCCGGATATAAGCAAAAGCCCTTTTCCGGAAGTCCCAACAGGCATCCCTCCGGCGCCTTTTATAAACTCATTGAAAACCAACGTCGTACCGTTCTCTCGTACGTCTAAATTTATTTCGAACTGCGGAGAATGTACGTCAACCGACAGATTATTGTTATAAGCAAGCAATCTTCCACCGATTTGAGCGCTAATCTGCATAGAATTCAAATAAAATGTCTTATCTGCTCTATGCGTTACCACTTTAAAAGTTCCCGTTTTATTGCAAACGTCTTTAGCCGCGACGAATATCGATTCCATATCCGAGTTTACTTTCAAAGCAACGCTCATAGAATGAATACCGAAAACTTTTTTCAGTCTCGATAATATGTCGTCGATGCACTCTACATCGAAATTTTCAATCAGATAGCGCCCGCTCTGTCTTCTGATTTCGTGTTTTAACCCTTTCAGGGTTTTTTCCATATTTATTCCGAAAACACGTTCGAAATATCCTCTGTTTTTACCTTTAAGATGTATTTCTGAGTATCTTACTATTATAACTTTTTCCATATTATGCCATCATATTTTTTCTGTTCCCGACTATCTCATTCAGCATCTCTGCCGCCGCGAGAACGTCCGACTGCTCCGTTTCGGGAGACAAGCTCAATCTCAGAACGCCGCCCGCCGCATTCTCGCTCAAGCCGCAGGCAAGTATCACCCTGGAATATCGCTTCTTTTCATTGGACGAGCAAGCAGAACCCGTTCCGATTATCAAGCCCCTGTCATCCGCCTCATGAAGAATAGTTTCCCCGCGCACGCCTTCTGCGTATACCGAAAGAATATACGGAGAACTGTTTGCGCCGGAAATCTTCGTGAAAAGAGATTTGTTCAGATTTTTTATCAATAAGTTGCGGTTAAACAGAACTTTTTCGTAATTGTCCGAAATATTATTGTAGCGTTTAATCGAAGCATATTCGAACAATTTTATTCCGAATACATTTTCCGTACCGCTTCTCAATCCACTCTCCTGCCCGCCGCCGTAAATATACGGTTTCAGAATCAGGTTCTTACGCTTTATTAATGCGCCGCACCCTTTCATTCCGCCGATTTTATGAGCGCTCACCGAGTACAAGTCGATGTCCCTTGTAAGTCTGAAAGGTATTTTCCCGAACGCCTGAACACCGTCCGAATGAAACAAGGTAAATTTATTTTTCGATTTTACAGATGCGGCAAGTTTCGCAACATCGTTGACCGCTCCCGTTTCATTGTTTACATGTATAACCGATACCAAAGATGTTTTATCGTCAATCAGTTTCAACAAATTCTCTTCGTTTACGCTACCGTCCGAATTCAATGCCGCGAATCGCACTTCCGTTCCGCGTTGCCTCAATTCGTTTACAGCCGAAAATACAGCCGAATGCTCCCCGAACGTTGTAACGATATTGCCGCGCCGTCCGCCGCAAAATATCGCCTGATTATCGGCTTCCGTTCCGCAGGACGTGAAAATCAGGTCGAAATGTTGAGGAGATGCCAACAAAGAAACTATATTTTCGCGCGCGGAACTCAACTCTTTGCTAATTCTATATCCGTCACGATATAGAGCGGACGGATTATAAAATTCTTCGTTCAAATATTTTTCGGCTGCTTTCAGACACTCAGTATCAGGTTTTGTTGTCGCCGCATTATCAAGATAAATCATTTATATTTCTATTGAACCCTCAAAAGAAAGTTTGACGGTACCGTCCACTTCGACGTTAGCGCCGCGCTCGTATTTCACAAACAGGTCCCCGCCTTTCAATTTTACCGTAACGTTCTCATCGTATCTGCAATCGCCTTTTCTTATTGCCGCTACAGCGGCAGCAGCCGCTGCAGTGCCGCAAGAGAATGTTTCGCCGTTTCTCGGCACCCAAACGCGAGCCTTGATAGTAAGATTGTTTACAACTCTTACGCAAGCGACGTTAGCGTCGGGATAAATCTCCGCGACCGCCTGCCCGAGCAATTCCAAGTCTATGCGATCTATATTATCCGTAAAGATTATGCAGTGTGAATTACCTACGTTTACACAATTTATGACGTAAGTTACCCCGTTAATGGTGACGCTTCCCGCATTAGCCGCAACTTTCGGCTTTCCGAGTTTTACAGAAACCGAACTCGCTTTGCCGTTAAAGGAATTGACCGTAAGCAATTTAACTGTTCCGCAGCTTTCCACGGTAAGTTCGTCCGAATTGACAAATCCTTTATCGAACAGATATTTCGCCGCGCAGCGTATAGGATTCGCGGCAAGTCCGCCGTCGCTTCCGTCACTGTTGAATACCCTGACTTTTGCGTCCGCGACATCCGAATTTTCAAGAACGACTATTCCGTCAGCGCCGATAGCATAGTGTCTGTCCGAAAAATTGATTGCAAGCGATTCGGGACAGGTAATTTCCCCTTTCATATTATCGAAGAATATAAAATCGTTGCCGCAGCTATGCATTTTACAGAAATTAAGCCTGAGTTTTTCCGTTCGCAGATTATTTATATCCACAAGCTCGGTATTGAATTCATTATACCTTCCCGCAATTACGTCCGCAAGCGCATTGGTCGTATCGAGAGATGTCAGAACCGTTATACCTTTCAATATAGCATGATGATGCAAACTGATGTAGTTGGAGATTGATTCCATATCGGTTTTTCCGGTGTATACTATATAATCAACCTTGCCGTCGTCCATCAGTTTAATTATTTCTTCGTTGGAAGACAGTCTAGCAACATCTGTACACTCGAGCCCCAGACTTCTTATAACTTTTGCAGTCCCCTTTGTCGCGTAAAGCGTAAGCCCGAGGTCGGCAAACTTTTTAACGATATTGACTATCTCGAACTTATCCTGGTCGTTTATTGTAAAGTATATCCCCGAAGGTCGCTTCTTGGTAGGATGCCGCATATTGAAACCCGCAGAAATAAGCCCCTTGAAAAGCGCCTCTTCAATAGTTTTTCCTATACCCAGAACTTCACCTGTCGATTTCATCTCGGGGCCGAGCTGAGAATTGACATCATTGAGTTTCTCGAAGGAAAACACGGGAACTTTAACCGCAACGTACGGAGAATTGGGATAAAGTCCCGTACCGTACCCGAGCGTCTTCAACTTCTCACCCGTCAAAATTCTCGTTGCAAGGTCTACCATGGGCACACCCGTTACTTTGGAAATATACGGAATGGTTCTCGATGCCCTCGGATTTACTTCTATAACATACAGTTCATTATGATAAATCAGGTATTGAATATTTATAAGTCCCTTTGTTTTAAGCGAAATTGCAAGTTTTTCCGATATATCGACAACTTTTTTGAGCATTGCATCGCTGAGATTGTAAGGCGGATAAACCGCTATCGAGTCTCCGCTATGCACTCCTGCGCGCTCTATATGCTGCATAATCCCGGGTATCAACACATCTTCGCCGTCGGAAATAGCGTCCACTTCGAGCTCTGTTCCCATAAGATATTTATCGCATAATACAGGATTCTCTATCTTCTGAGCAAGTATTACATCCATATAACGCTCGATGTCGTTCTGAGTAAACGCAATAGTCATATTTTGTCCGCCTATGACATACGACGGACGAAGCAATACGGGATAGCCGAGTTTTTCAGCAGCCGACACCGCTTCTTTTTTGCTCATTACAGTAAGTCCCTTGGGGCGCGCGATTCCGAATTTCTCCAAAAGTTCGTCAAACCGTTCTCTGTCCTCGGCAAGGTCAACACTGTCGGCAGGAGTTCCGAGAATTCTCACCCCGCATTTATCAAGATATCCGCACAGTTTTATTGCCGTCTGACCTCCGAAAGTTATCACAACGCCATACGGCTTTTCGATATCAATTACGTTCTGAACATCTTCCGGAGTAAGCGCCTCGAAATACAACCTGTCCGCCGTATCAAAATCGGTGGAAACGGTCTCGGGGTTATTATTAATGATTATGACTTCATAGCCGAGCCGTTTAAGCGCCCACACACAATGAACGGACGAATAGTCGAATTCTATACCCTGTCCTATTCGTATCGGTCCGGAACCTATAACTATAATTCTCTTCTTTTCGCTCTTTGCAACAAAAGGTTTTGCCTCGTCGTGTTTAAGCTCGTCGTATGTAGAATAAAAATACGGAGTCAGCGCGGAAAATTCGGCGCCGCAGGTATCAACCATTTTGAAAACAGCGTTTCTGTGCGTCGGCAATTTATTTCCCGAGAGCTTGACAAGTTCCGCATCGGGATACCCGAGTTTTTTGCCGCGGAGATACTGTTCCTCCGAAATTTTCTTTCCACCGATTTCTTTTTCGTAATCGGCAAGGTTTTTGAGTTTATTCAAAAACCATTCGTCTATTTTCGTAATCGAGTATATTTCGTCAATTGAAAAACCGCGTTTAACCGCCTGATAAACAACAAAAAGTCTTTCGTCCGTTAACTCGTGCAGTTTTTCGTGAATTTGTTTATCGGACAATTCCGCCATTTTCGGCATATTAAGCGTTCCGACAGAAATTTCCGCACCGCGGACGGCTTTCATAATAGCCATTTCGAAACTCGTGCCGATAGCCATAACTTCCCCGGTCGCCTTCATTCTCGTACCGAGATTTCTTTTGGCATACAAAAATTTATCGAACGGCCACTTTGGCAGTTTTACTACAACGTAATCGAGCGTCGGTTCGAAACATGAATAAGTTTTTCCCGTTACGTCGTTTTTGATTTCATCCAAGGTATATCCGAGCGCTATTTTTGTCGCCACCTTTGCAATCGGGTACCCCGTCGCTTTTGAAGCAAGCGCCGATGAACGGGAAACTCTGGGATTGACCTCAATGACCGAGTATTCGAACGAATCGGGATTGAGAGCAAACTGACAGTTACAGCCGCCCTCGATTTTCAATTCGCTTATTATTTGCAAAGACGCCGTTCTGAGCATCTGATATTCTTTGTCCGAAAGGGTTACGGCAGGAGCAATTACTATAGAATCACCCGTATGAATTCCGACAGGGTCGAAATTTTCCATTGAACATACTGTAAGAACATTACCGGCACCGTCGCGAAGAACCTCAAACTCGATTTCTTTCCAACCGCCTATATACTTTTCGATAAGCACCTGAGTTATCGGCGACAACATAAGACCGTTATGCGAAATCAGGCGCAGCTCTTCTTCGTTTTCCGCAACGCCGCCGCCAGCGCCGCCAAGCGTATATGCCGGACGTACAATAACAGGATAACCTATTTTCCCGGCTATTGAAACGCATTCTTCAACCGTATAAGCAATATCCGACGGAACGACGGGCTGATTGATTTTTTGCATCGTCTCTTTGAACAATTCCCTGTCCTCCGCCCTGTCGATGGAATCGAGGTTGACGCCTATAAGTTTTACGCCGTATTCATCAAGAAATCCCGATTTTGCCAAACAGCAACCGAGAGTAAGTCCCGTCTGCCCTCCGAGCGAAGCAAGGAGACTGTCGGGGCGCTCTTTAATTATAATTCTTTTTAATGTATCCTCGGTAAGAGGTTCAAGATATATTTCGTCGGCAAGCGCCTTATCGGTCATTATAGTTGCAGGATTTGAATTACAAAGAACAACGTTAATTCCGGCATCTTTAAGCACGCGACACGCCTGCGCTCCGGCATAGTCGAATTCCGCTGCCTGTCCGATAATTATGGGTCCGGAACCTATAACGAGTACCTTTTTTATATCTTCTCTCTTAGGCATTGAACTTTCCCCCTTTGATTATTCCGATAAATCTGTCGAACAGGAACGAAGTATCCTGCGGTCCGCCGCACGCTTCGGGATGAAACTGAACGGTAAAAGTGTTAAGAAACGGATAGTCGAACCCTTCACACGTACCGTCATTGGCATTTATATAACTCAGCGAACCAAACTTAACGCTCGAAGACACAACTTCGTATCCGTGATTCTGGCTTGAAATATATACTCTGCCGGAATTCAGATTTTTAACGGGCTGATTTGCGCCTCTATGTCCGTATTTCATTTTCTTCGTAATTCCGTTCATAGCCAGAGCGAAAAGCTGATGCCCGAGACATATTCCGAAAGTCGGATATTTACCCGCCAACTTCTTTATATTTTCGATTATTTCAACGTTTTCGGCAGGGTCGCCGGGACCGTTTGTAAGCATCAGTCCGTCGGGATTTAAAGAAGAAATCTGTTCGGCGGTATAAAATGCAGGAACTTTGATGCAATAACAACCGCGTTTTACAAGTTCGCGAACGATGTTGTCTTTTGCGCCGAAATCCCATACAACGACTTTCAGTCCGTTTTCATCGCCGTAAAATTCAGGCTCGGAACACGTTACGCTGCGTACAGCGTTCTTCACCGAATAGCCGTTCAATTCATCCGTGTTTTTTATGGGCTTATCCGTTATACCGGCATTCATAACGCCCGCTTCACGCACGATTTTCGTCAGTTCACGAGTATCTATTCCGTAAAGCCCCACTATCCCGTTATCTTTGAGGTAACCGTCCAATGTTCCCCCGCACCTGAAATTGGAGGGTGCGTCGCATTTTTCTCTGACAATATAAGCCGAAACCCAAGGCTTTTTACTCTCTTCGTCGGCAGCAATCATGCCGTAATTACCGATTAAAGGAAAAGTCTGTGTGACTATCTGTCCGAAATAACTGGGGTCCGTCAGTGTCTCGATGTATCCCGTCATGCCCGTAGTAAACACCAACTCGCCCGAAATTTCGCCCTCGGCACCGAAACGGTAGCCTTCAAACTGTTTACCGTTCTGCAAAGTTAAATAAGCTCTGCCGTCTTTCATTGTTTATCCGTCCTTAAAATAATCTGAAATAAAAGAAAGACTGATTTAAAAAATAAATCAGTCAACAAAAGATAATTTTTGAAAAATATCAGTTTCGGCGGTAGAAAACAAGCCGCCGTGAAGAAGAAAAAATTCACTTTCTATATAACCTGATAAATTAATCATTTGCATTTGAATAAGTCCCTTCCTCAAACCTTATAGATTATATAATAACCTTTCAGACAAGTCAAGCAAATAAACCTATAATTCAATAAAGCGTCATAAGAAAATCGTAATTTGAAAGCTCTTTTTTTAAAATTTTCCAATTCGGCAGAAAAGCAGATACCGTCTCCCGGAACGCCGCCGAATGATTAAAATGCTTTAAGTGACATAACTCGTGAATAATTATGTAATCCTGCAAATGTTCGGGAATCATGCTTAATCTGAAATCAAACGCAATATTGCCTTTGATATCGCAGCAACCCCAACGCCTTCTGAAACTCTTTACGGAAACGCCGACCGGTTTTAAACCCGTAAAATTCGACAGTCTATCTACTTTTGCTTTAATTTCATCCGAAAAATATGCCTTAAATAATCCGGGAATATCCGATAAGCGTTTTACAAGTACATAGTCTTCTGTTACTTTGATTTTATCCGAATATTTTAAAGGAACTTTTTTGCCGCATATAAAAATGAATTCATATTCCATAATGTCAGCATTTTTACAAAGATTTTCGGAATTCTTTTTAAAATGTTTTTCAATCCAATCTTGTTTGTAATTCAAAAATTTCTGTATCTGAAATGCAGTAGCCGTGCGTGGGCAACGGACGCGGATAACATTATTAGCCGCAACGCCGACAGAAAAAGTTTCACGATTGGTGCGCACGACTTCGTAATCAAATTCCATTCAATTCAACCCTGAACTGTACACGAAGTTCGCCGTCTACTCTGCCCTCGACAATATATACATCCCCGGAACACACCCTGAATAATTCGAGCTTCTCACCTATTTTACACTGTTTAACGTATGTGACCTGTATTCTTTTGAAAAATTTACCTTTAATTTCTCCGACATTGAAAGTATCGAGAAGAAAATCCGCATATTTGGTATTGTTCACATGAAAATAATGGTCATAATCGGAGAGATATATTTTTCTTACCGCATCGGGTTCATGACTGTCAACCAAAGGTATTTTCCAATTATTGAAAATCACCGAACGCTCGGTATTATAATTCGTAAAATCGCTGTCGGAAAAGAATGCCGACGTCGGAAGAACCGCAAAAGTTTTTAAATCAACCATACACCAACGAGAAGTGCATACTCCGACTTTCTCATTACCGCAGTATAATTCGAAATCTCTGAAAAATATACCGAATTTCGGTTTCAGCGGCCACGTCGCTATGCGCAGATTCTCCCCGAGTTTCACGGGACGAAACAGCTCAGTATACCAGTTCAGAATTACAAAACCGATATTCTTCGGAGCAATTTCAACATAGCCGAATCCCAATTCATCCGCGGAATCGCAAGCCGATTCTTCCATATATGAAAGTAATGCCGAGTATTTAAGATTGTCGAAAGCATCGGTATCGGTATACTTAATTTTATATTCTTTGATATTTCTGTACATAAATTCACCTGTCATTGATTTTAGCACATTTCAAATTAAAAAGTCCATATTTTAACAAAAAATTCCTCAATTATGTGTGGCATAGTACTTTTTATTTAACAAAATATTGACATAATTTGGATAAAGTGATATAATAAAGCCATAAATTACGGAGGAAATACCTTTGGACGAAGAAAACAGAAACGAAGAACAAAAAGAAGAGTCTGCAAACGGAATAAGCGCCGACCTTATCCGCGGTCATATTAACACTATAATCCTGCGCACATTATATGAACGCGATAAATACGGCTACGAAATAATAGAGGAAATTAACGAGAAGAGCCACGGACAGTATACGCTTAAACAACCGACACTTTACAGCGCCTTGAAGCGCCTTGAAAGTCAAGGTTACATCAACGCTTACTGGAAGACGGACGAAGTATCTCAAGGCGGAAGAAGAAAATATTACACTCTGACCGAAAGCGGCAAAGAAATTACCGAAAAAAATCAGGCAGAATGGGAATATTCGAGAACTGTAATCGACAATCTTATTTCCGATAAGAACTTCGATTTCACCCAACCCCCTCCCACACCCGTTGATTTCAAAATACTGAAAAGCACGACGTCGCGCGTTCCCATAATAAAACACGAGGTCAGCGAAACTTCAGAAAATCAATTACAGTCGTCCGAAGAAAAAAAGGATGCGATTACGGATATTACGACGGAGACCAAACAAAACCCCGAAGAAAAATCAGAAAACAATATAATTGCTCAACCCGAAACCTCTTCTGCGGACAGAGAACGGATACACAATAATTATCTTAAACTGATTTCCGAGCCCGTAACAAATACATCGGAACCCGCGAAAACAGCATATTCGGACAACCTTGATACCGATAAACTTATTTATAATAATAAGCCCGAACCCGAACGTGACTATAAAAACCTTGTCAACAGTTTATTCGACAGAACCATAGCACAACATACCGCAACAGTCCGAGAAGAAAAACGAGAAATTCGGTCACAGGAAAGAATATCGGTCAGATATGAAGAAGCCGCAGAAAAAGCCAGACAGGACGGACTCACGGTAAACACAGCGGATGCCCCCGCGCAGTCACGCAACAAGAAATATAACCGCGGCAACGCAATGTTCAAATCGTCATTGATTATTGCAGTAATAATGCTTCTGGAATTCGTTATTGCTCTTGTTTTCCGCAACGAGCTCGGAATAGGTATTGCTTACCCGATAGTAATTCTTGCGCTTGGATGCGCCCAGGCTATGATTTTCGGAGTTTTATGTTTTACAGATTTAGGTAAATCGATACGTAAACCAGCCACTTTAAATTATATATGGTCTGCAATAATTATTACCATAATATTAATTCTTATAATTCTTGTTACGTCTTTCCTGCTCGGAATCAATTTCCTTGATGCAGGCGATGTTTTTGCAAAGTTTGTATTTCCCTCTCTTATATCTCTGAACATCCCGCTTTTCGCAGTTCTGTTCGCAATCTTCAGCAAGTAAAAATCAAAGCCGTTGCTTTCAAGCAACGGCTTTTTATTATTTATTTTATTTAGCAAATTCGCTAGCTCGGAATTCTCTTATAACATTTACTTTTATCTGACCGGGATATTCAAGCTCGCTTTCGATTTTCTTCGCAATATCTTTTGCAAGGAATAATGTCTGCGCATCGTCAATCTGGTCAGGCTTGACAATTACGCGAACCTCTCTTCCCGCCTGAATTGCATAGCATTTGTCAACGCCGTTGAAATCGCTTGCAATCGCTTCGAGTTTTTCCAGTCTCTTAACGTAATTAGTTCCTGTTTCGCGTCTTGCGCCCGGTCTTGCGCCCGAAATAGCGTCCGCCGCAGCAACGAGTACAGCTTCAACGGTTTTCGGCTCCACGTCGCCGTGGTGCGCCGCTATCGCGTTTATCACATTATTACTTTCTCTGTATTTTTTTGCAAGGTCTGCACCCAGCTGAATATGAGTTCCTTCCTGTTCATGGTCTACGGCTTTGCCTATGTCATGCAACAGACCCGCACGTTTGGCAAGATTTACATCCAGCCCGAGTTCCTGAGCCATAAGTCCTGCAAGCTGCGCCACCTCTATAGAATGTTTATATACGTTCTGACCGTAACTTGTCCTGTATTTCAATCTGCCGAGCAGCTTTATGAGCTCGGGATGAATACCGAAAATTCCCACATCGAACATAGCGGCTTCGCCAGCCTGTTTGATTTCCCGGTCCATTTCTTTTCTGACCTTTTCTACGGTCTCCTCTATTCTTGCGGGATGTATTCTTCCGTCCGTTATGAGTTTTTCAAGCGAAAGTCTCGCAATTTCACGCCTTACAGGGTCAAAACCGGAAAGAATTACAACTTCTGGAGTATCGTCGATTATAAGCTCGATACCCGTAGCGTTTTCAATCGCGCGGATATTTCTTCCCTCTCTGCCTATAAGCCTTGCCTTCATATCGTCGCTCGGAAGAGGCACGACTGACACCGTAATTTCGGACGCATGGTCCGCAGCGCAACGCTGAACGGCAAGAGCAATAATCTTTTTCGCAGCGTTATTCGCCTCGTCCTTTGCCGTCTGTTCTATATTTCTGACCTGTAAAGCCACATCATGGCGAGTTTCGTCAAGAATTTCATTGGAAAGCAATTTCTTTGCTTCGTCTTTGGTGAGCTGCGCAACTTTCTCCAGCTCTTCAACCATCAGCTCGTGCTGATGATTTACTTTTTCCTGAGTCTTTTTAACTTCGTTTTCTTTGTTTAAAAGTTCGCGTTTCTGCTGTTCCAAAGAGTTTGACTGTTTTGAAAGCTGCTCCTCTCGCTTATCGAGATTCTCTTCTTTTTGCACAAGTCGCTGCTCTTGTCTCTGCAGTTCGCTTTTCTTCTCCCTGCATTCTTTTTCAAATTCGTTTCTTAGTTGCAGTTCCTGTTCCTTTGCCGCAAGTATTGCTTCTTTCTTTATGGTTTTACATTCAAGAGAAACCTCGTCAATCATCTTCTTGGTTCTCGTCTGAACGGTACCTAATTTATTGTCTATGCTTTTTTCCTTAAGTATTCCGCCAAGGAAAAACAAGCCGACAGCAACAATAACGGCTACGGAAAACAACACTATAAAAGTAATCGTCAAACCGTCCGCCGCAAGAAACAGGCTGCCAAATGCTGATAAATTCATTTAAGCCTCCTGATAAAAATGTTTAATATATCGTTCCTCCCTCGCCTTTGTTCTCTTCTGAACACATAAAACGCGGGAGCAGGTTATATCTACTATATATTGTACACCCTGACAAGTGAAATGTCAATTTAATAGAATAAATTGTTTTCACAATATACGGAATTATAGAAAAGAACTGCCGCGAAGCAGTTCTTGAAATTACAGATTATCAAGTTTTTTAAGCCATAAATCAGAGGTCGCGTCCGAAGGCATACGCCAATCTCCGCGCGGCGACAGCGATACCGAGCCGACCTTTACTCCGTCCGGCATACACGAGCGTTTGAATTGCTGAGCAAAAAATCTTTTATAAAAGTTTTTAAGCCATTTTAAAATCGTTTTTTCGTCAAATTCCTCTTTAAACGCTTCCTTGGCAAGATAAAAAACTTTCTCGGGCTCAAACGCATGACGAACAATATAATACAGGAAAAAATCGTGCAGGATATACGGTCCGACAATATCCTCAGTTTTCTGAGTAATTTCACCGTCTGTGGAAGGCGGCAAAAGTTCCGGACTGATTTCGGTGTTCAGAATATCTTCGAGCACTCTTCCGCATTTTCCTCCGATACGCTCAGCCTCATAAGCAATGAGATGCCTGACAAGCGTTTTCGGAACGGATGAATTAACTCCGTACATAGACATGTGGTCGCCGTTATAAGTCGCCCATCCGAGAGCAAGCTCGCTCAAATCACCCGTTCCGATAACCAATCCGTTGTAATCGTTAGCCAAATCCATCAACACAAGCGTTCTCATACGTGCCTGTGCGTTTTCATACGTAACGTTTCTGTCGTCTTCACTATGACCGATATCCTTGAAATGGCGTAAAACGCTGTTGTTTACGGGAATAACCTTTGCAGTCGCGCCAACAGAATCTATCAGTTTCAAAGAATTATTCTTTGTGCGTGAAGTAGTTCCGAAACACGGCATTGTAACGGCGACAATATCACTTAACGGCTTGCCGAGAGCTTTAAACGCACGAGCAGTTACTATCAACGCAAGCGCCGAATCGAGCCCTCCCGAAATACCGACTACCGCCGTTTTCACTCCCGTGTGCTTTAATCTTTTTTCAAGACCTGTCTGCTGTATTTTCAATATAAGTTCGCTTCGCTCATCGAGTCCGTTTTCGGGCACGAACGGAGTTTTTGAAAATTTTCTCGTAAATACGAAATTCTCCTCCGTAGTTTTAAAAGCTATACCGAAATATTCGACGTCATAGGAATAATAGCCGCTCGCCTTTCTCCTACGCTCGCCCGCAAGCATCTCCACATCGATTTCGCCATACAAAAGACCTTTATCGAACAGCTTGCTTTCGGCGAGAATCTTACCGTTTTCTCCTATAATATTATGTCCCGCAAAAGTCATGTCGGTCGAGCTTTCACCGTCGCCTGAATCACAGTAAACATATCCGCAAATTAATTTTGCCGATTGAACCTTAACCAAATCTCTTCTGAATCCGGCCTTTCCGACGGTCTCGTCGCTGCACGAAAGGTTGACAATTATATTTGCTCCGGCTTGGGTATGTTTTATCGACGGCGATAACGGCGCCCACATATCTTCGCAAATCTCCGCCGCAACCGTAAATTCGGGAAAATTTTCAGCCCTGAAAATACAGCTCTTGCCAAAATACACTTCACCAAAACCGCAAAGACTAATCACATTAAAACGGTCACCTGTCGGAGCGGGCGCAAAATACCGTTTTTCGTAAAATTCACAATAGTCGGGCAAATAAGTTTTAGGTATAACCGCAAGAATATTGCCGTCGTTAATCGCAACCGCGCAATTATACAATTTACCATCGACAGCTACGGGCGCTCCTACAAATACGAGAGCTTTCAAACATTCAGTTGCAGCAACAATTTTCCCCAAGCCGTCTTCGCAGGCTTTAATAAGCGCAGACTGACCAAACAAGTCGCCGCACGTATAGCCGCAGATGCAGAGCTCGGGGAATACGGTCAAAAGACTGCCGTTCTCCGCGCTTTTCTTTACGGCTTCGATAATTTTATCAGTGTTGTATTCAACGTCGGCTACCCTCATATCGGGGGTAGCCGCGCAAACTTTAACAAAACCGTATTGCATTTAGTCCTTCTTTTCAAGCGACACCTTATGCGCTTCTCTGATTTTCTTTTCAACTTCCGCTTTGACTTCGGGGTTGTTTTTGAGATATTCTCTCAGCTTTTCTCTGCCCTGAGCTATCTTTTCGTCGTTATAACTGAACCAGGAACCGCTCTTGGCAAACACTCCGTATTCCACTCCGAGGTCGATAAGACAGCCTTCCTGGGATATGCCTTCACCGAAAATAATGTCGAATTCGGCTACTCTGAAAGGAGGAGCAACCTTATTCTTTACCACTTTGCACTTTACTCTGTTTCCGATTATGCCGCCGTCACCTTTGAGCGAATCGGCTTTTCTTATATCGAGACGTATAGTGGCAAAATACTTCAACGCCTTACCGCCGGGAGTTGTTTCGGGGTTACCGAACATAACGCC
This sequence comes from uncultured Eubacteriales bacterium, assembly GCA_949747905.1. Lineage (GTDB taxonomy): Bacteria > Bacillota > Clostridia > Christensenellales > Borkfalkiaceae > Coproplasma. Next base: position 43,886 of record CATKEF010000034.1, read on the forward strand.
GACCTTCTCACGCAACTGGTTAATGAAGATTACGCAAGTTTTGGAACGGTTTGTGATAGCAGTCAGTTTTCTCAAAGCCTGAGACATAAGTCTCGCAAGCAAACCGACGTGAGAATCCCCCATATCCCCTTCTATTTCGGCTTTCGGCGTAAGAGCTGCAACAGAGTCGATAACAATCACATCCACCGCGCTCGAACGCACAAGTGATTCGCAGATGTCTAGCGCCTGTTCTCCGGTATCGGGCTGAGAGAGATACAGCTCGTTCGTATCAACGCCGAGAGCATGCGCATATTGCGCGTCAAGAGCATGCTCCGCGTCTATAAACGCGGCGACGCCGCCCAGTCTCTGCGTTTCGGCTATAATATGAAGCGCTACGGTGGTTTTACCGGAAGACTCGGGACCGTAAACCTCGAGAATTCTGCCACGTGGAACGCCGCCTATTCCGAGCGCCAAATCGAGAGACAAACAACCCGTAGGTATCGCCTCGATATCGGTTCCGACGCCAGTATCTCCGAGCTTCATTATCGCGCCCTTCCCGTACTGCTTTTCAATCATTGCAATGGTTGAGTTAAGTGCCTTTAATTTTTCTTCGTTCATATGTTACTCCTACGATTATTTTATAGTTTTAAACGCCAGAAAAAGCGCCAAATTTATTGCCGTTTCCGTTATCTCCTCACGCGAACCGCCGAGATTGTATTTATAAACGGAAACACCTTCTGCCGTGGCGATGCCTATATAGAATAAACCTACGGGTTTATTCGTATTGTCCGATTTTGGTCCGGCTATTCCGGTCGTAGAAACCGCAACGTCGCAATCACCGCCCGAAATCAAACCTTCCGCCATCTCTGCCGCAGTTTTATCGGAAACCGCCCCGTAGTGCTTTAGCGTAAGCTCGTCCACACCGAGCCTTAAAGCCTTTGACTTGTTCGAATAGGTATTCAGTCCTTCGAAAAACACTTCGCTGGCACCGGGAATTTCAACAAGCCTTTTACCGACCCCGCCGCCGGTAAACGATTCGGCAACGGCGATTTTCATTCTTCGCAATTTCAGCAATTGAATCAGTCTTGCGGCAAGCGGGACATCTTCGATAGCATACGCGTACTCGTTCAGTTCACTCAAAATTACACGGAACGCTTTGTCGAACGTGGATTTCGGTATTTCATCTTTGTAAACTATTTCGACTTTGCAATCTCCGAAATGCGAATTAACGTTGAATTCCAAATCTCCGCAAACATTTTTCGCTTTTTCAAAAGCCGAATTCATCTTCTCGTAGGGCGCGCAAACAGTTCTCAGGCATACGCTTCCGAAACTTCTGCCGAGCTTTTTGTTGATTGCCGAACAAATATCTTCGCAAAGCAATTTATTTTCCGCATCGATAAACGTGATAAACACATCACCGACGTCGCTTTTTAAAACATTCAATTCATTGAATTCGGCGCCGTATAGTTCCGAAATATAGCTTTTCAGAGTCGTCCCCATTACTTCGGGGCAGACAATAACCGTATTTACGTATTTTGATTTGCATTCGCGCAGAGTCTCGGTTATCTCGGTGGAATCTTCGAAATTTATATAAGAAACCTTATCGAAATATATTCCCGAATTTGCGAATTTATCGAGAAGCACGGACGTTACTTCGAATTTATTTATTTTTTTATTTCTTAAAACAAGAAATAAATTTTTATTTCGGTTACTTTGCGACGTCATTTTTTAAGAACTTCCGAATTCTTGGCAATGTAATTAATACCCGAAACAACGGTAAGAATAACGGACAAAGCAAAGAACGCCAGTCCCGTGTAATTTACGATATCGCCTGCTATATGGTCGGTAAGCTCTTTAACGCCCTCGCCGATAAGCAACACCACAATAGCGATATCTTGCGTAACGGTTTTATATTTGCCGAAAATATCTGCGGCAATCACAGTACCCGAACTTGCGGCAACCATTCTGAAACCGCTTACTATTATTTCTCTCGCGAGTATCACGGCGACCCCGCAACCCGCAACGATTAATGTCCACTCCCCGAGTCCGTCCGTAAATACAGACGGCACGGTCAGAAATACCACCAACGCCGACAACACAAGAACTTTGTCAGCAATAGGGTCAAGAAATTTCCCAAGGTTGGTTACAAGATTGTATTTTCTTGCAATTTTTCCGTCAAACAAATCGGTAAGACTTGCTATACCGAATATTGCAAGGGCAACAAAATAATGCGCCGTAAAATCGAGATAAAAGAAGAGCAGAAATACGGGTATCATAACCATACGACTTATTGTGAGTTTATTGGGCAAATTCATAACACCCTTACCCGCCGCGATTTTATACGCCCTGCTGTTTCTGTCGAAATCTTCATTCATAATTCATAATCTCCGCAACGACCGTACAAATCATAACTGTCGTAATTCTCTATCAAAACATCGTAATATTCGCCCTGTTTGGCGGAATGTGCATTAAAATAAACTTTGCCGTCTATTTCCGGCGCCTGAAAATACGCCCTGCCGACAAAACAATTTCTGTCGTAATCTATTCCGTCACACAGAACACGCAATATTTTTCCCTTAAATTTAGCGAGTTTTTCGGCTGAAATTCGAGACTGAATTTTATACAGCTCGGAAACGCGTCCTTTTTTAACGCCCGACGGTATCTGCCCCTTCAATTTTGCCGCAGCGGTATCGGGCTCTTTTGAATAGCCGAAAAATCCACAATTATCAAGACTCACAATACTCAGAAAATCGCATAGACCTTGAAACTCATACTCCGTCTCGCACGGGAAACCCGCAATAAAAGTCGAACGTAAAGCTATTCCCGGAATATTTTTCCTCAGTTTTTCGATTAAAGAAATATAATCTTCCCGCGTTCCTTTTCTGTTCATTAATCTGAGAATACGGTTTTCACTGTGCTGAAGAGGAATATCGAGATATTTTAATATTTTTGAATTGTCCCGTATTTCTTCGATTATTTCGTCGTCAATCATATCGGGATAACAGTACAAAAGTCTGATGCTTCCGATATTATCAAGCGCGGATAGTTGTTTTAAAAGATTTTTCAGCTCCTTTCTGCCGTATAAATCGGTGCCATAGCGCGTTACGTCCTGCGCAACAAGAATCAGCTCCGAGATTTCTCCGAGCTTTTCTGCCTCCTCGACAAGACTCTCAACGGAGTAACTTTCGTATTTTCCGCGAATTTTAGGAATAAGACAGTATGTGCATTTGTTATTGCACCCGTCCGCTATTTTCAGATATGCATAGTGCGAAGGAGTCGTGACAACCCTGTCGGTCTTTACCTGTCCGCACCCAGCACCTACGGCATTGACTTGCTCGCCACGATAAGCCGCTTCAAGCGAATCGAAAAACGAGTCGTAGTCTTTTGTGCCGAGAAACACGTCGACCTCCGGCAACTGTTCGTACAATTCGCTTATAAACTTTTGCGGCAAACAGCCCGTAACAACGAGCTTTTCAAGGTTAGCGTTTTTTTGTGCGGCACAATCGAGAATGGTTTCTATCGCCTCGCTTCTCGCCGAATTCAAAAAGGCACAAGTATTCACCACAAGAATCCGAGCGACTGAAATATCGTCGGTCAGTTCACATCCTCTCTCTTTAATTATTGACAAAAGTTTCTCGGAATCTACCCTGTTTTTATCGCAGCCGAGCGAAATGACCCCGAATTTTTTCTTTGTAAAATCAATCATCAACGTCGTCACCGTAAATATTTACGAATTCTTCTTTGGTAAGTAAAACTTTTCTCGGTTTCGACCCTTCGGACTGGGTTACATAGTTCATGTTTTCCATCCAATCTATTATTTTACATGCCTTTATGTATCCCACGGGGAAACGGCGCTGTATCATGGATACGGAAGCCTGATTGGACGTAACGCAATATTTCAGCGCTTTTATAAATGTATCGTCGATTTTGGTTTCCACTCCGTCGCCGTCCAGACCTCCGCCGACAACGCCCTGAGGCTCCTCCTCTTCTACTTTGTTAATAAAATCGGATACGCTCTGGTCAAAGTACGTTTCATTGTTTTCCTTTATATAATCGGTAACTCTCTGTACTTCGGGAGTATCGATAAAGCAGCCTTTAATACGCACAAGGTCTGGCTTATCGACGGAACGGAAATACATATCGCCTTCGCCGAGCAATTTTTCTGCGCCGCCTATATCGAAAATAGTACGCGAATCGTCGAACGAATTCACCTTGAAACCTATTCGCGTGGGAAGGTTGGACTTGATAAGACCGGTAATACAGTCAACAGACGGACGTTGGGTTGCAAGAATCAGATGTATTCCGCAGGCGCGCGATTTCTGAGCAAGTTTTATTATTCTGCCTTCTATATCCTTTTTTGCCTGCAACATCAAATCACCGAATTCATCCAGAATAATGACGATTTTAGGCAACTTATCGGCAGGGTCGGATATGTTCATATTATATTCGTCGAGATTTTTAGTCGCTTTTCCCGACTCAGTCATTTCCTTGAACAACGAATAACGCCGCTTCATCTCATCAATAGCCCAATTAAGAGCTTTTACGGCTTTATCTACCTCCGAAATAATTTCATTTACCATCAGGTGAGGAAGTTTATCGTACATAATAAACTCAACCTCTTTAGGGTCGACGAGAATCAGCCTCAAATCTTCCGGACCGTATTTATACAGCAAACTGATTAAAAGCGTACTCAGACAGATACTCTTACCGCTGCCCGTAGTACCCGCAACGAGAAGGTGCGGCATCTTGGTAATATCGGGGCAAACCGCCTCTCCCTCCACGTTTTTACCGAGCGCAAACGTAAGCGAGGAAGGTTTGCAATTTATAAACTTCGGACTTGCAAGCATACCTTTAAGCCCGACCGTGGTACGCCTCGAATTAGGCACGTCTATAGACAGCGCGCCTTTTGCATAGTTAAGATAAGCGGTAACGTTCTCTTTTTTCAACGCCATTGCAATTGCATCACGATAATTCAAAGAACGTTTGATATTAGTTTTATCTTCGATAATTACGTCGTAACGGGTTATCGCAGGTCCTATTGTCACATTTTCTATACTGCTGGATATCTTGAAGTTCTCCAAAGTCTCGACTATTATCCGCTTGCTGTCTTCAATCTCACCTGTATTGACGTTTGCATTCTCGGGATAATCTTTAAGCAAATCAAGCGTAGGACGAACGTATTTCTTCCAGACGTGTTTGGGCTTTTCAGGTTCCTGAACAGGTTTTTCCACGGGAGGCGGAACAACGCGAGACGGCTGTCTCTGTACACTTTCGACAACAGGCGGCGTAATGCTTTCGTGGTTGACATCTTTGAAACCGACTTTTCTCTGCGATTCCTCAGACTGCGACCTTAATGAATTTATACCGAGAACGTCGTCCTCGTCTCCATCGTCAAAAAGCTCCGAATTGCTTCGCAACGAGCGCTCCGAGCGCCTCTCTCCGCGCAAGGACGAACCGAGCATATCTGATATATCTTCTTTTATCACGCTTTCCTCGGGTTCGGGCGAAGGTTGCCTTATATAACCGTCATAAGGTCTCGGCGGTTCGGGTTGACGGGTATCTTCCACAGGGTCGTTTTCGAAAATAGATTTCTGATAAATTTCCTGTTCCTTTTTCTTTTCGTTAAAGCTGTAATCGTCGGCGACGTCGTTTTCGCCCTCGCTGTAATAAGTCTGTTCGTAATCATGCTCGGGTTCCTCATGATAATAGTTCGACTGTTCGCGAACAGACTGCGCATAATCGCGTTCGCCCGCGCCGTAACCGTTCAGATTTTCCACGGGCTTTTCGCCGTAAACATAATTCGACGGCGATGAAACGGCGGGTCTGTTCAGAACTTCATCCTGATATGTTTCGGAATAACTGTTTTGCGGTTTATCCGTAGGCTTTGATTTAGATGAAAAACTGCTGAGATAATCAGCTTCGCTCGCAAGCGGAGCCACCGGTCTATTAAAATACGAATTTTCATTGAAAATCATATTTCTGCGGTAACTTTCGGCGGCGAACTCTCCTTTTTCGAACAATATTTTTCTACCCAGATTCTTCTGCGAATATTTATCGTCGTCATAGTTCTGCCCGGTAACGGGTTCCCTGTAAACGGGCGCCTGTTCGGTATAGACGGCATTTGTCTGCGCCGTCTCCGGAAACGATACGCCTACCGATTGATTTTCAACGGCAATCGGCTGCATATTCTGAACTTTTTCGGAAACAGAGCGCCCCGATTTACGTAAGCCGCCTTTAAATACTACATAAATCAGCGCGCCGCCAAAAACCGAAAGAACGCTGAAAATAATATATGCGCCCGTAAACGTAGTGAATTTCGCCACGGGATAAACAAGCAAAGCGGAAATTAGCCCGCCGAACGTATAACCCGACCAACCGTTCACCGCGCCCGTATAACACTCGGAAATATAACTGCCGTAGCTTTCAATATTAAGATTTCTGCTTGTCGCCGCGTGAAAAAGAAAAAATAACATTACCGCCGTGAAAGCAATAGTAAATACCTTTTTAAGCGGAATTTTCATTTTCTTTTCGAATGTGAGCCATTCGCCGAGATATGCGATAAGGAAAACGACGAGCCACGAACCGTACCCGAATGTTCCGTACATAAATGTACATATCGCCGCGCCTATTCCCGCAAAAATCGCATCAAAGGAAACGAGCATCACAAAGACAATTGCGGAAAACAGAAGCAAAGTCATGCCTATCGTTTCTTTGGTAAGTATATATGAAATTTTACCGTTTTTGTTATTTTTATTTTCGTCCACTATTTTACTCCGTCACAATGTAACGCTCACGGCGCACTCCGAATCGAAAGTTTATCATTTTATATTATAACATAGCGATGCAAAAAAAACAACGGTTTTATATATAAATATATAAAAAGAGCGTACCGAAGTACGCTCCCGAATATCCTTGCAGTAATCAGAGTTTTGTTTTTCCCGTCTCTGCATTTTCAACGCTTGCCGCATCGTTCCAACTGTACATTGCCCTTATTTCTTTTCCGACTTCCTCGAGCTTATGTTCTTTTTCAAGCGAACGTTTTGCATTAAAATGTGCTCTACCGTTGTTGTTTTCCGCTATCCATTTACTCGCGAAAGTACCGTCGCGGATTTCGTCCAGGACTTTTTTCATTTCCTTTTTGGTCTCGTCGGTAATTATTCTTTTACCTGTCTCGTAATCGCCGAATTCCGCCGTATCGGAGACCGAATATCTCATAAGAGAGAATCCTCCCTTATAAATGAGGTCGACAATCAGCTTCATTTCGTGAATACATTCGAAGTACGCGTTTTTTGGGTCGTATCCCGCCTCTACAAGCGTTTCGAAACCCGCCTTCATGAGCGCGGTAACGCCGCCGCACAAAACTGCCTGTTCACCGAAAAGGTCTGTCTCTGTTTCGCATTTGAAAGTCGTTTCAAGCACACCCGCCCGCGCGCCGCCGATTCCAGCCGCATACGCAAGCGCAATACCCAAAGCCTTTCCCGTCGCATTCTGTTCGACAGCAACAAGGCAGGGAACCCCTTTACCTTCCTGATATTCCGAACGCACTGTATGTCCGGGACCTTTGGGCGCAATCATGAACACGTCGATATTTTCAGGCGGAATTATCTGTTTAAAATGTATATTGAACCCGTGCGCGAACGCAAGCGCCGCCCCGTTTTTAAGGTTTTTCTCTATACTTTCTTTATAAACCTTAGCCTGAACCTCGTCATTTATAAGCAACATGACAATATCGGCAAGTTTAGTTGCTTCCGCTACGGAATACACTTTAAATCCCGCTTTTTCCGCTTTAAGCCAAGACTTACCGCCTTCGCGAAGTCCTATTATTACCTTGACTCCACTGTCTCTGAGATTGAGCGCATGCGCATGCCCCTGACTGCCGTATCCGATTATCGCAACGGTTTTTCCCTTTAAAACATTGATATCGCAATCGGACTGATAATATATTTCAGACATTAAATCTACCTCCGAATATTTATTTAAAATTTAAATAATTATACAATCAATGCCACTCAAATGTCAAATGTTTTGAATAAATTAAAAATTTTTTAGTAAATTTCAAGATATACGCAAAAGCGCTTTTATATCACGATAAAAGCGCTTTTGCTATTTCATAAATATCTCCCGCACCGAGAAACAAAATCGCATCACCCTCCCCGGCACAAGACAAAAACTCGCGTATATCTTCGGGACAATCGCCGTACCTCGCGTTCTCAACATTTTGATATAATGTCAGCGCGCTTCCTGAATCGTCAAAGTACTCCCGCGCCGCGAAAGTTTTATATATGAGCAGATTCTCAATCGTAAGCAACACCGAAACAAACTGCGAAAAAAGATTTTTTGTGCGCGAATACGTGTGCGGCTGAAACACTACATACAATTTTTTCCCCGCTATATTTCCAGCGGTTTTCAGCGTGGCCTCGATTTCATCGGGGTGGTGCGCATAGTCGGCTATACATTTAGCACCGTTGAAATCACCAATTTCCTCAAAACGTCTTTCGACACCTGAAAACCGTTCTATCCCTCTTTTTATATCCGAAAACTCCAAACCCGCAGCGCAGGCGGCGGAAACGGCGGCAAGAGCATTCCAGATATTATGCAAACCGAAGACATTTAATTTGATTTCTCCAAGGATTTTGCCGTTACGACAAATCTCGAAACTGTATTTTCCTCCGTTGCAAGTTATATTTCGGGCATAAAAATCAGCTTTGTCATCTGTACCGAATTTTATCCCCCCTACGGCAAATTCGCCCGAGCGCGATATACATTCTTCTGCGCCGCTCATAAAATCGATATAAGCCGCCCTGAGATTTTCCGCACTTCCGTAACACTCGAGATGGTCCGCCCCGTAATTGAGAACAACTGCTATATCGGGCTTTAAATACAGAAAATTCTTTTTAAATTCGCACGCCTCGGTTATAAAATAGTCATTGCCTCCGAAATACGCATTTTTGAAAGTCAAGTCCCGCCCGCCTATATGCGCGGCAAACGGTTTTCCCGAAGCAAAAAATATGTGCGTGAGCATAGAAGCACAAGTTGTTTTGCCGTGGCAACCAGAAACCGCAATGACTTTTTTGAATTTTCTTGAAATCAGGTATAGAAATTCGCCTCTTGAGACAATAATCTTTTTAAGGCTTTCAGCCTCTTTGAGTTGAACGTCGTTTTGCAAAATCGCGTCGGTATAAACTATAACGTCGTATTTATCAATACTGCCGCGTTTTTCACCAAACTCCACCGCGGCGCCCATTGCTTCGAGCTCCCTCGTATAGACGCTCTGCACCCTGTCACTGCCGCCGACGCGTTTACCGACAGACAGCATAAATTTTGCAAGCGCACTCATACTTACGCCACCTATACCAATGAAATAAAAACTGCCGAAATTTTCCGGAATATCGTTTTGCATATTAAATTTTATTAAAAAATATTTACTTTTAGCACGAATTTTAAAGAATTTTATTATTTTAACAAAAAATTTTATATATAAGTGTTGAAATTCTTTTTCTTTTATTGTAAAATGAATTCAATGAAAGTATAATCTGGCAGGTGAAGTTATGAAAATCTCAGATGTACGAATCAGGTTAGTTAACAAGGAGGACAATAAACTCAAGGCTGTCGCCTCGATTACCATCGAGAACTGTTTTGTGGTTCACGATATCAAAATTATCGAATCGAACGACGGCGCGTTTATTGCGATGCCCAGCAGAAAAACTAATGACGGCGAATATAAGGATATTGCACATCCGCTGAACACCGAGACCCGAGAATTATTAAAACAAGCAATCCTTACGGCTTACTACGATGAACTTAACAAATAAGTCATTTAATTCTGACAGTTAAATTAAACTGAATTTGTAGGACGAAAAACCGCACGCATTGAGCGTGCGGTTTTTCGTAATATTATTTTAAAATCAGTCGTCTCCGCGCTTACGCCCCAAATCTCTGAGTCGTTGAACGAATTTCGGAACGGTCTTCTCGACCGGACGCTCTATAGGAGGCTCGACAACATCGCTACGCACCTGAGGCATTACCGGCTGAATAGGCTGTACAGGAGGTACAGGCGGCAATTCACGAATCGGGTCCATGCGAGTAGGTTGCAACGGCTGCTGCGGAACGGACTTATAATATGGTTCGTTGACTGACATCCTTCTTATTCCGCCGCCGGCGTAACTCCCGGAATCGTAAAGCATTCCGCTGTTATATGCTCTTTGCTGCTCTTCTTCACGTTTATTATCGAAACCGGGAAATCCAGTAGCTATAACGGTAATTTCAACTTCGTCCTGCACATTGGGGTCTATTCTCGCCCCGAATATTATGTTCGCCGAAGCATCAACGACGCTCTTAACAAGCTCGGCAGCATCCGCAACCTCGTCAAAAGTCAAATCCTGACCACCGACGACGTTCAAAATAACGCCGCGCGCACCTTCAATCGTCGTTTCCAACAGCGGACTGTTTACCGCGACTCTGACAGCCTCGATTATTCTGTTGTCGCCCTTTGCGACACCGACGCCCAGGTGAGCAATGCCCTTGTCTTTAAGTATAGTCTTGACGTCCGCGAAGTCGAGATTTATTAAAGCCGGATTGACGATAAGCTCGGAAAGACCTTTAATGCCCTGTTTAAGAATTTCATCCGCAATTTTAAGCGCTTCCGTCATCGGCGTATTCTTCGCAACAACGGTTCTTATCTTGTCATTGGGGATTACTATAAGAGTATCCACGTATTTTTTGAGATTGTCGAGACCCTTGACCGTATTTTCCATACGTTTCTTACCTTCGAAACTGAAAGGCTCGGTAACAACTGCAACGGTAAGAATTTTCATATCCCTTGCAATCTTAGCTATAACCGGCGCAGCTCCCGTGCCAGTTCCGCCGCCCATGCCGGCGGTAATAAACAAAAGGTCCGTACCTTTAACCGCGTCGGTAAGCAACTCTTTACTCTCTTCCGCAGCCGCTCTGCCCACGTCGGGGTCCGCACCGGCACCTAGACCTTTTGTAAGTCCGACGCCAATCTGAATTTTGTTTTCACAGGGAGAAAGCGCAAGAATCTGGCTGTCCGTGTTGACCACGTAATACTCTGCACTCGTAATTCTCGCTTCCAACATTCTGTTGACCGCGTTGTTGCCCGCGCCGCCCACGCCTATTACCTTTATTTTAGCTTTGCCCGTCAAAGTCGGGCGTTCGACCATATCGTTAAACATTATAACCTCCGTTTAATGTGTTTCGGTAGTTTTATCTATTTTTTTCATCGTTAAGCGCCATATCAATAAGACTGAACAAGGAGCCGAACCGCGGTTTATCGTAATACGGAATTTTCGGTGCAACAGCCTCAACCGCCTTGACAAGCCTGCCGGAAATATGTTCGACTGCCCCACGAATTGTTTTAACACCTTCACCGGTGACCAAAAGCGGTTTGCCTTCTATGCTTTTTCCCGAATAATTCTGCCTGCACTCTTCCAACGTTTCGCATATACCGTCCAGAGCCTCGCGTATTTTATCCCGCAATTCGACGGTAGGGAAAGAATAAACTTTTCCTTCATATACGCACTCTTCTTTTGCCGACAGCCGCTCCTTCGCGTTCAGATTGACAGTTTTCAGAAACTCCGACGCAACTTCGTAAGGCATATCGAACTCACTCATAAGATACATTGCAATGTGTCCGACACCTACCGAAAACGCTTCGCTGTACAAAAGTCCGTTACCGCGAACAACGCTGTACGTCGAAGAAATATCCCCGAAATCGAATAAGACGGCGCAATCGTCACGAATTTCCGGCTCAACGAGATACATCGCCTCCGCATAAGGAGCGGGAAGCAAATTCACCGTCGCGATTTCCCCGAAACGCTTAAACGCATCCATAAGACAGCCGATAAAAGCGTTATCGCATCTGAAAAAACAAAAACTGCCCTGCAAACCGTCGCTCACGCAACCGACGGGATTTACGGTTTTACGCTTGTCCGATAATGTGTAATAAAGACATGAACTGCGAATAAACCGCCATTTGCCGTCGCTTGCGGGCATTGCCGCAGCCGCAAGTTCCTCCATATCGTAAGAAGTAATTTTTTTTAAATTGTGAAAACTCAGAGTTCTGTCTACGTTTACAAGCGAAAGAAATTCTCCCGGAACGCCCACATAAAACGATTTGATTCCACCGAGCGAAGTAAGCGTTTTCCCCACGACGTCGCATACGGCGGAAGAAAAACTGCCGACATCCAGAAATTCGCCCTCCGCAAAACCGTCGTAACATGCGGTATATTTACTTTTGATAATAAACGTATTGTTTACACCCTTTTCGGCGACAACCGCCGTCATTTCACGGGAGCGAACGTCAAGAACCGCAACGTATTTTCCACGCATTCCGCTATTTTTCCTTCCGTCTGTTTATATATAAAATTATATAATAGTGATTATATAAAAGTCAAACGATTAAACAAAAAAAGCGGTGCCTCGGCACCGCTTTTTTTGCATTTTTATCCGTTTTTATCGTAAGTTGCCGCAACCGAACCGTCGGCAATTGTATAGCCGTAAATTTTACCGCTGAGTTTCTGTTCGCCCGACAATCCGTCGTACAGCGTGTAAACTGCGGAAATCTTTTCTTTCGTCATATTTTTATAGTTCTGCAATTCTATTTCAACGCCGCACCGAAGTCTGAAAATTATACGGTCTTTGCCCGATAATGCGGACGAACCGGAAAGGGCTACACTTTCGACAACGGAACGCAGAGACATAAACTTTGTTCCGAAAGCCGCGCTTACGTTTGCAAGCGCCTCTATATCCTCGTCGCATTCTACTCCTTCCAGAAGCACATCGGGCGCATTATCGTGTCCGTTCAGATAATTTTCCGACGATTTCATATATTTTCCATTCTCGTCGTAAATTCCGTACTCTTCTCCGCGCCTGACCGCAAACGTCTCTTTTCTCTCTCTGATTGTGACGTTTAAAGTGCAAGGATATATTTTTTCGATTTTGTCCAGCGAATACGTACCGTTATCGACCGCATCGCGGATTTTTTCTTCGCCAACCGAAAATAAAAGACCGCCTCCGCAATGAGAAATTATATTTTCCTTTATCTCTGAAATTTTAACGGCTGCAAGTTCATCGTATTCATCGTAAACATAACTAAGCAAAGTTACGTTAACGTTTTTAACCGAGAACATAACGCCGAAGCCAATCGCAACCGCCACCACGAACACAACGGCTATCAATACATAAACTATTTTTCTTAAGTGTTGCATAAGTCCTATACGGACACTCTTACGATATCGCCTCCGAGCCCGCGCAATTTGTATTCGAAAGAGCCGTATCCCCTGTCAATATGGGAAATGTCCAGTATTTCACTTCTGCCGTCTGCGGCAAGCGCCGCAAGAACCAAAGCCGCGCCACCGCGCAAATCATGCGCGACAACGGTTGCGCCCTTGAATTTTTCAACTCCGCGCACAAAGGCGTTCCTGTTTATCACGGTTACGTCCGCGCCCATCTTTCTGAGCTCGGGAACGTATTTGAAACGCGTTTCGAAAAGGTTTTCCGTAACTATGGACTGTCCGCGGCAAATACAGCAAAGAGCCGTAATCTGCGCCTGCAAGTCCGTAGGAAATCCCGGATAAGGCTGAGTTTCTATGCTTTTGACGGAAGTTAATCTTCTATGACTTTCCAATTCTATTTTATCATCATTTATCCGTATTTTGCAACCGTTTTCCCGCAATTTATGTAAAAGCGAACTTATATTTTCCGCATTTGCCTGTCTTAGTTCCACTTCCCCGCCGCACATTGCCGCGGCTATAAGAAAAGTGCCAGCCTCGATACGGTCCGGTATGGGAATATAGTCGCAGCCGCCGAGCTGTTTAACCCCTCTGACCACAATCGTTCCGCTGCCGGCACCTTTTACGTTTGCCCCTATTTTGTTGAGAAAACGTTGCAAATCCTCAATCTCGGGTTCGCGCGCCGCGTTTTTAATTATGGTCACACCTTCCGCTTTGACAGCGGCAAGCATTATATTTTCGGTTGCACCCACGCTCGGACAATCAAGCATTATTTCGTCCCCGCGCAAGCTGTCGCACCGACATATTATGTATCCGTTTTCCTCGGTAATCTCGACCCCGAGTTTTTTTAAACCCGTGAGATGCAGGTCGACGGGACGCAGCCCTATATCGCACCCTCCGGGATAAGCTATTTTAGCGGTACGAAACCGTGAAATGACAGAACCGAGCAAAAAAACCGACGACCGCAATTCATGCGCGAGTTCGCTCGGAATTTCGAAACAGTCCGCAGTGGAACTATCTATTATCAAATCGTTGCCCGAAAAAACCGCCTTGCAACCCAAACGAGTAAGAATTTTTACCATATTCTTCACGTCCGTGATGCCGGGCACGTTCCGCAACGTCACTTCGCCGTCCGTCAGAACCGTAGCGGCAAGCAGCGGAAGGACGGAATTTTTCGCCGCCTGCACCGTAACGCTGCCGTACAGTTTGCTTCCTCCGTTTATTACGTATTTATCCATATTAACTCCGAGTAGTAAAATATACTCTATTATATGGCGGACGAAGCCGGTCTTGTTAATCGGAGCGGGACACGTTATAAAGTACACCCATAGAAGCCATAGTTATTATAAGCGATGTATTGCCGCTGCTAATCAGAGGCAAAGGCAATCCCGTAGGAGGTATTGCACCGCTCACGACCAAGGCGTTTATCATCACTTGAATTCCGTATACAAGAGTAAATCCCGCCGAAAGCAGAAAACCGAAACGGTTGTTGCAATTCTTCGCTATTCTGAATCCCCTGTAAACAATGAACGCAGACACGAAAAAAAACAGCGCCAACCCCAGAAACCCCAGCTCTTCCCCCATAATCGCAAGAATAAAATCGCTCTCGGCAAAAGGCAGGAACCTGTATTTTTGTGTGGAATTAAACAACCCTTTACCAAAAAACCCGCCGTTTCCGAGCGCATAAAGAGATTGAATAAGCTGATACCCTTCGTCTTTCGGCGACGCCCATGGGTCAATAAAGGCGCTCAATCTTTGTAAACGATAAGGTTCTAAAATTATGAGCAGAGGCACAGCCACGACAAACGGTATAAGAATAAACGCGAATGTTTTCAGATTTGTTCCGCTGAGAAAAATTACCGCAAGCATCAAAAGCCCAACGCACATGGTTATAGACATATTGGGCTCTATAATTATAAGAACGCAAAACATCATTCCCACGCCGAGTACGGGCAACACCCCTTTGACTGTCTTGACCTTCTCGTAATTTTTAGAGAAATAAGCGGCGGCAAACAATACAAAAGCATATTTGGCAATTTCGGAAGGCTGAATAGTCACCCCGCCGAAGCCAATCCAACGAGTAGCTCCGTAATTGGTTATACCAATCCCCGGTACAAATACCAAAGCAAGCAGTATTACTGCTACAATTACCCCGGGGATTTTCAGTTTAGACAGTTTACGGTACGGCAAAAAACACACTCCCGCCATAGCGGCAGTTCCGAGCACTACGCCGAGAATCTGTTTTTTGACAAAATACCAACTATCGCCGTATTGCACCTGAGCCGTATAAGAGCTGGCGGAATAAATCATAAGGCAGCCGAAACACGCCATTAAAAATACGCAAACTAAAAGCGGGACGTCTCCCGCTTTAGTAATTTTTTTCGCACCGTTACCGGTATCTTTCCGCTTACTTAACGGCAGTTTCATTTATCTTTTCCACCAATTTCCTGAACGCCTCGCCGCGCTCCTCGTAATTTGCAAAGCTGTCGAAACTCGCGCTTGCCGGACTGAGCAGAACGCACTGTCCCTCCTTAACGACATATTCTGCGAGAAAGACTGCCGTTTCGAATTCGGAACATAATGAAAAACCCGAGAAGCCCGCCTTAAGCGCAGCATTGAGCAATTTAAACCTGTTTTCCCCGTAAATAACGGCGTGAATTACGTTTGTCGAAACAAGACCTTCGAACAGCGGAGCATAATCGTCCCCCTTGTCCTTTCCGCCGAGAAGAATTACGGTTGGAGCTGTCATACTCTGAGCGGCTTTTATCGTAGCGTCGACGTTTGTTCCCTTGCTGTCGTTTATATATGTAACCCCGTTTACTTCCCTTATCTTTTCAACGCGATGACTTACGCCTTTAAACGCGCAAAGCGCGCGGGAAGCCTTTACTTTGTCTATCCCCAGTATACCCGCTACGGCAACTGCCGCCAATGCATTATAAACGTTATGTACTCCGCCGACGGTCATTTCGCTTATATCAAAATATTTTTCACCTTTGAAATATATACTTCCGTCGCTGAAATATGCTCCGTCCACTTGCGACTGAACGGAAAAATAAATGACTTTTGCCTTTGTATTTTTCGCAAAGCCCCTTACAACGGGGTCGTCGTAGTTCAGTATAGCATATTCGCTTTCCCTGAGATTACGGAGAATTTTCGATTTAAGAAAAACATAGTTTTCCATGTTGTAATGGCGATTCATGTGGTCTTCGGTAATATTCGTGACGACGGCAATGTGCGGACGGAGACTTGAAAGAGTTTCAAGTTGGAAAGATGAAATTTCGATAACGGCAAAATCATTAAAAGAAAGCTCTTCTACTTCCTTTACGAGAGGATTTCCGCAATTACCGCAAGCAACGCTATGTTCTCCCGCAGAATTCAGCATCTCGTTAATCATAGTAACGGTAGTAGTCTTTCCGTTTGTTCCCGTTACAGCAACCGAAGCAGCGCGAAGAAACAGCGCTCCGAGCTCCTCTTCCCCTATAATTGTTTTCCCCTGGCGCCTGAATGTCACAGGCAGATGCGCGTCTATGGGAATTCCAGGACTCAACACGAGAATATCGCACTTATTCGCGGCGACATCGCAACCGTCCGCAGTAACTATATGCGCACCGATTGAAGCGAGTTCGGACATAACCGCCGAAATATTCTCGCTGACAACATCGTCGTAAATATAGACTTCGGCACCTCTTTCAAGCAAAAAGCGGGCGCTGCTTTCACCCGAAACAGACATACCCGCAACAAAAAACTTCTGACCTCTGAAAAACATTTTACCTCACACAAAAATCAAACAAAATATTCCGACTAAGGCGGTGAGCGCAAAATATGCATAAGATATTTTACATTCGGTGTATCCCTTCATCTGAAAATGATGATGTATGGGAGCCATCAAAAACACTCTCTTCCTTGTACGTTTATAATATATGACTTGTACAATAACGGATATTCCCGAAATTACGAACATAATTCCGATTATCGGAATATACAAAGTATTTCCCGAAAAAACAGAAAGACAAGAAACAAGTCCGCCCAGAGCAAGCGACCCAGTATCCCCCATAAAAATAACGGCTTTATTTGTATTGAAAAACAGAAAAGCCCCCAAGGCGCCCAATGCGACAAAACACATTTCGGCGCAGTTTGCATTTTGCATAAACAGCATAAGTCCGAGCACAAACAGATATCCGCAGCCTGTCCCACCAGCGAGGCCGTCGAGCCCATCCGTAAGATTAACACAATTCACGGTTGCCGTAAAAACAAATATGACGAGCGGAATTATACCCCAACTTATATCCGCAGAATACCCACCGCCGAAAGGAATAAACAATTTCGTTATGCCGTTAAGATAACAGTATACTCCCGCAACAGTTGCGATAGCTACCTGAAAAAGAATTTTCTGATACGGTTTGAGCCCTTCGTTTTCCTTATGATAAATTTTCAGAAAATCATCGAGAAAGCCTACCACCGTAAAACCTGCCGTAACCGCAAAGGTAAGATTTGCCTCGCCGTTCCCGAAACCACAAACGCATAAACCGACTATTATGAACGCCGCAATAAAGGCAAGACCGCCCATTGTAGGCGTCCCGCCCTTGTCTTTATGCTCTTTCACATAACCTAAGATGTACTGTCCCGCTTTCATTCGCCGCAAAAGCGGCAACAACAGCAGGAGCAATAAAAACGACGCCGCAAAAGCGCAAAGCGTACCAATAAAAACAGTTTTCATTTAATCGCCGATTATTTTTTTTATTACTGTATTGTCGTTATAACTATGTTTTATACCGGCAATCTCCTGATAATGCTCACCGCCTTTACCGGCGACGAGGAGAACGTCGTTATTTTCAAGGAGTCTTATTGCGTATTCGGTTGCAATTTCGCGTTCCGTTACCGTTACATACTGTTTTCCGTATGGTTTAACGCCGACTTCGATTTCGCTTATAATATCGAATGGGTCCTCAAACCGCGGATTATCAGAAGTGATTATGCAAAAATCAGCCCACTTTGCCGCAACCGCCCCCATAACGGGGCGTTTTGTTCTGTCTCTGTTGCCTCCGCAACCGAAAAGACAATAAAGTCTGCCTTTGCAAAGTTTTTTCAAAGATTTAAGCGATTTTTCCAACCCGTCCGGCGTATGCGCAAAATCGACGAAAATTTCCGCCCCGTTATATCTGGCTACTCTTTCGAGTCTGCCTTCCACCGTTTTCAGTGATTTCAAGCCCTTTGCGATAACCGATGTTTTGACGCCGAGCAGATTTGCACATGCGGCAGCCGCAAGAGCATTGTACACATTGTGTTCCGCAGGTATGCCAAGCTCGATTTCGTATAATTCGTCAAATAAATTCAAAACGAAAGTACTTCCGTTAAGACTTTCGCGAACATCCACCGCAAACACATCCGCAGGATTTTTCAGCCCGTAACTTACCGCATTTTCCGTAAGCGACAAAAGTTCTATACCGAGATTATCGTCGGAATTAATCACCGCACGACGGCATCTTCCCGGTAAAAACAATAACTTTTTGCATTCGGCATAATCTCTCATATTTCCGAAGAAATCGAGATGGTCCTGCGTGCAGTTGGTAAAAATGCCCGCCTCGAATTCAAGCCCGACGATTTTCCCGAAATGGAGCGCATGCGCCGAAACTTCCATAAACACATATTCGACGCCCGCCGACACCATATCGGCAAATACCGAATGAAGAAAAACGGGGTCGGGCGTCGTAAGTTCGGGAGCAATGAATTTATCGCAGTAATTTATTCCCAAAGTTCCGATTATGGCGGTTTTTCTGCCATACGCGTGAAAAATCGAAGCCAACATGTATGTTGTGGTCGTCTTACCGTTTGTCCCCGTAACGGCAATCAATTTCAAATTTCTGTCCGAAAAACCGTAAAACGCCCGCGCCGCAAGCGCAACCTGGCTTCTGCCGTCCTTTACGATAATTTGCGGTATGGGCACACCTAGTTTTCGTTCGCATACGACCGCAGCCGCACCGTCTTTGACTACATCCTCGGCAAACTTATGCGAATCGGCGTTACCGCCTTCGTAACAAAAAAACAAATCGCCTTTTTTTATTCGTCGACTGTCCGTACACAGTCCGCCAATTTCCACATCGGTAGCCCCGACCACCTGTTCGTAGTTCATATTTTCAAGCAATTCGGAAAGCAACATCATTCATACCGTTCAATATTTTTTATTTTTATTATATTTTCGAAAATCTCTTTCGCGACCGGAGCCGCTACCGTACTTCCGTAATAGACTCCCTGCGGCTCGTCAACTATGATAAGCGCAAGATACTGAGGGTCGGTTGCGGGGAAAAAGCCCGTAAATGAGGAAACGTATTTTCCCTGCGCGACGTGACCGTCCTCGTATTTCTGCGCCGTTCCCGTCTTGCCCCCAACCTTATAACCTTCAATATATGCGTGTTTACCGCTTCCCTCGCTGACAACGCCTTCAAGCATCTCTCTTAACAGAGCCGACGCTTTTTCGCTTATCGGTTTGTTCCTGAAAACAGTTTTGTTTTCGGAAACAGTTTTGCCGTCGGCAGATACTATACTTTTCAAAAGACGGGGAACATAATAATTGCCGCCGTTTACCGCGGAAGCTACCGCACAAGCAAGCTGTATACCTGTAACAGCAACCGTCTGCCCGAAACCGATACGCGCAAGGTCACAATCGCGGACAGCAGTCTGAGGCACGAGCATTCCGAGCGCTTCGCCCGTAAAATCCAGTCCCGTAACATTCCCGAACCCGAACGCCTGCAAATATTTATAGAACGTTTCGGTACCTAACGACAGAGCGATATCCGTAAAACAAGGGTTACAGCTGTTATTGAGCGCGTTTGCGAGCGTCTGATTCGAGTGCTTTCCGTTGGAATGATCTGACCAGCACTTGATTTTAATACCGTCCACAACCCTTGTTCGGCTTCCGTTAAAAACATATGAATTCGAAAAAGCCTTTGAGTTTCCGTTAAGATACTCCTCTATATTTGCAGCCGCAGTCATAACCTTAAAGGTCGAACCGGGCTCATATATATCGCTGACAATACCGTTCCTCGACAGTGCGTTCAAAGTTTCCGTATCATCTCTCGGAACCTCGTTCAGATTATATGACGGATAGTTCACAAGCGACAGAATTTCGAAGTTTTTCGGATTCAGAACCACACACGATACGGCTTTTGCACCGCTAGTTGTATACACTCTTTTCATTGCCTGCTCGGCGGCAAGCTGAATGTCTATATCTATCGTAAGTCTTATTTCGTCACCGGGTTTGGCTTCATTATAGACAACCACGGAATTTTCCGTCTCTATACCCACGATATCCGTGGTATAAGTAATTTCGCCGTTTTTACCGCCCAAAACGTTATTGTAAAATTTCTCGATACCGGAAAGCCCCGAACCGTCGTTAGACGTGAAGCCCAAAACCTGACATAAAGCATCGTTAAATGCATAACTGCGCGTATTGTCACGCGAATAATATACACCCGAAAGGTCGTAAGTAATAAGTTTTTCTATTTGCTCGCGCCCTACCTGCCTCGCTACAGTAACCTCTGAAACTTTACTTTTCAGTTTTTCGAGAAGCATTTGGGGGTCGACCGAAAACAGACCGCTCAGTATCGTTGCTGTATACTCGACTTCCCTCACTGCATTAGGTCTTACAAAAACGCTGTATGTAGTAAGATTTCCGGCAAGCACCTCACCGTTTCTGTCGGATATTATTCCGCGGCGTGCAATGACAGGTATTTCTCGGTTCCACTGGTCGGTTGCTCTGTACACCAATTCTTTGCCCCAAGCAACCTGAACATAAAAAATTCTTGCCAGTATAAGGATAAAAATAAAGGTTATTGCCAAACCGATTGACAATAACCTCTTTTGTAAGACTGTAACGGAGAAACCCGTTTTATTAAACTTTTTTATATCGTTGACCCCCGACTATGCTGTACTTAACCTAAAATCATATTGTTGAGGAGAGCATATTCCACTGCAAGCCTTTCACTGTCCGCAAGATAATTGCCGACCTCATCGCTTATACCGGAATACGCAGCTTTTACAGTTACCAATGACGACTGAAGTGAACTTAAATCGGCGTTAATATTGGATATTATAGCCGAATTAATTATAATGAGGGCAAACAGCGCGATTATAACGCTTACCGCTACCGCTATTATAATTTTTTCTTTCTTCGACAGACTGATACGCTTTTCCGCGTGTTCGTTAGAAATTCTGCCCTCTTCCGTCGTTACCTTTTTATCGGTAGTTCTGTACTGTATAGTAGTTCTTGTGGGAACTAAATCTTCGTTCTCGTCCTCTTCCGCACTCTCAGCGACAACAGGTTTAACCTCGGTTATTCTGCGATTTACCGGACTGTCGGCACGGAAGATTTCGGCGTCGGCTCTTGCGTTTTCCACCAATTCAGGCTGCTGAGGAAAAAGTTCTCTGCGAACAGGTTTAACCGCAGGTTCCACATCCGCGCAACCACTTCTGCCAAGCACCTCGTCCACCTTTGCCGCAGGATTGATAAGCATTGCATAAGTAGATTTGATGCGCGCGTTATGCTCTTCGTCGGCAGTAACTGAATTAATGCCGTAACGTACTTTATCTTCTGTTTTTGCGTTTCTTTCCAAAACGGGTACTGCAAGTGCCATACTTTTCTCCTTATCTCAAATATATCACAAGATTTTTTCGGCAATTCTGAGTTTTGCACACTTTGAACGCGAATTAAGCGCAATTTCCTTCAAAGTTGCCGTAATAGGCTTTTTTGTTATTATTTCTATCTCTTTCTGTTTCCCGCATACACATACGGGTATGTTCTTCGGACAAAGACAATCTGTTTCAAGATACTTAAACGCCTGTTTCACTATTCTGTCTTCCAAAGAATGGAATGTCAGTACAGCAATTCGTCCGCCTTTTTTCAACGTTCTTGTCAAACCGATAACACAATCATACAAATTATCAAGTTCGCCGTTAACTTCGATTCTCAGAGCCTGAAAGCTCTTTCTCGCTACGGGTCCGTTTTGACTGAATTTTTTCGGGATACTTTCCTCGATTACTTCAACGAGTTCTCCGCACGTTTCCAACGTTTTTCTTTCACGCGCTTTTACTATATTCGAAGCTATTGCGGTCGCAAATTGCTCTTCTCCGTATTCTTTCAGTATTCTTGCAATTTCCTTGCGCCCGTATGTGTTGACAATATCACGAGCAGTAAACTTTTGCGACCTGTCCATCCGCATATCCAAAGGAGCGGAAGGTCTCATATAAGAAAAACCTCTGTTCTCGTTATCGAGCTGATAACTTGAAACGCCGAAATCGAGTATAGCACCATCAAGTTCTTTAATACGAGCTTTTTCAAGAACCTCGCCAAAGTCCTTATAATCCGCTTTGAATAATTCGTATCTTCCCGAAAAACCTTTCAATCTTTCGTCCGCCGCTGCAAGCGCGTCGTCGTCGCGGTCGGTCGCTATCAATCTGCCGGAAGGCGCGGTACGCTTCAGTATTTCGAAAGAATGTCCTCCGCCGCCGACCGTACCGTCAAAGTAAACGCCTCCGTCTTTAAGCGCAAGCCCCTGCATACATTCTTCGAGCATTACGGGGATGTGTGAAAAGCCCATAACTTAAATATCCAGTTTTTTGAACAATTCGTCGAAATCGACGTCCTCGTTCTCGAAATACTTGTCGTGAACTTCCTTAGCCCATATTTCAATATGAGAGCCAGCTCCGCAGATTACCAAATCTTTATCTATTTTCGCATACTCTTTGAGTTTTGTCGGAAGAATCATTCTTCCCTGCTGGTCGCCTTCAACATAAGTAAACGATTTAGCAAAAACCCTCAATGCGAGCTGACCGTCCGTATCGGTCATTTTTATTTTTTCTTCTATTTTCTGAATGAGCTCTTTAAAAGCCTCTTCATAATAAACAAACAGACAGTTGTTGGTCCCCTTTGAAAAATAGAGTCCCCTTTCTTCCCCTTTAAGTTTGTTGGGAATCCGTATTCTGTTTTTCGTGTCCATCTGGTGATTATATTCACCCGTAAGATAAAACATAATACATTACTGCCTTTTTGGTTCGTAAGTCCATAATACCACCCAACTCGTCCATTGTCAAGGGTTTTTTAGGAAAAAACGGGGATATTTTGGGAAAAATTTCCCCAAACCAGTTTTACGACTTAATTAATGATTCAAAAACGCACTTATTTTTATATTCGTCACCCCCGATAAAAGCAATTTTACCCGCAACCTGAGAACACCGATTACTTGCGGCAAGTATATCACAAAGCCTGCGCGCAGTGCCTTCTATACCGTCATAAACGGTGCAACCGTAAAAATCTTTTATATAATTTCCGACAAACGAATAATGAGTACATCCCAAAACAACGCCGTCCGAATTTATATATGGCAATAATTCATAAATATCATGCCTTGAAAAATTGAATATATTATTTTCAATGTATGAAGCGAGCTGCGGACACGCAATAATTTCCGTTCTGTTTCTCCCGTATTTTTTTACAAGGTCCTTTACGGCTTCACTTTCAGCCGTCGCGGGAGTTGCAAGCACTGTGCATTTCCCAGCCGCCGCGGCAGGCTTAACGGCAGGCTGAATCCCCACTATGGGGAACGCAAACTCCTTCCGCAGTTCCGCCGCACAACGCGATGTAACCGTATTACATGCTATTACGGCAGCAGCTGGTTTGAGTGCGGAAATTTCTTCGAATTTGTTACGCGTAAGTTTTAAAATTTCCGATTTTGTCAAAACTCCGTACGGAACGTTCTTATTGTCGGCAAAATATGCAAAATCAACGTACGGCAATCTACGTACGCATTCAGACATCAAATTAAGACCACCGATTCCGCTATCAAAAAAGCAAACCAAAGGCTTACAGGCGTCGAAAATTTCCATTACTTTATATTAATATTGTGGGTTGGAAAAATATATTAAAAAAATTTTAAAACACATTCAAAAACAGTTTACAACCGCTGTTTTTTATGATAAAATCAATCAAGAATTCAAGTAAACCAGTATCCAAAGGAGTTGTCAGATGCCTAATATTAAATCTGCGAAAAAGCGTGTACTCGTTACCGAGAAAAAAACTGCCAGAAATAAAGCAATAAAGTCTGAAGTCAAGACTGAAGTTAAAAAATTTCTTGCTTTGGTTGAAAGCGGAGATAAAACCGCCGCAACCGCAAAGTTCTCCACTACTTGTTCGGTAATTGACAGCGCTGTTTCGAAAGGCGTATTTAAGAAAAACACCGCCGCTAACAAAAAATCAGGTTTAGCTAAAAAATTGAACGCAATGGCGTAAATATTAAAGCGAGCGGACCTCCGCTCGCTTTAATAATTTTAGTCTAATACTGTTTGTTTCGTAGTTAAATGGAGATAACAGGGTCTTCCTAAGTGTTCACTATATCCACACGGAACACGAAAAAACAGCCTATTTCGGGGCTAAAATGGCTGTTTTTCAGCCGATTTGACAACTTAATATAAAATTGGTATAATTTTTGGTATAAAATTTATTTCAATTTGTTTCCGTAGTTCAATGGATAGAATAGTGCCCTCCTAAGGCATA